>DUBD01000298.1 GCA_012960515.1 Bacteroidota bacterium | reverse complement strand
CCCTGGCCGACGGTCGTCCGGCTCAAACGCTACATCCGGGTCCCGTACCGCCGCGTGCTGCTCACCCGGCGCAACGTGCTCCGCCGCGATGGGCACCGGTGCCAGTATTGCGGCTCGGCGGAGCGGCTCACGCTGGACCACGTGCTTCCACGAAGCCGAGGGGGGAAGGACGCCTGGGAGAACCTCGTGGCGGCGTGCACGCCGTGCAACAACAAGAAGAGCAACCGCACACCCGAGGAGGCCGGGATGCCGCTCGCGAGGCGCCCCTTCCGGCCGAGCCACGTGATGTACATGCGCGACCTCGTCGGCACGCTAGACGAGACGTGGAAGCCGTACCTCTACGCGGCGTAGGCGCATTCCCCGCCTTTTCGAGAGACCCCGCGCGTGCGGAGTCGTTCTTGCCGGGACCCGATGCCCCGGCCATGAACTTCCTCTCGAACCCCATCGTCGCGCGCCTGCTCTGGGTGCTTCCCCTCATCCCGCTGGCGGTGGCCGTCTTCCTGCTGCCGCGAGGCTTCGAGCAGCGCGAGACCGCGGAGGCCGGCGTGCCGGTGGACGCCGCCGTGACCGCCATCGAAGTGCGCGAGCGGAGCGAAATCACGCACGGGATGGTGCGCCTGCGGTACCTGCCGCCCGCCGCGCAGGACTCCGTTGAACGCTGGGTGGAGCTGCCGCTCGCGTTCATGAAGGAGATCGAGGGTCTCTACGCCGCGGACCCCGACCTCGTGCTGCCCATCCGGGTGAGCGACACGAACGACCAGATCATCCTCCGGGCGTTCTCGCGCGTGCAGTGGGTGATGACGTTCGCGTTCGCCGCGATGGCGTTCGTCGGCGCCCTCGGGCTGGCGGCGCTCGTGGCCGGGTGGAACCGGTACCTCCGTCGCGAGGGAGACCCCGCGCATCGGGACCCCGCCGTGCTCGCGCGGGAGGAAGCCGCCGCGGAGCGCTAGCTCAGTCGAAGTCGCTGCACGACATAAAATAGAAGCAGCGGGGACACCTCCGTTTGCACCTCTCGTTGTGGAGGCGCGAGCCGCAGTTGGGGCAAAAGTCCCATGGATCGCCAGCGGTCGGCGTCGCAGGAGAAGGTGCAGCTTCCGCGTCCGGCTCGGGGAAATCCAGTCGGAGCGTCGCGGTATCGGCAGGGCGGGAGCGAGGGTTCACGTCCAGGAGACGGGGCCTCGCTCAAGATCGGCGCGGCGGGCGGCTTCCGCCAGCGCGCGGTGCACGTCCTCCAGCTGCGGCCAGTCCTCCGGGCGGAGCGTGATCACCTCGTCCCCGATTCCGACCACGAGGCCTTCGCGCCGCGGCATCGCGGAGTGGACCGGGACGAGCAGCGCGGGGCCGTCGCCCGAGACCTCCCACACGGACCGGATCGCGCCGCTGGCGCCCGCCACCACGACCTCCGCCGGGCGCCGCTGCACCACGTACATCCCGACGGCCGCCGCGCACGCGTACACGCCGGGCACGATCAGCATCAGCGGACGGAGCACCGGGTAGCCCTGGAGCGCCGCCGCCAGCGCCACGATCATCACGCACAGAAGCGCGAAGGCGACCGGCCCCGCCTGCGCTCGCGCGGCGACGAGCGCCCGCGAGGCGGAGCCGGGATGGTGGACGCTCCGGAAGGTCACGGCGCGCTGGCGGTTGCGGTGGGGCGGTTCACGACGTAGGGGCGACTCGGTGAGCCGCCCCTACGCGCGTCGGCCAGACGGGGTGCCTTACGCGTCCTCGCCGAGGAACGGGTACGCGAAGTGCGTCGGCGAGACGAACGTCTCCTTGATGGAGCGGAGGCTGGTCCAGCGCAGCAGGTTGAGCTGCGAGCCGGCCTTGTCGTTCGTGCCGGAGCCACGCGCGCCGCCGAACGGCTGCTGGCCCACGACGGCGCCCGTGGGCTTGTCGTTGACGTAGAAGTTGCCCGCGGCGTCCGCCAGCCGGTCGGTCGCGAGGGCGAGCGCGGCGCGGTCCCGCGCGAAGACGGCGCCGGTCAGCGCGTACGGGCTCGTGGAGTCCACGAGCGCCAGCGTCTCCTCGAAGGACTCGCTGCCGACGTAGATGCTGGCGACGGGGCCGAAGATTTCCTCCTCCATCGTCTCGTAGCGCGGGTCGTCCGAGACGAGCACCGTCGGGTCCACGAAGTAGCCCTCGGAGTCGTCGTAGGTGCCGCCGGCGATGATCTCCACGCCGTCCGCCGCCTTTGCGCGGTCGATGTAGCCGGTGATCTTCGCGAACGAGGTCGCGTCGATGACGGCGTTGACGAAGTTGGTGAAGTCCTGCACCGGGCCCACCTTGATCTCGTCCAGCTGCGCGAGAAGGGACTCCTTGACCTCGGGCCAGAGGCTCTCCGGGACGTAGACGCGGCTCGCGGCGGAGCACTTCTGCCCCTGGTACTCGAACGAGCCCCGCACGATGGCCGTCGCCACCGCGACCGGGTCGGCGCTCTCGTGCGCCACGATGAAGTCCTTGCCACCGGTCTCGCCCACGATGCGCGGGTACGTCCGGTAGTGGCCGAGGTTGGAGCCGATGGAGCTCCAGAGGTGGTTGAACGTGCGCGTGGAGCCGGTGAAGTGGAGGCCGGCGAGGTGCTCGCTCGCGAGGACCGGGTCGCCCACGTCGGGGCCGTCGCCCGGGAGCATGTTGATGACGCCCGGAGGCATCCCGGCCTCTTCCAGCAGCTCCATGATGTAGCTGGCGGCGAGCATCTGCGTGGGCGCGGGCTTCCAGACCACCGTGTTGCCCATGAGCGCGGGCGCGGTGGGGAGGTTGGCCGCGATGGCGCTGAAGTTGAACGGCGTGACGGCGAAGACGAAGCCTTCCAGCCCGCGGTACTCCGTGCGGTTCCACGTGGAGGAGATCGACATCGGCTGGTCTTCCAGGAGGTCGCGCAGGAAGTGCACGTTGTACCGGAAGAAGTCGATCATCTCGCAGGCCGAGTCGATCTCCGCCTGGAAGGCGTTCTTGGACTGGCCGAGCATCGTGGCGGCGTTCATCCGGTCGCGCCAGGGGCCGGCCAGGAGCTCCGCGGCCTTGAGCAGGATCGCCGCGCGGTCCGTCCAGAGCATCCGGGACCAGTCGTGCCGGGCGTCCAGAGCGGCCTGGATCGCGTTCTCCACGTCCTCCGTCCGCGAGTTGTGGACCGTCGCGATGGTGTTGGCGTGGCGGTGCGGCTCCACCACCTGGACCGTCTTACCGGTCTCGATCCGTTCTCCCCCCACGACGGGGAAGATCTCTTTGGTCTCCCCGCCCATGCGCTCGAGCTCGGCCTTGAGCGAAGCGCGCTCGGGGGAGCCGGGGGCGTACGAGCGGACGGGCTCGTTGACGGGGTGGGGCGGGCGTGCGATTCCGTTATGCATCGGGGGGAAGCGGCGGGTTCGGAAGGGCTTTCGGCGAAGATACCGGGCCGCTCGCGCGGGGCAGATGAACGTCTCGTGCCGACAGGTGCGGGGCCGGCGGCTGGCGGGACCTCCCGGCGTGTCCCAATCGCGCCGAGCGCGGCCGCCAGCGCGTGGCTACGGGGTGAGCCAGCCGCGCGTCTTGGACTCCCAGCGCTCGAACTTGGTCAGGTCGCCACGGACGCCCCGCAGCACGAGCGCGATCACAGCGGCGTCGTCGATGTAGCCGATGACCGGGATGAAGTCCGGGATCAGGTCGGCGGGGGAGACGAAGTAGAGCAGCGCCGCCACGATGCTCGTCACCGTCTTCCACGGCAGCTTGCGGTACTCGCCGGCGCTGTACGCGCGGACAGCGCGCACGAGGACGGGCAGGTCCTCGCGGATCTCGCCGATCTGGTCGCCGTGCTCTTTCATCTTGGTCCGCGCGCGGGTGGCGAGCGAGCGGAGGCGGCTGGGCTCGCGCGCCTCGGCCTCCGCCTTCTTGCGAAACAGGCGGAGGCCGCGGCGGGCGGCGTCGTCGGAGATCTCGGGCATGGGCGGAGAGGGGTCGGGTACCTTCGTCCCCAACGTCTCATCGGTTCCCGCCCGTGCGCCACCTCCTCCCACTCCTGCTCGCCGTCCCCGCCCTCGCCCTCGCGCAGGACAACACGACGGACCACCCCGCCAACCCCTTCCCGATGACGCCCGGCGCGGAGCGCATCGCCAGCGCCGAGCGCCGAGCCGCGATGGAGGCGGCCTCCCCGCTGGGCGCCGTCCCGTTCCGCTCCATCGGCCCGACGGTCATGAGCGGCCGCGTGGCCGACATCGAGGGCAAGCCCGGCGACCCGACGACCTTCTACGTGGCCTACGCCAGTGGGGGGCTCTGGGTCACGCACTCCGCCGGCACCCGCTTCGAGCCGCTCTTCGACGAGGAGGCGTCCATGACCCTCGGCGACATCGCCGTGGACTGGCGGGATCCGGAGGGCGACGGTCCCACCATCTGGGCGGGCACGGGCGAGAGCAACTCGTCGCGCTCGTCGTATGCCGGCACGGGGCTCTACAAGAGCACGGACGGCGGCGCGACGTGGACGCACATCGGCCTCGGGGACTCGCACCACATCGGGCGCATCCGGCTTCACCCGAACGATCCGCAGACGGCCTGGGTCGCGAGCGTCGGGCCGCTCTACTCGGACGGCGGCGAACGCGGGATCTTCGTCACGCGAGACGGCGGCGCGACGTGGGAGCACACGCTGGACCCCGGCCTTCCGGACACCGGCGCGATCGACCTCGTGGTGGACCCCGCCGATCCGAACACGCTCTACGCCGCTACATGGACGCGCTCGCGCCGCGCGTGGGACTTCCGCGAGGCCGGCCCCGGCTCCGCCATCTACCGCTCCACCGACGCCGGCGCGTCGTGGTCGCGCGTGACCGTGGAGGGCAGCGGCTTCCCCACCGGCGCTGACGTCGGCCGCATCGGGCTGGCGGTGAGCGCCGCCACGCCCGGCGTGGTCTGGGCGACGGTAGACAACCAGTCCCGTCGTCCCTCGGAAGAGGAGGACCCGGAGGAAATGCTCACCCGCGACGACCTCCGCACGATGTCGCGCGAGGCGTTCCTGGAGCAGAGCGAGGAGGCCATCAACGCCTTCCTCGACGCCAACAACTTCCCCTACAGCTACACCGCCGAGACCATCCTGGAGGACGTACGCGAGAACCGGCTGGAGCCCATCGCGCTCGTGGAGTTCCTCGAAGACGCCAACCGCCAGCTGTTCGACACGCCGGTCGTCGGCGCGGAGGTCTACCGCTCTGAGGACGGCGGCGCGACGTGGACGCGAACGCACGAGGGCAACCTGGATGACCTCGTTTACTCCTACGGCTACTACTTCGGCCAGCTCCGCGTGGCGCCGGACGACGCCGACCGGCTCTACCTCATGGGCGTCCCGCTCATCGGCTCTAGCGATGGGGGCGCGACGTGGGAGACCATCGACGAGGCGCACGTCCACGTGGACCACCACGACCTCTGGATCGACCCCGAGATGCCGGACCGCCTCCTCTCCGGCAACGACGGCGGCGTCAACATCTCCTACGACGACGCGCGCTCGTGGCAGAAGGCCAACACGCCGGCCGTCGGGCAGTTCTATACCGTGCAGGTGGACAACGCGGAGCCGTACAACGTCTACGGCGGCCTGCAGGACAACGGCGTCTGGAAGGGGCCGCACACCTACGAGCCCTCGCCCGGCTGGCGGGCCGAGGGAGAGTACCCGTACGAGCGTCTCATGGGCGGCGACGGGATGCAGGTGCAAGTGGACCCGCGCGATGGCACGGTCTACACCGGCTTCCAGTTCGGCAACTACGTCCGCATCCCGAACGGGGAGGGCCGCGCCTCACGCATCACGCCCCAGCACGAGCTCGGCGAGCGCCCGCTCCGCTACAATTGGCAGACACCCATCCACCTCTCGGCGCACCTCCCGGACGTGCTCTACTTCGGCTCCAACAAGGTCCACCGCTCGCTGGACCGCGGCGCCAGCTGGGAGACGCTGTCCGGTGACCTCACGCTCGGCGGCGAATCCGGCGACGTGCCCTACGGTACGCTCACGAGCCTCCACGAAAGCCCGCTGGAGTTCGGCCTGCTGGCGGTCGGCTCGGACGATGGCAAAGTGTGGGTGTCTGAGGACGACGGCCGGACGTGGCAGGACCGCTCCGCCGGGCTGCCGGGGCCGCTCTGGGTCTCGCGCGTGGAACTCTCCGCGCACGACCGGGACCGCCTCCTCGTCTCGCTGAACGGGTACCGCTGGGACCACATGGACGCCTACGTCTACCTCTCCGAGGACCTCGGGCGGACGTGGCGGGCCATCGGCGCGGACCTCCCGGCAGAGCCGGTGAATGTCGCGAAGGAGGACCCGGCCAACCCGGACGTGCTCTACGTCGGCACGGACGGCGGGCTCTACGTCTCGCTCGACCGCGGCGACTCGTTCCACCCGATGCGCGGGCAGCGCGCCGAAGGCGACGAGGCCGAAATGCCCAACGTGCCCGTCCACGACGTGGTGGTGCATGCGGGAGAGCGTGATCTGCTCGTCGGCACGCACGGCCGGAGCCTCTGGCTGGCCGACGTGGAGCACGTCCAGGCGCTGAGCCCCGCCCGGCTGGCGGCGCCGCTCGACGTGTTCGCCCCCGACACGCTCCGCCACTCGACGCGGTGGGGCTCGCGCGGCTACGCCTGGGGCGAGGTCTTCGCGCCGGAAGTGGCGATCGCGTACACCACAGCAGAGGCGGGAGACGTCACCTTCCGCGTCACCAACGACAAGGGCATCGAGTACGCGACGTGGACCGACGAGGCCGCGCCCGGCCTCAACTACACGACGTGGGACTATGCCGTCGCGCGGGCCTTCGGGGAGGACCACGAGCCCGGCGAGGACGACGGCCGCTACTACCTCCAGCCCGGCGAGTACCAGCTCGTCGTCACCACCGCAGGCGGCGACCGCCAGTCGGTGGCGCTGGTGCTGACGCCGGGGCCGGAGCCGCGCAGCCGCGCGCGCAAGAAGATGCCCTGATCGCGTTCGCGGCGGGCCGCTCTACTCGGAGCGGTCCGCGACGGGGACCCACGCGATGTCCTCCACCTTCGCGTCCGCGTTGACCCAACGCGCGAGGGTGAAGAGGAAGTCCGAGAGGCGGTTGAGGTAGTGGAGCACGTGCTCGGAGATGCCTTCGAGCGCGGCCGTCTCCACCGCCAGTCGCTCGGCGCGGCGCGAGACCGTCCGCGCCTGGTGCAGCGCCGCGGCGGTCGGGGTGCCGCCGGGGAGGATGAAGTGCTTGAGTTCCGCGAGGTCGCGCGTGAGGCGGTCGATGTCGGTCTCAAGCGCCTCCACGTGCCGCGCCTCGATCCGCGGCACCGGGTACTTGGTGTCGTGAGGCGAGGCGAGGTCACCGCCGAGCACGAACAGCTCGTTCTGCACGCGCGAGAGCAGCGCGACGGCCGTCTGCCAGCGCTCGCCGCGCGGCCCCACGGAGCACTCCAGGTATGACCGCGCGAGGCCGAGGCAGGAGTTGGTCTCGTCTACGGTACCGTAGGCGGAGATGCGGGGGTGGCTTTTCGCGACGCGGTCGCCTCCGAAGAGGCCCGTGGTACCGTCGTCGCCCGTGCGGGTGTAGACCTTCATGCGGAGTGGGGCGCGTGGGAGGCAAGGTACCGGACCCGGAGCCCTTCCGGTTCCTGGAGCACCTCCGCGTCCACCCCGAAGACCTCGCGCAGAAGCGCGGACGTGAGCACCTCGCGCGGCGGTCCGAGCGCGGCCACGCGCCCCTCGTCGAGCACGAGCAGCCGGTCGGCGTAGCGGGCGGCCCACTCCAGATCGTGCAGCGCGGAGACGACGGTCCGGCCCTCGCCTGTGAGCGTCCGGACGTGGTCCAGCAGGTCCAGTCGGTGGCGGACGTCGAGGTGCGCCGTCGGCTCGTCGAGGAGCAGGAGGGGGGCGGCCTGTGCGAGGGCCTGCGCGAGGAGCACGCGCTGCTGCTCGCCGCCGGAGAGCGCGGTGACGGAGCGTTCCGCCAGCGCGTCGAGGTGGAGCGAGCGGATCGCGGCCTCCACCCGCTGGCGGTCGTCGTCGGAGAGGGGGGAGAGCCAGCCGAGGTGCGGGGCGCGGCCCATCGCGACGACCTCGCGGACGGAGAACGCGAAGGGCAGATCGGTCTGCTGGCGCACGAGCGCGACCTCTCGCGCACGCGCGCGGCCGTTCCAGTCGCGGATCTCTCGGCCGCGCAACGCCAGCGCTCCCTCGTATGGCAGCAGGCCTGCGATGGCGCGGAGCAGCGTGCTTTTCCCGGCCCCGTTCGGGCCCACCACGGCCAGCCACTCGCCGGGCGCGACCGCCAGCCCCACGTCGCGGAGCACCTGGCGGCCGCCGAGCGCGACGCGCAGGCCGGATGCAGAGAGGAGGGAGGCGGACACGGGTTCGGGCGGTGTACCGTTGCAACGTACCGCCCCGCCCAACGCCTGTGCCCCGGATCGCGCTCGTCCTTCTCGTCTTCGTGCTCGCCTCGTGCGACGCCGTCTCCGTCGGCGAGGCGCAACGCCTGTTCGAACTCGAAGCGCTCTCGCCGCCGAGCGGCATCACGAGCACGGACGCGCAGGGCCGCGTGGTCTCCCGTGACAACGACGACTGGCGCGTCTCGCCGCTCTACCAGACCTCGTTCGTGTTCACGTTCGTCCCGTACCCGAACCCCGCCACCTCGACGCAGAGCATCCAGGTCGCCGGCACCTACTCAGGCCGGGGCGCGGGCCTGGTACCGTTCCGCGTCAACTCCCGCGGAGACCTGGTGCAGATTCAGGCCGTTTCGGGAACGTTGGACGGCGCGGCACCGCTGTTCTCGTTCCCTGCCGGTCAACTCGGGGAGGTCGGGCTGACCCGCCTTGTGCTGACCGATTTCGAGGGCCGCTTCGTCTCCTACGGGGACATTCAGATCATCCCGTAGAGCGCGTCACGCTGTGCCGTTCGCGCTGGCGGACTCCGTCGGCGAGGCGTCAGGGGCAGGCGCGGTCTCCATGAGGAGGCCGAACAGCGTCGCGAGCGTCTCGCGCATCTCGTGGCGCGGCCGGATCAGGTCCAGGAACCCCTTCTCCATCAGGAACTCCGAGCGCTGGAAGCCACGCGGCAGGTCGCGCCCGATGGTCTCGCGAATGACGCGCGGACCGGCGAACCCGATGAGGGCGCCAGGCTACGCGATCTGC
>DUBD01000297.1 GCA_012960515.1 Bacteroidota bacterium | reverse complement strand
GGGACGGAGCTGTACCGCTTCGATCCGGCGGTCGGCGAGGCGGAGCGGCTGACGAACCTCCAGGCGGAGTCCCTCAAGCCGAGCCACATCGTGAGCCTGGACGGCGTGCTGTACTTCTCCGGCCAGGACGAGGAGACCGGACGTGAGCTGTGGTCCTACGATCCCGCGACGAGCACGCTCGAACTGGTCGCGGACATCCTTGAAGGCCCGAAGCCCTCCACGCCCAACTTCCTGGCGGTCTTCGACGACGAGGTCTACTTCCGCGCCTTCACCTTCGGCAGCAAGAAGGAGCTCTGGCACTACGACCCGGACACCGGCCTCGCGGTGCAGACGCCGGACATCCGAGACCCGGACTCCGCCGCTCCGGCCGAGATGACCCCGCTGGGCGGCCAGCTGTACTTCCGCGCGTTCGATGACCCGGTGGGCGACGAACTCTGGCGCTACGACCCGGAGACGAACGCGCACACGCTCGTCGTGGACATCGTGCCGGGGCCGCAGATCGGGGAGCCGCGGCACCTCCGCGTGGTGGATGGGCGGCTCTACTTCATCGCGCGGGCGCCCAACGAGGGCCCGTGGCAGCAGATCTGGGAGTACGACCCCGCGACGGACGCAGCCGAGATGAAGGTGGTGCTCCCCCCCGGTGACGAGGGCGCGGAGTGGCGGCCCGAGCCCTGGGTGGAGATGGACGGCAGCCTGTACGTCTTCGCCGGTAGCGACGACGGCGCCGACGACCTCTGGCGCTTCGACCCGCAAACGGGGCAGGCACGGAAGGTGGCGGACCTCCCGCCGGGGTCGGACGACCGGCTCCCGGCTCCCCTCGCGGGCGTCGACGGGGTGCTGATGTTCGCCGCCAGCGCGGACGACACGGGGCGCGAGCTCTGGGTCTACGACAGCGGCTCCGGAGCCATCTTCCGTGCCTCGGACCTCGCGCCGGGCGCGGCGTCTTCGGATCCCGCCTGGGCCGCCGTCCTGGACGGCGCGCTCTACTTCTCCGCGGACGACGGCACCAACGGCCGCGAGCTGTGGCGCTTCGACCCGCCGCCCGTCGCGGGGGAAGAGACGCCGGACGCGCTGGCGGTCGGCGAGGTGGCGCCCAACCCGAGCACCGGGACCGCGCGGCTCCGCGTCCGGCTGGCGGCGCCGGCGAGCGTGCGCGTGGTGGTGACGGACGCCCTCGGACGAGCCGTGGCCGAGCGGCAGGTCTCGCGGGGTGCGGGCACCCACGACCTGGACGTGCCGACGGCGGGTCTCGCGCCCGGGGTATACGTCCTGCGCGTGGAGGGGCCGATGGGCACCACCCTCCGGCGGTTCACCCTCGCCCGATAGGCGCCGGGCGCTCGGCGCACGCCCGCTGCAAAGGGCGGGAGGAGAGTCCGGCCGGGAGGAACCGACGCCGCACGCGTCGCGTGAGCCTTGCCCTTCTCACCAGCACATCCCGACATGAACCGCCCGACGCTCGCAGACAACGCCTCCGGTTCCCTCGACAAGGCCGACATGGGCACCGATCCACTCCACACCGTGGACGAGAACGAAGGCAACCCGGTCGGCCTGGACGACGACGGCGCGCAGGCCATCGCCACCGACCTCGACGCCCACCTCGCCACGTACGGCGTCCTCTACCACCAGTACCACAAGCACCACTGGCTCGTGGTCGGCCCGCAGTTCCGCGACCTCCACCTCCACCTGGAGGAGTACTACAACGAGGTGCACAAGGACTTCGACGAGCTGGCGGAGCGCCTGACCGTGCTCGGCGGCATCCCGACGTGCAGCCCGAGCGAGCAGGAGAAGCTCGCCTACATCCAGCACGAGCCCGAGGGCCAGTACCGCGTCCGCCAGATGCTCGAGCTCGACATCCTGTGCGAGAAGCGCGTCTGCCAGAAGCTCCGCGATTCCATCCGGCTCTCGCTCGAGCACGGGGACTTCGGCACGAAGAGCATGCTGGAGGCCATCCTCTTCCGCGCTGAGAACCGCGCGCACCACCTCGAGCACTTCCTCGAGTCCGACACGATGGAGGTCGGCCTGACCGCCAGCGAGGACGAGGTGAGCGAGGACCCGGTCCTCGAAGAGATCGGCTAAGCGCCCGCTCGCCTCTCGCGATTCTGCCGGCCGGTGCCCTCGGGTGCCGGCCGGTTCTCTTTGGGCGCGCGCCTCGCGCGCGGCTTCACACCGGGAGCGCTTCCGGCCCCGACCGGCGCTGGTGCAGGGATCTAGCTTCCTGCCCGCCCCTGCCGTCCCCATGAGCACCGCTGACCGCCTCCGCCAGATCCTCGCCCGCCGCATCCTCGTCCTCGATGGCGCGATGGGCACGATGATCCAGCGCCACCGCTTCACCGAAGCCGACTACCGCGGCGAGCGGTTCGCGGACTGGGACCAGCCCCTCGCGGGCAACAACGACCTGCTGGTGCTCACCCAGCCGGACGCCATCCGCGACAT
The DNA here is from genome assembly GCA_012960515.1 of Bacteroidota bacterium. Classification (GTDB taxonomy): domain Bacteria; phylum Bacteroidota; class Rhodothermia; order Rhodothermales; family Rubricoccaceae; genus Rubricoccus. The sequence goes on along the minus strand of DUBD01000297.1, from coordinate 6,657 downwards.
CCACGCGGCCTACTTCGAGGCGGGGGCGGACGTGGCGTGCACGGACACGTTCAACGCCCAGGCCGTCTCGCAGGCGGACTACGGGATGGGCGGCCTCGTCTACGAGATCAACGCCACCGCCGCCCGGCTGGCGAAAGAAGCCGCCAGCGCGGCGAGCACGCCCGAGCGCCCACGGTTCGTCTTCGGCAGCATCGGGCCGATGAACCGGACCCTCTCGCTCTCGCCCGACGTGGAGGACCCCGGCTTCCGGGCGGTCACGTTCGACGAGGTGAAAGATGCGTATCGCGAGCAGGTCCGCGGGCTCGTGGACGGCGGCGCGGACGTGCTCCTGCTCGAAACCGTCTTCGACACGCTCAACGCGAAGGCGGCAGTCGTGGCCATGCGCGAGCACGAGCGCGAGACGGGCAGCCTTCCGCCGGTCGTGGTCTCTGGCACCATCGTGGACCAGAGCGGGCGGACGCTCGTGGGGCAGACCGTGGAGGCGTTCTGGATCAGCCTCGCGCACACGCCCAACCTGCTGGCGTTCGGGCTCAACTGCGCGCTGGGCTCGGCGCAGATGCGGCCGTTCGTCGAAGAGCTGGCGGCCATCGCGAGCGTGCCGACGAGCCTCTACCCCAACGCGGGGCTCCCGAACGAGCTCGGCGGCTACGACGAATCGCCCGAGCACATGGCCGGGCTCATCCGCCAGTTCGCCGAGGCCGGGTGGCTCAACCTCGTCGGCGGGTGCTGCGGGAGCACGCCGGAACACATCGCCGCTATCGCGGAAGCGGTGCGGGGCGTACGCCCGCGCGAGGTGCCCCCCATCGCGCCGACGCTCCGCCTCGCAGGCTTGGAAGGGCTGACGTTCCGCGACGACCTCAACTTCGTCAACATCGGCGAGCGGACGAACGTGACGGGCTCGCGCCGCTTCGCGCGGCTCATCAAAGACGGCGAGACGGAGGAGGCGCTGAGCGTGGCCCGCCAGCAGGTGGAGGCCGGCGCGCAGATGATCGACGTGAACATGGACGAGGGGCTGCTGGACTCCGCGAAGGAGATGGAGCGGTTCCTCCTCCTCGCGATGGCCGAGCCCGACATCGCGCGCGTGCCGGTCGTGGTGGACTCGTCCAAGTGGGAGGTCATCGAGGCCGGGCTTAAGTGCATTCCCGGCAAGGCCGTCGTCAACTCGATCTCGCTCAAAGAGGGCGAGGAGGCCTTCGTCGCACAAGCGACCCGCGCCCGCGACTACGGCGCCGCGGTCATCGTGATGGCGTTCGACGAGGACGGCCAGGCCGACACCCTGGAGCGCCGCAAGACCATCTGCTCCCGCGCCTACCGCATCCTGACGGAGGCGCTCGTCGGCGGCATGACCATCGCCGGAAGCTTCATATTTTTGCAGCTCACTGAAATAAGAAATTTGGCGCGCGAAGACGTCATCTTCGATCCCAACGTGTTCGCCGTCGCCACCGGGCTGGAGGAGCATCGGCGCTACGCGATGGACTTCATCGACGCCACGCGCTGGATCAAGGAGACGCTCCCGCACGCCCGCGTCTCAGGCGGCGTGAGCAACCTCAGCTTCTCGTTCCGCGGCAACGAGGCCGTCCGCGAGGCGATGCACGCGCTGTTCCTGACGCACGCCATCGAGGCGGGGATGGACATGGGCATCGTCAACGCCGGCCAGCTGGCGGTCACGTCCGAGATCGACGCGGACCTGCGCGAGGCCGTGGACGACGTGCTCTTCGACCGCCGCGACGACGCGACCGAACGGCTCGTCACGCTGGCGGAGGGCCTCCGCCAGTCCGGCGGGGAGAAGGCGGTCCAGACGGCGGCGTGGCGCGAGGCCCCGGTGGAGGAGCGGCTCGCGCACGCCCTCGTCCACGGCATCACGGACTACATCGAGGAGGACGCGGAGGCCGCGCGGCAGGCGCTGGCGCGTCCGCTGGACGTGATTGAGGGGCCGCTCATGGCCGGCATGAACCGCGTGGGAGACCTCTTCGGCTCGGGGCAGATGTTCCTCCCGCAGGTGGTCAAGAGCGCCCGCGTGATGAAGAAGGCGGTGGCCTACCTCACGCCCTACATCGAGGCGGAGAAGGCCGAGGCGGAGGCGCAGACGACCGTCCTCATGGCGACGGTCAAAGGCGACGTGCACGACATCGGCAAGAACATCGTGGGTGTGGTCCTGGGCTGCAACGGCTATCGCGTGGAGGACCTCGGCGTCATGGTGCCCGCGCAGACCATCCTCGACCGCGCGAGGGAGATCGGCGCGGACGTGATCGGGCTGAGCGGCCTCATCACGCCCAGCCTGGACGAGATGGTGCACGTGGCGCGCGAGATGGAGCGGCAGGGGCTCACGGTCCCGCTGCTCATCGGCGGCGCGACGACCTCCCGGCTGCACACCGCGCTCAAGGTGGCGCCGCAGCGCTCCGCGCCGACGGTCCACGTCCTGGACGCGAGCAAAAGCGTCCCAGCCGTCGCCGCCCTCGTGGGCGAAGGCCGCGAGGCGTTCGTGGCACAGACCGAGGCGGACTACGCCCGCGTCCGCGAGCAGCACGGCCGCCGCGAGCGCCGCCGCGAGATCCTCCCGCTCACCGCCGCCCGCGACAACCGCCAGCGGCTGGCGTGGGAGTCCATCGTGGAGCCGCGCGAGACGGGAGTTCTGGAGATCGAGCCGCCGAGCGTGGCGGATCTCCGCGAGGTCATCGACTGGGGCCCGTTCTTCATCGCGTGGGAGATGAAGGCGTCGGACGTGGACGACCCGGTAAAGGGCGAGGCCGCCCGCGCTCTCCGCGCCGACGCCGAGGCGCTGCTGGGCGAGATCGAACGCGACGGGCTCTTTGAGGTCCGCGTGGCCGCCGGCATCTTCCCCGCGAATGCGGTGGGGGATGATATCGTGGTAGAAGGAGGAGGGAGCCAGTCGCCAGTAGAGAACGGAGCGTCTGCCACTGGCGGCTCCCCACTGGCCCCCGCCCCCGTCACCTTCCACACGCTCCGCCAGCAGACCAAAAAGACGCCCGGCAAGCCCAACCGCGCCCTCGCGGACTTCATCGCGCCGGAGGGCGAGGCGCAGGACTGGCTCGGCGCGTTCGTCGTGACCGTCCACGGCGCCGAGGCGCTGGCGGCGGAGGCGCGCGAGGCGCACGACGACTACCGCGCCATCCTCGCGCAGTCCCTCGCCGACCGGCTGGCGGAGGCCGCCGCCGAGTGGCTCCACCGCGAGGTGCGGACGCGGTACTGGGGCTACGCCCCGGACGAGGCGCTGGGCAACGCCGACCTCATCCGCGAGCGCTACCGCGGCATCCGCCCCGCGCCCGGCTACCCCGCCCAGCCGGATCACACGGAGAAGCTGGCGCTCTTCGACCTGATCGAGGCCCGTGAGCGGACGGGCGTGGCCCTCACGGAGCACCTCGCGATGACGCCGCCCGCGAGCGTCTGCGGCCTCTACTTCGCGCACCCGGAGGCGAGCTACTTCAACGTCGGCCCGCTGGGGGCGGACCAGGTCGCGGACTACGCCGAGCGCAAGCGCCAGCCGGTCGGGGAGGTGGAGCGGTGGCTCGGGCCCAGCCTCGGCTACGACCCCGCCCCCTCGCGCGACGCGGACGTTCCCGATTCGGCTCCTATCGGCGTGAGTTAAACCGGCCTCGGTCCTGGGCGATACCCCGACTCCTGGACCGGAGCCCATGCGCGCGTTTCTCTTCTTCGCCCTGTTCCTCGCGGGCGCCTCCCTACTGCTGGCGCAGGCCGTCCACACGCGCGGGCCGCTCGAGGGGATGGGGAGGACCGAGCGCAGCGCCGTGGGCGGCGGCGGCGAGCCGGAGCGGCCGGTCTACACCATCACGGACCTCCGCACCTACGAGGTCACGGGACGCACCGAGGACGAAATCCTCGCCTCGCTCCGTGCGAACGGCCCCCGCTCCGGCGAGCGGAGCTTCTTCGGGCTGACGGAGACCGAGATGGAGTTCCGCTATTGGAAGGTGCCGTCGGAGACCGGCTGCGCCCTGGATCGCATCCGTCTGGACCTCCACGTCGTGTTCACGCTGCCGCGATGGGAGCCGGGGCGCGAGACGCCCTATGCCCTCCGCCGCGACTGGGCGCGGTTCGAGTCTGCGCTCCGCCGCCACGAGGACCAGCACCGCGCCATCGCGGAGCGGAACGCGCGGGCGGTCTACCACGCCCTCCGCGATCTCCGCACCCCCTCGTGCGATTCGATCGACGAGCGCGCCCGCCAGCTGGCGGAGCGGATGCGCGCCGACGGCGAGCGCGAGCAGTACGCGTTCGACCAGCGGACCCGGCACGGCGGGACCCAGGGCGCCCTCTGGCCCCCCTCGTCGCGATGACTGACCCCGCTCAACTCCCGGCCGGGTTCCCCCCGGCTCCACACGCCGCCTCCTGCGGTTCACCCTAGCTTCGACCTCTCACCTAACTCCACCAGGTTTTACCTATGCCCTTGTTTCTCCGCGCGTCCGCGCTGGCGGTCCTCCTCGCGCTGGCGCCGTCGGCGCTGTCGCAGGACCTCGCGCCCCGCGTCTTCCCCAACCCCATCTCCGCCGAGCGGGCGGTGACCGTCGAGGTCGCCGACGCCTCCGCGGCCACGCTCGAGGTCGTCGACGTGCTCGGCCGCCGTCTCGCGCCCGAGGTGGGCCTCGCGGCGGGGACGTACCTCGTCCGCGCCGTCTACGCCGACGGTCGCATGAGCGCCTCCACGCCGTTCACGGTCGCCACCCCCGGCCCTGTCGAGTTCCGTCTCGCCAGCCCCGCGGCCCAGGAGGCCGCCGCCCCGCTGAGCGCGCCCGCCCCCGAGGCCGTGCAGGCGCAGGGTGAAGGGTGCAGCACTGGGGACGTCGTCTTCGGCGGCTTCAACCACGTCGCGTACACGGGCTCGCTCCGTCTCCGTTCGGACCTCGTGCCGAAGTCGCTCCGCGCGCAGCCGGCGGCCGGCACGAACGTCGTGGACTTCGTGACGTGCTTCGGCGACGTGCAGGGCGTCTCCTACCGATACATCGCGGGCGGCGCCGCGGGCAACCGCCCCTTCCGCGTGCTCTCCCCGTCCATCGTCGGCAACACCGAGGCCAACTTCACCGCCAGCTACTTCGCAGACGGCACGGACCGCGTCGCCCTCTACGGCACCTTCGAGGTGGCGCTGGACGACGACGGCGACGCCGGCACGGCCGAGGTCCCGGCCATCCAGATCGGGTTCGACCCGGCGTTCTCCGCTCCGCGCTCCCGCGAGGCACAGGTGAAGGGCATCGGCGGCGGCTACCAGCTGCTCATCTTCAACGACGAGGAACTCGTCTACGAGGGCTTCCCGGCCGATGGCACGCCGCTCTACGCCACGCCCTCCGGTGAGGCCACGCGCATCAACCTCCTCCGCTCCATCCTCGTCTCCTCCGTCGCCGACGGCTTCGAGGTGGAGGCCGCCAGCTCGGCGCCGGGCGACCTAAAGGCCGCCTTCACCTTCGAGAGCGGGGACGGGAGCCCCGTCCGCTTCCACGTGGGCGCCGGCGCTCCGGTCGCCACGGGCACGACGGTCCACATCGTCCCGTCTGTCCCCCTCACGGACCCTGCCTCGGTGGCCATCCGCGAGGTGCGCACGTATGCGCCGGGCGTGAACCGCTTCGGCATCCGGGCGCTGCAGTTCGCCGCTGGCGGCAAGGACATGCATTCGGGCAAGGGGCCGGGCGTCCCCGTCTCGGACGCGCAGTGGGGCCGCCCACAGGGTGACGACCTCGAGCCGCACGTCTTCGACGTCTTCGACGGCTCGTTCCCCTTCGTCTTCGTCGGCAGCGCTGGCGAGGTGGAGGACTACGGCATCCAGTGGGGCCGTGAGCCGCAGGGCCTCGTGGAGACCCCCTCGGACGGCCTCGGCCTCTATCACGGAGGTGGCCTCATCGTCAAGCAGGGGGCGCCCACTGGCGTGAACCTGGACGAGGACGGCGACTTCTACCGCAGCACCGCGCTCGTCCGCAACTTCACGGACGTGCAGGGGGAACGCATCATCGCCACCCTGACGAACGTCGGCGGCCGCCAGACGGCCGTGACGGTGGAGAGCGCGAACGGCGCCTTCTCCACCTATGAGTTCTTCTTCGACCGCGACCTTGATGGCCGGCCGGAGGTGCGGCAGACTGGCGTCGTCGGCGAGGAGCAGGTCTTCGGCCGCGGCAACGTCACGGTGCTCTCCTCCGCTGCGTTCGGCGGCTCCGAGGTGGACTTCGGGACGAACCAGACGTTCTCCGTCGGCTTCCTCGTGGAGCTCGGCAACGGCGAAGTCGGTGCGGCCTACGTCTACCCCAACTGGACCAGCGAGAACGCGGAGGTCAACGTGCGCTCCTACGCCACGGAGGCCCACGAGCCGCACATCAACTCCGACCTCTTCGAGATGAACGAGGGCGGGATGAGCATGCTGGACCTCCACCGGATGCGGACCGCGGCGGAGTAGCCGCCACGCTTCGGCCGGTTTGGCTGCCAAAGGCGGGGGCGTCCTCTCAGGGGCGCCCCCGCTTTTCATTCCTGGGAGGGGTAACGGGCAAAGGAAACACGCCAGGTGCTAGCGTTCGAAGGACCTAGGGCCTATCCTTCCGGCTCCCACCGCCTGTCCCCCTTTCTTCTCTTACGCCATGACCTTGTTTCTCCGCGCGTCCGCGCTGGCGGTCCTCCTCGCGCTGGCGCCGTCGGCGCTGTCGCAGG
>DUBD01000296.1 GCA_012960515.1 Bacteroidota bacterium | reverse complement strand
CCAGACGGGTCTTGCGAAGCCAGCGGCCAAGCGGCGTGACCCGGGCATCGGCAGACGACGCCCAGACGGGCCCCGTGTGCTTCTCCGCTCCGTCCACCATCGTCCGGTACTTGTGGATCGTGAACGGGCGCCCCCCCTTGCCTACGCGCGTCTGGCGGTAGATGGCGGGACCGGGCGACGTGCTCCGAACGAGCGCGGCGAGCGCGAGCCAGAGCGGGGCACCGAGCAAGAGGACGAGCGCGCTCACCACGAGATCGAGCAGGCGCTTGGTTCGTTTCTGCCACGCCGGGATGGGCTCCGGGAAGACCTCGATGAGTGGGAGCCCGTAGATGTGCTCCGTGCGAGCCATCCCGCCCACCGCGGCGTAGAAGTCCGGCACGAGCTTGAGCGAAACGGACTTGCCGTCGCAGACGCGCAGCACCTCGTCCAGCGTGACGGTATCGTCGGAGCCGAGCGCGATCAACACGTCCTGCACCTCCAACCGGTCGATAAGCCCGGGGAGCTCCGCAATCCCGTGCGATGGGGCGCCCGCCCGCACCTCCAGCGCCCCGGACGGCAGCCCGTCCCCCGTCGGGACGACGCGGATCTCACGCGCGTCCCCGAGGCCGCCGTCCCCATCCGCCAGCGCGAGCGTGGCGACCGGCTCCGTCGCGTGCGCCAGCCGGATCGCGCCAACGAGTTCGATGCCCGCGGCGGGGTATCGCGCGAGTTCGTGGTAGAGCGTCTCCACTCGGTCGCTCCACCCCACGACGACTGCACGATGGCGTCCGTACCCACGCAGGATCCGAGCTTTCTGAATCCCACGAACGATGAGGCGGCCGGCGGCGACGAGCGCCAGCACCATCCCGCCGTAGAACCCGACCGCCTGGCGGACGCTCCCGGGCGAAAGCCGGTCGAGGTAGTACCCGAAGAAGAGCACGAGAGACCCGAAGGCGACCACCTTCAGGAGCGTCACGAGCTCGTCGAACCGGCCACGGGCGTGCCAGTCCGCGTACAAGCCGGCGAACGCGAAGAGCAACACCCAGCCCGTCGCCAGGACGCCTCCACGAAGGACGACCGGCCACCCGGCGTCTAGCGCCGCCATCCACCCCCAGTGAGCGCTGGCGACGCGGAACGCGATCCACGCGAGGCCGAGCGCACATGCGTCGGCAAGAAACAGAGCAAGCAGCTCGGCGCGGCGAGACACGGAATACGCGACAGGAAGAGGGCGTAGCGAAGGTGTCTTGGCGCGGGGGTGAGGTGCGTGAACGCTGAGGCAGAAAGTAGAGAGGGGCGTAGGAATCCGCAACCAGGGCACCTCTGCGTGCCCTCCCACGCCCTCCCCTTCCGGGCGAGCCGGCCGCTAGCTTGGCACATGCGTTGGCTGCTCTACTCCCTCCTCGCCCTCCCAGTACTCGCCTCCGCACAGCCCGACGTGCTCCCCGCAGAGCATTCGGTGTACGGCTTCCTGCGGGACGCGAGGGCGGCGGGCGTCCTCCCCGAGTACCGGCACGAGGTGCTCCCGCTCAGCCGGGGCGAGGTGCTCCGCATGTTGGACTCCCTCGCGATGCGGCGCGAGCGGCTGGCGGAGG
>DUBD01000295.1 GCA_012960515.1 Bacteroidota bacterium | reverse complement strand
CCCGACGGAGGGGATGACCCGCCGCGACGTTCCGGCCCTCCAGGCGCAGGTCGAGAGTTGGATCGCGGGGGAGTTGGAGCGCGTCGGGCCGCTGGAGCCTGCGTGAGCGCTGACAGCGTCCGCCAGCGGGGCGGGCGGGAGCCGGGAGACCCACGGCGCGTTCGCGTCTCGGACCCACCCCGCGCCTCATGCTGACCGCCGCTGACTTCCGCTCCATCGACGTCTTCCACGACCAGGACGAGGCCGACCTCGCGTGGCTGGCGGAGACCGCCGAGGAGCGGGTCTACGACGCCGGCGACGTTCCCTTCGAGCGCGGGGCCGTGGCCGAGGAGATGTTCGTGGTACTGGAGGGCGCCTTCCAGATCTTTACCGTCACGAACGGGCAGCGGCGGCCCTTCGGCACCATCCACGCGGGCGAGATCTCCGGCCTCCTCCCGTTCTCGCGGATGGAGACGTTCGGCGGCGAGGGCATCGTGACGGAGGCCGGGCGCATCGCGGCCATCCACAAGGACCACTTCTGGGAGATGATGGAGCGGATGCCGGAGGTGGGCAAGCGGCTCGTCGGGCGGATGACGGACCGCGTGCGGGAGTCGTCGCGGCAGGACCAGCAGCGCGAGAAGATGCTCGCGCTCGGGAAGCTCTCCGCCGGGCTGGCTCACGAGTTGAACAACCCCGCCAGTGCCATCCGCCGCGGCGCCTCGGACCTCCGCGACCGGTTCGGGCGGATGATGCCGCTCGTGTCTCGCCTCGTGGGGTACGGGCTGGCGCCGGATCAGGTGGAGGCCGCGCGCGCGGCGTTCCAGACCTGCACCGCGCCCACGCCGGGCACGCAATCCGCCCTGGAGCGGAGCGAACGCGAGGACGAGCTGGCGGACTGGCTGGACGACCACGACGTGCCCCACGCCTACGTGGTGGCGGAGGTGCTGGCCGAGGAGGGCGCGACGCCGGAGGCGCTCGACCGCCTCGCGGAAACCGTCCCGGCGGAGGCGCTGGCGGACGTGGTGCTGTGGATCGAGAAGGAGATGGCGGTGGACCGCCTGATGGAAGAGATCGAGCGCTCGGCGGTCCGCATCTCCGATCTCGTCGCCTCCATCAAGTCGTACTCCCACATGGACCGGGCGCCGGCGCGGCAGTCCACGGACGTGCACGACGGGTTGGATCAGACGCTCACCATGCTCGGCCACGCTGTCCGGAAGAAGTCGGTGACGGTGACGCGCGCCTACGCCGAGGACGTGCCCGAGGTCTGCGTGTACCCCGGCGAGATCAACCAGGTGTGGACCAACCTCCTGGACAACGCGATCGACGCTGCGCCCGAGGGCGGGACCATCGAGATCCGTTCCTGGCGCGAGGGGCGGCTCGTCTGCGTCTCCATCTCCGACGATGGAGAGGGGATCCCCGGTGATGTCCGGGACCGCATCTTCGAGCCCTTCTACACCACGAAGGCGCCGGGACAGGGGACGGGGCTGGGGCTGGACGTGGTGCAGCGGATCGTCGCGCAGCACGAAGGTCGGATCGACGTGGAGAGCGAGCCGGGGGCCACCACCTTCACCGTCTGTCTCCCCATCGACGCGCCCCGCCGCGCGGTGGAGGTCCCGAACGAGGTCGCCTGACGCATCGCGGCCCGGCCTCCGAAGAAGCCGGGCCGCGGTCTCGGCGCGCTGGCGGCTCCCGCCAGCGGGGAAGCGAGGGCTTAGCGCGCGAGGGTGACGCGGCCGGTGGTCACGTCGCCACCCGCCACGAGCCGCCACACGTACACGCCTGCCGGGAGGTCCGCCGCCGCGAACGTCGCCGCGTGAGCGCCGGCGCTCTGCGTGCCGCTCACGAGCGCCGCCACCTCACGGCCGGCGGTGTCGAAGACGCGGAGGTCCACGTCGCCGGACTCCGCCAGCGCGTAGCGGATCTCCGTCTGGTCGCGGAACGGGTTCGGAGCCGCACCGAGGGCGCCGACCTCGAGGGAGGAGGCGCCGGGCACCTGCGCAGCCTGAGCCGGCGGCGGCGCGATCGGGTCCAGCGTGAAGGTGAAGCTGTCGGTGTCGTAGATCTCCGTGCCGAACCGGTCGCTGGCGGCGTACACCGTGACGGTGTAGGTGCCGGCCGGGGCGTCTTCCGTCACGGGGACGAAGTTCTTGGAGTTCTGGAAGTCCCGGTAGTTGAAGGACTCGCCCGGATCGAGCGTGCGGCCCCCCAGGTTCCGCTTGAACGTCCCGACGCCCGGGATGTCATACGTGAAGTAGACGTAGACCGGCTGGTCCGTGCCGCCGTTGTTCGTGACGGGGCCGCGGAAGAACACGGCCTCGCCGCGCTCCGGGTTCACGTCCGAGGTGTTGACCGTGATGCTCACGTTCGGGCCGGCGGGGCCCATGACCAGGAAGGGGAGGCCCGGAGCCGTCCCAGTCCCGCTGTCGAGGGCGGGGGCCCACGATCCAGAATCGCTGGTGTACTGGAGGGCGTTGCCGGTCGTCGTCTGACCGGTGATGGTGACGGGCGGAGCCCAGGGGCCGGAGCCGAGCGTGCCGCCCGTCTGCCACACCACCCAGTAGGTGCCAGCCGCGAGGGTCACGTCCACTGCGGCCGTGTTCGCCATGATGGGCCGGTCCGTAGCGCCACTGCTCGTGTCCGTCACGCGGTACACGCCCGTCCAGTTACTGGACGCGAGGCGGTTGGTCGTGAGGTCTCCCCATACCACAGAGGAGGCGGGGTCGTTCGGGGCGCCGTCCCAGATCTGCACATACACGTCGGTCATCGTAGACGTCGTGGACGAGCCGGTCTGGTATGCGTAGAACACCATCTCGTCGATGTCCCACCCGCCGGCGGGGACGGTGAAGTCCTCAGCCATGCGGTTGTCGTTCAGGATCTGATGCCCGAACCCAAAAGTATCCAAGCCGAGGTTGGTCTGCAGGACGCTTTCGTCAGCGCCGCCGGCGCCTGTCGCGGGGCTGTTCACGAGCGGGCCGTTGTCGTAGAGCACGGAGCCCGCGAGCGCGGAGGGCGCGCTGAACGGGGCGAGCGCCATCGGCGTCGCGCCGTTGCTGGGAGGGGCGACGTCTGCGTTCTGCGCGAGGCTGGCGGGGGCCGCCAGCACGAACGCGAGGAGGAACGCGATAAGAGAGAACCGAGTGGTCATCGAACGGGGAAGGTTGGTAGGGGGGGCAGGCGGGGCCTCAGCGGACGTTAGCCATCACGGGCCGAACCGCAATCGCCACGCCGGCCTCCACATCGGGCTCCACGACGCAGAACCCGGCCTTCATCCGATCGTCACGACACGCCCGCCCTTCGCCTTCCGCGTCGAATGGGACGGGGATGCCCCTCGTACCGTTTGGGGTTACCGCTCGGCGAGCACCTCCGCCAGCGCGCGGATCATCCGCGCCTGCTCCTCCCGGTGCCCGTGCTGGGCCTCCACGTTGACGTAGGGCCGCCCGTTCTGCGCCGCCCAGACCGAGAGCGAGCCGTCGTCCGTCGCGGCGTCGTTGTCCTGGAGGACCGCGTTGAAGCCCCGTGCGGCCAGCTGGCGGAAGAGCTCGGCGTCCGTGACGAAGAAGAAGTCGTCGGGGTCGGAGCCCTCGTGGATGACGACGGCCGCCGCGTCCGAGGCGTAGGACGCGCCCTCGGTATAGCTGGCCGCGGAGTAGTTGTCCTCCGTGTTGTTGTGCAGCGTGACGACGACGGCCGGCTCGGTCTCGGCGTAGATCGCGAGCACCTCGTCCGCGAAGGCCGCCAGCGCGGCGAGAGCGGCTGGGCTGGCGGTAGAGAGCGAGGCCAGGGTGCGCTCGCGGCCAGCGTCGGTAAACATCCGGTTCGGGTCCGCGGTGTAGCTCGTGCCGTCCACCTCGAAGGTGACGTTGCGGTCGCCGGTGTGCTGCACTTCCACGACCTGGCCGCCCATCGCGCGGATGACGTCCAGCGCGGCGTCCACGCTCGTGCCCTCGTCGTCGTGGAGGTTGAGCATCGCGAGGGGCGCGGCGCCCTCGGCCCGGTGCGTGACGACCTGGACCTCGGAGGCTCCGAGGGTGAGCGTTTCTACCTCCGGCCCGTCGGAGACGACCGGCGGGGCGTCCGCGGTTTGCTGGGCGCACCCCGTCTGCGCGCTGGCGGTCGCGGTGAGCAGGGCGAGGGCGAGGGAGGCGAGGCGCATCAGAGTCAGGAGGTGGGCTCGCCCGAACGTACCGCCAGCTCGGAGTGGTGCGGGAGGCGATCCCGCTAGGCTCTGTCTCGTGATTCAGAAACGTGGCCGCGTGCAGGCCGATACGGAATCACGAGACAGGCCCTTAGAGCTCTTCTTCCTCCACCGGCTCCTCCGTGGAGTCCGTCACGATGGCGCCCGCGGTGAGGAGCACGTCGGTCAGGAACTCGTCCGAGGTGAGGCGTGGCTCCCAGCGGACCTGCCGGCTGGCGTCCGGGAAGCGGCGCATCCACGAGGCGAGGATCCGCATCTCGTCCACGTCCGCGCGGAGGTGCGTCTCGGGCGGAGGCGCGGTCGGGTCGTAGTGCTCGTCGAGCGTCTGGCGGAGGCGGTCCACGGTCTCGTCGTCCAGTGTGGACGGCAGGTCGAAGCGGGCCGCCAGCCGGCCGTGGCGGATGAGGAACAGCTGGGCGCCGCCCTCCTCGAGGCCCGCGTAGCCGGGCGCGAGCGGTTCCACCAGCACCACGTTGTGATCGTGGACGGGCGCGGCGATCTGGCGCTGCCGCCCGAGCGTCCGTTGCAGGCGCTCGCGCTGGTCGCGGTACCACGCGGCGAGCTCGAACTCGCGGCCCGCGGCCGCCTCCATCATCGCGGCCTCCAGCGCGTCCAGCGCGTCGGAGTCCCGGCCGGTGAGGAAGGCGCGGACGCGGTCCACCTCGGTGGTGTACTCGGCGGTATCGCCTGTAACGCAAGGCGCGGCGCAGCGGCCCATCTCGTGGTAGAGGCACGGGCGCCCGAGCGCGAGGATGTTGTCGTCGCACTCGCGCAGCTTGAACAGCCGCCCGATGAGCTCTACGAGCTCGTCGGCCTGGCCGCGGCGGCCGAGGGGGCCGTAGTACTCGGCGCCGTCGTGCGCGATGCGCGGGACCCACGAGAGGGTGGGGAACGCGGACTGCGTGTCCAGCCGGATGAACGGGTAGTCCCGGTAACGCCGCTGCGCGCGGTTGTAGACGGGCAGGAGGCTCTTGATGCGGCGGCTCTCGTCCAGGAGCGCGCCGAGTTCGGTCCCGGTCTCTTCCCACGTCACCGTGCGCACGTCGCGGACGAGCTTCTTCGTCTTCGGCGGGTGGTTCTCCACGCCCACGAAGTAGCTCCGCACCCGGTTCTTCAGGCTCTTCGCCTTGCCGACGTAGATGACGCGGTTGCGGCCATCGCGCATGGAGTAGACGCCGGGGCGGTCCGGGAGCTCCGGGAGCGTCTCCTCGCGGATGGACTTGAGGTGTGAGGGCTCGCGGCGGGTGTCCTTGTAGCGCTTGCGCTGGAAGCCCAGCAGCTCGTCCACGGTCGTGATGTTGAACTCGATCTCCAGCCGGTCCAGCAGGATGGAGAGGAGCTCGGCCGTGGCATCGGCGTCGCCGAGGGCGCGGTGGCGGCCGTGGACCTCGATGCCGAAGTGCTCCGTGAGGCGCGAGAGGCCCTTGCTGGGGAGCGCGGAGAGCAGGCGCCGCGCGAGGCGGAGCGTGTCCAGCGCGGGGTTGTGGATGGGCGGGAGGCCGGCCTCGTCCATCCCGAGGTCCAGGAAGCGGAGGTCGAACGGGAGGTTGTGCGCCACCATGATGGCGTCGCCGAGGAACTCCCGGAACTGGGGCATCACCTCCGAGACCGTCGGTTGGCCGTAGACCATGGCGGTGGAGATGCCCGTCAGGCGCGTGATGCGGCGTGGGACCGCGCGCCCCGGATCGATGAGCTGCTGGAACTCGTCCACGACCTCGCCGCCGACCATCCGCACCGCGCCCACCTCGATGAGGCGGTCCTCTCCCGCCCGGGACCCGGTGGTCTCGGTGTCGACGATGCAGAAGGTGGCCTCGGAGATCTTCACGCGGTGCGGTGTCGGGCGGGCATAGCCCGGAAGGTACCCGGTATGTGTGACGGCGTGTGTGTCACGCCGTGGCAACCTGCACGAGTTCCCCGCCGGCTCCCGCCGCCAGCCGCTGGCGGGGGGCGTGGGGAGGCGCGAGCGGTCTGCGCTCGTGGGCCGGCCGCGGTCGTTGAGCGGAGCCGGCCCTGCAGGTGCGCTCCGGGCGCGCGGCGGGGCGGGACCCCGCGCGGGGTTCGGGCGTGGCAGGCGGCCCCTCTCTCCGCCATGCCCTTCTCCCTCTGGTTCGTCGTCGCGGGCGCGTTGCTGACGCTCGTCGCTCTGCTTGGGACCGCGCTCAAGCGGCTCCCGCTCTCCGCCGCGCAGGTCTACCTCCTCGTGGGGCTGGCGATCGGCCCGCTCGGGATCGGGCTTCTCGTGTTCGACCCCATCGAGCACGCGGAGGTGCTGGAGAAGCTGAGCGAGATCGCCGTCATCCTCTCGCTGTTCGCCGCGGGGCTCAAGCTGCGGACGCCGCTGACGGACGGCCGGTGGCGGCTCCCGCTCCGCCTCGCGACGATCTCGATGTCCGTCACGGTGGGGCTGGTGGCGGTCGCGGGGCACTTCCTGCTCGGGTTGCCCTGGGGCGCGGCCGTCCTCCTCGGCGCCGTCCTCGCGCCGACGGACCCCGTCCTCGCGAGCGATGTCCAGATCCGCGACCCCGACGACCGCGACCGCCTCCGGTTCTCGCTCACGGGCGAGGCCGGCTTCAACGACGGCGCGGCGTTCCCCTTCGTGATGCTCGGGCTCGGGCTCCTGGGCCTTCGCGATCTGGGCGAGTGGGGCTGGCGGTGGGTGGCGGTCGATGGCGTCTGGGCCATCTTCGGCGGCATCGCCATCGGGTGGTTGCTGGGGCGCGGCGTGGGGCGGCTCGTGGTGCACCTCCGCCGCCAGCACCGCGAGGCCGTGGGCGCGGACGACTTCCTCGCGCTGGGGCTGATCGCGCTGAGCTACGGCGTGGCGCTTCTGGCGCACACCTACGCCTTTCTGGCCGTGTTCGCCGCCGGGCTGGCGCTCCGCTACGAGGAGCGGCGGCACACTGGCGAGAAGCCCACGGAGGAGGTGGAGGCGCTCGCCAAGAAGGCCGAGCAAGAGGAGGTCGTAATGGACGAGACCTCGGCTCCGGCCTGGATGGCGACGGCCGTACTCGGCTTCGCGGAGCAGGCGGAGCGGATCGGGGCGGTGGTACTCGTGGTGCTCGTGGGCGCGCTCATGACCTCCGCCAGCTGGACGTGGCCCACGCTCGCGTTCGTGGCGCTGTTCTTCCTCGTGATCCGCCCGCTGGCGGTGGGAGTGGGGCTCCTCGGGACGCGGACGAGCGGGCTCCAACGCGGGCTCATCGCGTGGTTCGGCATCCGCGGGATCGGGAGCGTCTACTACCTCATGTACGCCGAGGTGCACGGCGTCTACGACCTCTTCTCCGGCGCCATCCTGAGCGTGGTGCTCACCACCATCGCGGCGAGCGTGGTCCTGCACGGGCTCTCCGTGACGCCGGTCATGGAGTGGTACGCGAGGCGAGGCGGCGAGTAACCGCCCGCTGGCGGCCGCCGCCAGCCGAGCAAGGGCTACTCGCCGAACTCGATCAGGAGGTCGTTCTTTCCGACGGCCGCGCCGGACTCCGCGTGCACCGCCGCGATGGTCCCGGCCATGGGCGCCTTGAGCTCGTTCTCCATCTTCATCGCCTCCAACACGACGACGCCCTGCCCCTCCTCCACGGTCTCGCCAGGCTCCACGAGGACGCGGAGCACGAGGCCCGGCATGGGCGCGCGGATCTCGCGATCCGTGGCTCCGGCTCCGGCCTCCATTCCGAACCGCTCCAGCAGCAGGTCCGTCTCGGTCTTGATCTGGACGGGGATCCGCTTGCCGTTGACGGTCGCGATGGTGCGGCCGGGGCCGTCGTCTTCGAGCGCGACGGTCTGCGGCTTCCCGTCGATCACTAGGGAGACGGTGTGCGCGTCGAGGCGCGTGAGGCGGGCGTCGAGGGGTTCGCCGTTGAGCGTGAGGGCGTCGCCATCGCGCGTGAGGGTGAACGTGCGGTCGCCCACGCGGGCTTGGAGGGTCTCGGCCATACGGGAAGATACCGGGGCGCCGTCTCGCCTTGCACCAGAAGTCCGGGAGCCGCACCTTGCCGACCGTCCCGCGCCCGTCTCGTGCTCCGCCCCTCGATCCTGCTCCACGCCTACCGGATCGGCCTCTTCCCCATGGCCGACCCCGATGACGAGGACCGGATCTATTGGTACGCGCCGGACCCCCGCGCCCTCCTCCCGCTGGACGGGCTCCGCGTCACGCGCAGCCTCCGCCAGCGCATCCGACGCGGGACGTTCCGCGTGAGCGTGGACGAGGCGTTCGAGCGAGTCATCTCCGCCTGCGCCGCGCCCGCGCCGGGTCGTGAGCAGACGTGGATCTCGGACGAGATCCGGTGGGCGTATACCGCGCTGCACCGCGCCGGCTATGCGCACTCCGTGGAGTGCTGGGACGCCGACGGCCAGCTGGCGGGCGGTCTCTACGGGGTCCGGCTGGGCGGCGCGTTCTTCGGCGAGAGCATGTTCAGCCGCCAGACCGACGCCTCCAAGGTGGCGCTCGTGCACCTCGTGGAGCGGCTGCGAGCGGGCGGGTTCGCGCTGCTGGACGTGCAGATGCAGACGGACCACCTCGCGAGGATGGGCGCCGTGGAGGTCTCGCGCGAGGCGTACGAGCAGCGGCTGGATGCAGCGCTGGCCCGCTCCGGCGACTGGAACGCGCTGGACGCCGAGGCCGTCGTCGCGGCGTAGCGCTACCGCACGACGCTCAGCCGCCCGCTGGCGGTCCCGCCCGGCGTGACGACGCGGACGACGTACGCCCCCGGAGCCAGACCCGACGCGTCGAGTTCGATCCGGTGCTCGCCCGAGGGGCGGTAGCTGTCAGACACGACGAGCACCTCCCGGCCCCGCGCGTCGAGCACGCTCACCCGCGCCGCCCCCGACGACGCCTGCCGCCAGCGCACGGCGGCCCGGCCCGCGCTCGGGTTCGGCTCCACCGCCAGCGTGAGCCCCCCCGCGGGCTCAGGACCCGCCTCCCCCGACACCGCCACCACCGGCGACACCGTCCGGAACACCCCGCCCAGCAGGTGCGCCGTGTCCGGGTCCCGCCCCACCGCCGACGCCCACAGCCGACCGTCCGGGCCCACCTCGATCTCCGTCGGCACCGCCGACCACGCCTC
>DUBD01000294.1:3210-9283 GCA_012960515.1 Bacteroidota bacterium | reverse complement strand
CCGTTCTGGAACTGGTAGTCCGCAGCCCACATCTGGAACGAGCCGTCCATGTAGATGGACTGTCCGCCGGCATCCAGGAGGATGTCCGCGCCGGGCTGGTCGGCCTTATTCACGGCGAGAACGTCGGCGATCTCCATGATGCCGGCTTTGAGGGCTTGGATCGCGTCTCCGGATTCCGGTATCATCGTCACCAGAATCGTGTCGGCAACCTCCATGATGCCCAACTCCGACTGCCCGACGCCCACGGTCTCGACCAGTATCACGTCGAAGCCGGCGGCCTCGGGGGTGGGTGCGGGCACGCTGACGTAGACGGTGTCCGTGAAGGCGAAGTCCTGGCCGCCGGTGTACTCGCCGGCCACCTTGACCGCCACGCGGTTGTCTGCGAAGGCCTGCGCGTAGCGGCCTCGCGCGGAGTACACCTCGCTATCGGCGCCGCCCATGCCGCCCTCGGCGACGATCGTTAGGCCCTGGCTGTTGCGCGGGTCCTTGGTGATGACGTTGACCGTGCCGTTGTGCGCGTTCGGGCCGTAGAGCGCGGAGGACGGGCCGAGGATGACTTCCACGCGCTCCACGTCCTCCTTGATGACGGGGTTCATGTTCGCAAACGGCAGCCCCGCGCCGGGGAGCACCTGGCGGCGGTTGTCCGTCAGCAGCAGCATCTTCGTGTTGAAGGCGCTGTTGAAGCCGCGGGCGTTGATCCCGAATCCGGTGATGCCGGAGCGGACGTAGTCCACGCCTTTCAGGCGCGAGAGCGCCTGCTCGTAGCTCACGCCGGGGTACTGCTGGAGGTCGGCGCCGGAGAGCACCTGCACGGTGGCGGGGCTGTCCGTGATGCGCTCCGGCCGCCGGCTGGCGCCGGTGACGACCACCTGCCCGACCTCGGTCGCGGCCTCCGCCAGCGCGAAGTCCTCCCGGACGGTGGCGCCGGCCGTCGCGGTGAGGTCGCGCCGCTCGGTGGCGTAGCCGATGAACGAGGCGACGAGCGCGTAGTCCCCGGCCGGGGCGCTGAACCGGTAGCGACCATCGATGTCCGTCGTGGCACCGTAGATGGTGCCGTCGAGGAGCAGCGTCGCGCCGACGAGCGGCTCCCCGGTCTCAGCGACGGTGACGCGGCCTTCGAAGGACGCGGACTGCGCGGCGGCAGCCGTGGTGAGCGCGGCGAGCGCGCAGAGCAGAAGCAAACGGGGCATGAGGGCGAGGGGCGTCGCCTCCTCACTCGCGGCTCCCGAGACGCGCGGTCTCGGACTCCCACCGCTCGGCGAAGTCGGTGTAGAACGACTCCATGAGCGTGTAAAAGGCGCGCATGGTCTCCAGGTTGCGGCGGGCCTCGGCGTGGGCCTCGTCCCCGTCCATCTCGTTCAAGAACTGCTCGGCGGTCCGCCGGTTTTTCCGGACGACGGCCATGTTGCGCTTGAAGTTGTTCAGGAAGAGGTCGGGGTCCGCGGCGTAGTAGTCGCGGCGGGCGTTGGCGCCGTGCGCCTTGCGGACGAGGCCGGTGGCGGCGAGGTCGCGGATGGCCGTCGAGATCGGGCCCTTGCTTCGGGCCAGGAGTTCGGCCATGTCGTCGAGCGAGAGCGGGTCCGGCTGCATGAGCAGGAGCCCTACGAGGAGGCCCTTGAGGCGCTGGAACCCGTAGTGCTCGTAGATGGAGCCGAACTCCTCGACGAGGTCGCGCTGGAGGGGAGTGAGGGGGGCAGGCATGGGAAGGAACGGGAGGACGTTGGAGCGAATCGTTTGAAACGTTCCAAACGTTGCGAGAGGATAGGAAGCGCTTCCGGTATTGTCAAGCCGACGTTAAGGCCGGTCGCCACGCGCCGTCCCGCCAGCCGCTGGCGGCGCGCGCCGCCGGTCCGCTCTGGACTTCACCCGGCGGCCGGGGATCCTTCACGTACGTTCGGGATGACAGGGCCCGGCCGCCGCCGTACCGTACGGTCCGAGACCGGGGCGGCCCGCGCCCTCGCGATCCGTCCCCCCGCCGATGCTCCGCAGCCTCTACATCCGCGACTACGCCCTCATCGAGGAGCTCGAAGTCGAGTTCGACAGCGGGCTCAACATCATCACGGGCGAGACCGGCGCCGGCAAGTCCATCCTCCTCGGCGCGCTCAAGCTGCTCCTTGGCGAGCGCGCCAGCACGGAGGCGTTGCGGACCGGCGCGAAGAAGGCCATCATCGAGGGCGTCTTCGACAACGCAGACGAGGGCCGGCTGCCCTCCCTCCTGGAGAGCCATCAGATTGAGCCGGACCCGACGGGCCTGCTCACCATCCGCCGCGAGGTCAGCGAGCGCGGTTCCCGCGCGTTCCTCAACGACACGCCCGCCACGCTGGATGTGCTCCGCGAGGTGGCGGCCAACACCATCGACCTCCACGGGCAGCACGAGCACCAGTCGCTCCTGCGCACGGAGACGCACGTGGAGCTGCTGGACAACTTCGGCGGGCTCGGCGGTCTGCTCTCCACCTACCGCGAGCGCTACGCCGCGCTGGCGGCGCTCATGAGCGAGCGGGCCGACCTCGTCAAGCGCAAGGACGACCTCGCGAAGCAGAAGGAGCTCTACGGCTTCCAGATCGAAGAGATCGACCGTGTTGCGCCCATCGTGGGGGAGACGGACGAGCTGGAGGCGGAGCGGCGCGTGCTGGAGAACGCCGAGACGCTCTACGAGTCCACCGCCGCGCTCTACGAGAACCTCGGCGAGAGCGATGAGGCGCTGTACGACCGGCTCGTCGTGGTCCGGAACCAGCTCCAGGACCTCGCGCGGATCGACGCCAGCTTCGAGGACACGCTCGCGGACGTGCGCTCGGCGGAGGTCACCCTGAAGGAGGCCATGCAGTTCCTCCAGGACTACAACGCCCGCATTGAGTTCAACCCGGAGCGGCTGGACGAAATCCGCGAGCGGCTGGGCGAGCTGGACTACCTGGAGCGGAAGTACGGCGGCACCATCGAGGCCGTGCTGGCGCACCGCGAGGAGATCGGCCACGCGTTCGAGCTGGCGGCCAACTTCGACGGCGCGATCGCGCGGCTGGACGAGCGGATCGAAGAGGGGAAGGCGGCGCTCTCGCGTGCGGCGTACCGGCTGAGCCAGAAGCGGCACGAGGTGGCGGAGCGGATCGAGCGCATGATCGCCGTGGAACTGGCGGGGCTCGGGATGCCGCACGCGCGTTTCGAGGTCCGCTTCACGCACCAGGACGACGCGGACGGGTGGGTGCTCCTCGGGACGGAGGGCCGGCGCGTCGCGGCGTTCCCGGCGGGGGTGGACCTCGTGGAGTTCTACATCTCCGCCAACGTCGGCGAGGACCCGAAGGCGCTGGCGAAGACCGCCAGCGGCGGCGAGATCTCCCGCATCATGCTCGCGCTCAAGACCATCCTCGCGAAGTCCGAGCGGCTCCCGATCCTCGTGTTCGACGAGATCGACGTGGGCATCTCCGGCCCCATCGCGCGGCGCGTGGGCGAGAGTATGCGCGGGCTGGCGAGCTACCACCAGATCATCGCCATCACGCACCTCCCGCAGATCGCGAGCCTGGGTGACGTGCACTTCTCGGTGGAGAAGCAGATCGCGGACGGCCGTACGAAGACGCGGATCCACAAGCTGGACGAGGCCGAGCGCGCCGAGGCGGTGGCGCAGCTCCTCGCCGGGACGGACTTGACGGAGGCCGCCCTCCGCTCTGCGCGTGAGCTCATCGACAAGGGGCGCGAGATCGAGCGGGACGCGTAGCTCGTCCCGCTGGCGGCGGGCGTCAGCGGACGGTGCTCGCGAACTCAAGTAGGGGAAAGGTCGGCGTTAGGTTGAGAGGAACGGTGGCGCGGATCGTGCCACTCACGTTGGTGTGATCCGCTACGCATTGGCGGCCCGCGCTCATCTTTTCAGCCCGTTTGCCTCTATGCGATTTCTCGTCGTCCTCCTCGCTCTCGTCCTGTCTCTCGCGGCCTGCTCGGGCACGGAGGAGACCCTCGCGCCTCCGGATGCCGGCCCGGCGTTCTCCATCCAGCAGCCTCCGAGCGGCTCGCTCTCAGACGCCCAACTCGACGCCATCGCTGCGGATATCCGACGCCTCGAAGCGCGCCCGCTCGCCGCTGGCGCCGCCGAGGGGCGGGCGTCCCTGTTCCAGTGGATCTCCGGGTCCCCCGACGTGAGCGTTTCGCTGAACGGGGACATCATCGGGCCGCTCCTCCGCTCGAACAGCCGGTTTCAGGCCGACCTGCTCAACCAGTTCATTCTCTCAAGCGCAGCCCACGTCATTGAGAACCCCGGCGCGGACGCCGTGGAGACGAACGTGGCCGGACTGAAAGGGGCCCTCACTGCGTACACCGTGATCCTGTCCCAGCAAGGGCGCCGCGCGCGCGACTCGTTCATGGAGTCGGTCCGGGAGCGGAGCGAGGCGGGGACGCTGCGAGCGTACGTGGAGGCTCAACTCGGGGGGCGGTAGCGTCCCGTCCGGCCCCCGCTCAACCCTTCCGCCAGCGGCTGGCGGGAGGTCTCCGGCCCTGTCCAACCCGGAGGGATAGGGCCTAAACCTCGAGCGATTCGGAACATGTGTAGGATGGGTTCGTATAGTACATGCCCCCTGTTCTCTCAATCCGTGCGCTGGAGAGCGCGACCGAAGATGGCGACCCCGAAGATGAACCGAGACTGGCGACAGGTCCGCGACCGTATCAAGCACGCCTGGAGCGAGGTCGAGTTCGACGACAAGAAAATGAAGAAGGCCCGTGGCAGCCTCCGCAAGATGGTGAACCTCATCCATGCGAGGACCGAAGAGCCCCGCGCCGACATCCGTCGCAAGGTGGTCGCCGTGATGTAGCGGCACCCGCTCTCCTGTTCTCCCGCCCCGCTGGCGCTGCCGGTGGGGCGGTCGTACGTCGGGGCTATCCGCGGATCGCGGCGTGGACCGTCGCGGCGATCTCGGCCCCGAGTTGGGGCGCCTCCGCGTGGTCCTCCAGGCCCTCCGTGAGGACGACGAGCACGTAAGGAGGAGCGTCCGGCGGATACACGATGGCTGCGTCGTGGTGGATGCGCGTGATCCAACCCGTTTTGTGGGCCACGCGAACACCCTCGGGAAGCCGCGCCGGGATCATCTCGCCGAACTCCTGCTGCAGTAGGATCTCGACCATCTGGCGGCTGGCCTCGGGCGAGACCGCGCGCCCGTCGCGCAGCGCCGTGAGCAGCGCCGCCAGCCCGGCGGCGGTGGCGCGGTTGCTCAGGCCCGCCTCGAACGCGACGAGGTCTTCCACGCCGCGCAGCACGAGCACGCCGTCCCCGCCGAGCGCCTGCGTGGTGGCCTGGACGGAGTCGGCGGAGAGCACCTCCATGAGGAGGTTCGTCGCGAGGTTGGAGGATGTGGTGATCGCGCGGCGCGTGAGGTCGTGGAGTGGCATCTGGCCGCCGAGGTGCGTGTACAGCGCGTCGTCGGAGTCGTCTCCGATGGAGAACGCGCTACCGTCCACGATGGAGGTGAACCGGTTCACCACGGCGATGGAATCGTTCCAGGCGAGGCGACCGGCGTCCACCTGGCGGAACGCTTCGATCATGACCGGCACCTTCATGGTGCTGGCCGCGTGGAACGGCCGGTCCGCGCGGAGGTCCACCCGCACGCCGGTATGCGCATCGCGCACGGCCACGCCGACGGTCGCCTCCGGGTACTGGGCCGCGACGGCCTCGATGCGGTCGCGGAGGGTCTCGGGAGTGGGCTCAGGCATGGGGGCGCGGCAACCCGCGACGAGCGCCAGCGAGAAGAAGACGGCCAGCGGTTTCATGGGGTCAGAGGGAGGAGCGGGAAGCGATTCCTCGGGCCGCTGGCAGCAGGTCCTAGAGGAGCCGCGCGATCTCGTAGCGCAGGCTCTCCGGCAGGCGCCGGCCGTGCGGGAAGATCTGTCCTCGCGCGTTGTAGACGCCGTGGCTGTAGCTCTGCACGCGGATCTGCTCGAAGGCCGCAGCCCCGTTCCGCAGCGACACGCTCAGCACGGTCCCCTCGTCGGTGTTCTCGATGCCCTCCACGCTGTAGCCGTTGAGCCGAAGGACCGCGATGGCCGCGTCCGTGACCTCCGTTGCGGGCGCCTGGAAGTAGCTCCACGAGGTCGCGTCCGG
>DUBD01000294.1:0-3200 GCA_012960515.1 Bacteroidota bacterium | reverse complement strand
CGCCGGACACGAGGCCGGTGGCAATGCCCGGCCCGAAGATGCCGAGGCCGAGTAGCGAGAGAGCGGCAAGAACGATCGCCATAGCCTCGTCGATGGAGGCGCAACCGGTGCTGCTGAGGGCGAACAGAACGAACAAGAGGGAGACGCGGCGATACATGGCAGGGAGGGGAGAGCGAGTACGAGGTACGAACGCCAGCCGGATTGTGCCGGTGCCATGTCACGGAGGGGACGCCGGTTTGCCCTCCAGACGACGCCCGAGACAGACCGCGCTGGCAGGGCAGATGCCCGCCACCTCGCTCGACTGGCGGACGGCCTCGGGCAGGTCGCCGCGGTCGAGCGGAAGCCAGCCGCGGCTGCGGAAGAACCCCGCGGCCGTGGTGGTCAGGAGCGCGAGGTGCGTGAGTCCGTCCGTGTGGGCTCGCGCTTCGGCCGCTTCCAGCAGGGCGCCGCCGGTCCCCCGCCCGCGCTCGCCCACCGCGACCGCCAGCGAGCGGAGGAGACCCCACGCGCCGTACCGCTCCACCGCCACACAGCCGATGAGCCGCCCGTCCCGCGCCGCGATGAGAAAGCGCGGGGCGTGGGAGGGCGCGAGGTCTGAGGTAGGGAGGCCCGCGCGCTCCACGAGCGCCACGACGGCCGGCCACTCCGCAGCGGTGGGAGGGCGGACGGTCATCCGAACGTGGCGTCGATCCAGTCCGCGATTTCCTGGCGGACCTCGCGGAAGGCCACGAGGCGGTCGTCGTCCGTGCCCTCCACGGCCGAGGGGTCGCGGAAGGAACGGTGGAGGTTGCGGTCGCGCGCCGGGAGGTACGGGCAGGCCTCGCGGGCGTTGTCGCAGACGGTCACCACCACATCCGGTTCGATCTCCCCGAGGTCGTCGATCGTCTTGGACCGGTGCGCCGAGGGATCGATCCCGATCTCGCGCAGCGCGTCCGCGGCCAGCGGGTGAACGCCGCGGGCGACGGTCCCGGCGCTCATCGCGCGGTAGCGGTCGCCGTGCCGCTGGCGGAGGAGGCCCTCGGCGAGCTGGGACCGCGCGGAGTTGTGGGTGCAGACGAAGAGGACGAGCGGGCGGTCGTCAGCAGCAGGAGCAGTCATCGCCGCAGGCGCAAGGGGAGAGGGAGTCGAAGAGGGCGGTGAAAGCGGCGCGGGCGCGGTCCAGTCCGTCCGGCGCGAGGCAGTAGCAGGTGCGCGGCCCGTCCACGGTGCCGGTCACGAGGCCCGCCTCGCGGAGCACTTTCAGATGCTGCGAAACGGTGGACTGTGCCAGACCGACGACCTGGACCACCTCGCCGCAGAGGCAGGTTCCGCGCTCGCTCAGCGCTTCCAGAACGCGGAGCCGGGCGGGGTGCGCGAGGGCCTTGGCCGTCGCCGCCAGCGTATCGGCGTGAGTCATAGGAGAGGGCCCCTCCCGGCGCTCTCGGGAGAGTCCGGGAGGGGCCGGTGGGTCAGTCGCCGCAGCGACCGCCGCCGCAGCAGCCGGGGTCACAGCAGGCGGAGTGAGGAGTGTTCGTCATGGGTGGGGGGGATGGTGGAACAAGAAGACGTGATCGATCATCGTCGATGAACGATAAGTCATGCTGGCTGCCCACGCAAGCCCGTTCTCTCGTTCGGCTGGCGGACCCCGCCAACGGGGCGCGCGTATGCTCCCGCTATGCGATGGACCGTCCTCTCTCTCCTGCTCCTCGCCGCCCCGGTGGCCGCGCAGGACCTCCCCGATTCCTCGTTCCGCTCGCCCTCGGAGGCGGTCGCCGACCTCCGTCTGGCCACGGCCGTGCGGTTGGCCCTCGTGGCCGATCCCCGGACTCGGCCCCTCGAAGTGGAGGTGGGCGCGCGGGACGGGGTCGTTCGCGTGGAGGGGATCGAGGATGCGGCGTACCAGCAGGTCGCCGCGGGCATTGTCCGGGCCGTTCCGGGCGTCCGCGCCGTGCAAGGGTTGGGCTCTATCGCGAGCACGGCCGACGTGCCGCCCACGGCGCCGGTCTCCATCCCGGCAGCGGCCCCACGGGTTCACGTCGTGGAGCGCGGCGACACGCTGTTCTCCATTGCGCGGCGCTACGGCACGACGGTGGGCGAACTCCGCGCCCTCAACGACCTCCGCTCTGACGCCATCCGAGTGGGGCAACGGCTGGCGGTGCGGTAGCGCAGTACCCGCTGAAGGCCTCCGCCAGCGGCCGGCGGGACCGTCAGTTCGTACCGGCGGCGAGGTGGAACCGGGGGATCTCGGCGCGGAACCGTGCGCCGTCCTCGCGCTGGAGGAGGTAGTCCCCTTCCATCGTGCCGGTGAACGTGGGGAGCACGCAGAACGAGTGGTACTCGTGGCGCCCACCCGGCGGAATCACGGGCTGACGCCCGATCACGCCCTCGCCCTCCACGTTCTGCACGGTGCCGCTCGCGTCCTCGATCCGCCAGCGGCGGCGGAGGAGCTGGACCTCGTAGGGGCTATCGTTCGCGACGGTGACGAAGTACGCGAAGACGAAGCGCCCCGTGATGGGGGAGGACTTCGCGTCCAGGTACACGGGACGGACACGGACGGTGACGGCTTCGGTCGTGGCGTCGTACGTAAGCATGACGACGGGCGGCAGGGAGGGGAAGGCACGCGCTCCCCTGCGGAGGGGTTCGGCGGGCGAGGCCAATTCACACACGCGGGACCCTCCGGAGGGGGTCATGGGTTCACCCTCTCTCTCACCCTTTCCGCCATGCACCCCGACCAGACCACGCCCGATTCCCACCGGTACCGCGCCGCCGATAGCAACCCCGCCAAGGACCGCCGGCCGGACCAGGACCAGCACGATGACGCGGTGGAGGCCGCCGCCGATTCCGACTCCGACGAGCCCGGATCCGCACCCGAGGTGGACGGCGACCGCGTCGCGGAGGCGGGCAACGCCTACACCGGCCGCACCCTGGACGACGACCTCAAGTCCAGCCCGCGCGTAGAGGGCGACGGTAAGCAGGAGGACTGAGCGTCACCGCGCGAGGCGCTCGTCCAGGGCGCGGAGCCGCTGGCGGGCCGCCTCCGCGAGGTCGTGGTTGCTGTGCAGCGTGCGTAGCCGGACGGCCTCCTCCCGGGCTCTCTCCGTAGGCGAGGCCCGCCGGAATCCAGAAGCGCGCCGACTCGCCCTCGGCCAGGAGCTGCAGGCCTTCAGTCCAGCCTTTGATGACCCGATTCAGGGGAAAGCTGGTGGGCTGGCCACGCTTGC
>DUBD01000293.1 GCA_012960515.1 Bacteroidota bacterium | reverse complement strand
CGATGTCGCTCTGCGTCGCGTAGGCCGCTTCCTGGATCTCACGCTGCACGAAGCCCTGCTCGATCGCCGGCACCATCCCGCCCATGGCGTCGATGCGCTCGATGTACTCCATGGCGCCCGCCTCGATGGCGTCGGTCAGCCACTCCACATGGTAGGAGCCGGCCAAGGGGTCCACCGCATCCGCGACACCGCTTTCGGAGCCGATGATCTGCTGGGTTCGCAGGGCGATCCGCACGGCATCTTCAGTGGGCAAGGCGAGCGCCTCGTCCCGGCTGTTCGTGTGGAGACTCTGCGTGCCGCCGAGGACGGCCGCCAGCGCCTGCATCGTCACGCGAGCCACGTTGACGAGCGGCTGCTGCGCCGTCAGCGTGGAGCCGCCGGTCTGCGTGTGGAACCGGAGCATCATCGCCTTCGGGTCCGTCGCGCCGAAGCGCTCGCGCATGATCTGCGCCCACAGCTTCCGCGCGGCGCGGAACTTGGCGACCTCCTCCAGGAAGTCGTTGTGGGCGTTGAAGAAGAAGCTCAACCGCTTCCCGAAGGTGTCCACGTCCAGCCCCGCGTCCAGCGCGGCCTGCACGTACGCGATGCCGTCCGCGAGGGTGAAGGCCAACTCCTGCGAAGCGGTCGCGCCGGCCTCGCGGATGTGGTAGCCGGAGATGGAGATCGTATTCCAGCGCGGGAGCTCCTCGGCGCACCACGCGAACACGTCGGTGATGAAGCGCATGGAGGGGCGCGGCGGGTAGATGTAGGTCCCGCGCGCGGCGTACTCCTTGAGGATGTCGTTCTGGATGGTGCCGCCGAGCCGCGAGAGGTCCGCCCCCTGCTCTTTGGCGACAGCCACGTAGAGCGCCAGCAGGATGGGCGCCGTGGCGTTGATGGTCATGCTCGTGGTGACCTCGCCGAGCGGGATGCCACTGAAGAGCCGCCGCATATCCTCGATGGAGCCGATGCTCACGCCCACCTTCCCGACCTCACCGTCCGCCATCGGGTCGTCCGCGTCGTAGCCGATCTGCGTGGGCAGGTCGAAGGCCACGCTCAGCCCTCGCGCGCCCGCTGCGAGGAGCGCGCGGTAGCGCTCGTTGCTGGCCTCGGCGGTGGAGAAGCCGGCGTACTGGCGCATAGTCCAGAGCCGCGTCCGGTACATCTCGGGGTAGACCCCCCGGGTGAACGGGTACCGCCCGGGCTCGCCGAGGCGCTCCGCCAGCCCGTCGGGGTGATCGGCGGCGGTCGCGACGGCGGGGATCTCGATGCCGGAGGTGGTCTCGGAGGTCATAGCAGGGGAGAGGGGGCGTGAGAAGGTGCCGGTGGCGGCGCGAACCGGCAACCAAAGACCGGGGGAATCGGGTCAGCGGCGGCAGGCGCCGCGGCGGTCGCCGTGGTTGAGGTGGGCGCGGACGGCGTTCCCGTTCACGCGGATGGTCCGGCCGCGGTGGCAGAG
This sequence comes from Bacteroidota bacterium, assembly GCA_012960515.1. Classification (GTDB taxonomy): domain Bacteria; phylum Bacteroidota; class Rhodothermia; order Rhodothermales; family Rubricoccaceae; genus Rubricoccus. Next base: position 162 of record DUBD01000293.1, on the reverse strand, counting down.
CGCGACCTTGCCCTCGGAGCGTCCCGCGCGGGCGTCGCCGGAGCGGCCCTTGCTGTTCGTGCCGGACGAGGCGCAGGCCGAGAGACTCAGCCCGAGCGTGGCGAGGAGGAGGAACGAGCGCATGGCAGCAGGGTGGGGGAGCCGCTGAAACGGGGCCGCCGC
>DUBD01000292.1 GCA_012960515.1 Bacteroidota bacterium | reverse complement strand
CCGATGTCTCCCTCCTCTCCTCGCTCATCGACGCCCAGCTGGACGCGGATGCGTTCTCGGACGCCTACTGGGGTGCCTATGTCGTGGACCTCACGGACGGGCGCGTGCTCTACGACCGCAACGCCGCTCGCCGGTTCATCCCGGCGAGCAACATGAAGCTGTTCTCGACGGCGGCGGTCCTGGACGCCCTCGGCCCCGACTACAAGTACACGACCCGCCTGTACGCGGATGGGCACATCCGCGGCGGGACGCTCGCCGGCTCCCTCGTCGTCCGCGGTTCCGGCGATCCCACTTTCGGCGGGCGCTACGCCGGCGGCGACCTCACCCGCACCTTCCGCCAGTGGGCCGACAGCCTGAAGGCGCGGGGCGTCCGCCGCATCTCCGGCAACGTGATCGGCGATGACAACGTCTTCGACGACCGCGCGCTCGGGGAGGGCTGGCAGTGGGACGACCTCGTGTGGTACTACGGCGCCGAAGTCTCGGGCCTCCAGTACAACGAGGGCGTCATCCACCTCGCCGTGCATGGCACGTCTCCCGGCAACCGCGCCCGTATCGACGTGGACCCGGACGTGGGGTACATCCAGCTCGTCAACCGCACGTCCACCACCTCGGGCGGCGGCATCCGCGAGGGCTACAGCCGGGACCTCTCCTCCAACCGGTTCGTGGTCAGCTCGTCCGTTCCGGCGGGACGCGTGGAGCGCGAGGCCGTCGCGGTCTCCAACCCCACGCAGTACTTCATCAAAACCCTCGTGGCCGTGCTGGAGCGCGAGGGCATCGACGTAGACGGAGAGCCCATCGACGTGGACGAGTGGGACGGGCCGGACATCCGCTACGAGCAGATGACCCGCGTGGCGACGCACCTCTCCCCCTCGCTCAAGAACATCGTCGCGGAGACGAACACGGAGAGCAACAACGTCTACGCGGAGCACCTGCTCCGCACCCTGGGCGCCCACCAATACACCGGCGACGAGTACGTGCCCGGCTCCGCCCGAAGCGGCGTGTCCGCGATGGAGCCGTTCCTCAACCGCTCGGGCATCGACCCCCAGAGCCTCCGCATCGCCGACGGCTCCGGCCTCTCCGCTCTCAACCGGCTGACGCCTTACGCCACGGTCCGCCTGCTCGCCGCCATGCGCGCCCACCCCGATCCTTCCACCGCGCAAGCGTTCTACGACTCGCTCCCCGTCGGCGGGCGCTCCGGCACGCTCAAGAGCCGGTACCGCTCCGGGGATGCCCGCGGCAACGTTCGCGCGAAGACCGGCTACATCTCCGGGGCGCGGACCCTCTCCGGCTACGTCACCACCTCCACCGGCCGCCTCCTCGCCTTCTCGCTGATGTGCAACCACTACAGCGTCAGCACGAGCCGGGTGAACCGGGCGCAAGACGCCGTGGTGGAGCTGCTCGCGGACTTCGAGGGCTGAGCCGTCCGAAAACGGAGTGCAGAACCGGGCCAGCGGGCGACTTCGCCTCCGCTCGGTGCAACCCCACCCCCGGCGCCCGGTAGGTTGGCGCCTCCCGGCCCGCTGGCGGCTGCGCTCACGAGCGCCAGCCCGCGGCCGGCTCCCGCTCTGAATTCCGCTCTGACATCGCAATGATCCACGCCACCACGGTTCTCGGCGTCCGGCACAACGGCCGAGTCGCCCTCGGCTCGGACGGCCAGGCCTCCATGGGCGACACCGTCCTCAAGCACACCGCGCGCAAGGTGCGCCCCCTCGGCGGAGGCAAGGTGCTCGCCGGGTTCGCCGGCTCCACCGCCGACGCCTTCACGCTCTTCGAGCGCTACGAGGCCAAACTGGAGCAGTACGGCCAGAACACGCTCCGCGCAGCCGTCGAGCTCGCCAAGGACTGGCGCACCGACCGCTACCTCCGGCGCCTCGAAGCCCTCCTCGCGCTCGCCGCGCCCGACCGCCTCCTCCTCGTCAGCGGCAACGGCGACGTGATCGAGCCGGACGACGACATCGTCGCCATCGGCTCGGGTGGCAACTACGCGCTGGCGGCCACCCGCGCACTCATGAAGCACTCCAAAGGATTGAGCGCGAAGGAGATCGTGGAAGAGGGCCTCCACACCGCCGCCGATATCTGCGTGTATACCAACCACCACCTCACCGTCCTCGAGTTAGAGGCGGAACCGTAGACTCTCCATTCCACGACCGATCGATCCCACCGATGACACAGGCCTGTGTTCTAATCGATTATCAGAACCTCCACCACCACCTCAAAAGCCAGATCAGCGACGGTAGCCCCGCAGACGTCTGCGCCACGCTCCTCGACGCGATCCGCGACCACCTCTCAGACACCCGGATCATCACCGGCCGCGCCTACGCAGACTTCTCCGGCCTGGACGACCACACCCGGCACGTCAAGCGCACGCTCTACCTCCACGGCATCGAGCCGGTCTTCGTACCCGCGACGATGCATCGGAACACGAGCGACCTCCAGCTGGCGGTAGACGCCATCGAGACCCGCGAGCGGCGGCCGGAGATCGAGACGTTCGTGATCCTGACCGGAGACCGCGACTACGTGCCCCTCGTGCAGTCCCTCCTCAGCGCGGGGCGGCGCGTCGTCAACGTCGCCTTCCGCGAGCACCTCGCGCCGTACGTCCTCCGCCACACCGGCAACGGGGAGTACGTGGATGCCGAGAGCCTGCTTCCAGACGGCGCCCTCACGCCCCAGCCTCCGACGGGCGAGCCCATCGAGACGACGACGTTCAACGCCGTCGCGGACATCGAGAGCGAGGACGCCTTCGACGCGCTCAAGGTGACGATCCAGCACTTCGGCCAGTACGACGAGGTCTACCTCACGCCGCTCCTCCGCCGGCTCTCCGAAGAGATGCCCCGCGATGCCGAGCCGAAAGAGCTTATCGCGGAACTGGAGGAAGCCGGCGCGGTCAAGCTGGAACGGCGCCGCGGGATGCCGTACGACTACACCGTCCTCCTCGTCAACGACGAGCACCCCGAGGTGCAGGAGGCCCGGACGGAGGTCGGCGGCCCGGACCTCGACCAGAACACGGGCGATGGCCTCCCCTTCGGCGACAGCGACGAACTCGACGGCGACGACTACGCCTTCGAGGACGACGAGTAGCCTCCCGACTTCCCTTCTCGCAGATCCCCGAGGCGGGCGTTCCCAGCTAGCGGAACGTCCGCCTCTCCCTTTCACCCTTCCTCGCGTGCGCTTCCTCCTCCCCGCCGCCGCCGCCCTCCTCTCGCTCGGCGGCTGCGCATCCGCTCCGCCAGCCGACGCGCAGGCACCCCTCTCCCCTGGGGACTACGTCCGCCCCCCCACGCCCTTCCCGGTGGAAGCGGACGGGGCGGCCCTCGCGACGCCGTTCTCCGGCGGCTTCTGGGCCCCCATCGGGCAACTCGTGGACCTGAGCGGGGACGGCCTCGCCGATCTGGCGGTCGCCGTGGGCGGGGCCGGGATCAGCGTGTACGAGAACACCGAGGGCGGCTGGGAGTGGCGGACCGGCGCGCTCGGCGGGATCGCGCCCGGGCCGTGGTTCCGCTTCGTAGACGTGGACGCGGACGGCGACCCCGACCTCTTCACCCGCGGGACGCCCGGGCAGGTCCGCTACTACGAGAACACCGGCACGACGGCAGATCCGGTCCTGGAGCTTCGCGCGGACCCGCTGCTCACGTCCGAGGGCGGGGTCGTGCAGATCGAGGACACGAGCGTCCCGGCCTGGGGCGATGCCGACGGGGACGGCGACCCCGACATCGTGGCCGGCAAAGCCGACCTGGGCACGATCACGTACTACCGCCTGGACGGCTTCAGCGAGAGCGTCCCGCAGTACGTCCGCGTGACGGAGGAGTGGGAAGGCATCCAGATCTACGAGGGGCAGCCGCAGTGCACCGAGACCATCGGCGCGAACGGCCTCCCAGGCGGCCTGGACCTCGGCCGCGCGACGCGGCACGGCGCGAACGCCATTGCCTTCGTGGACATCGAGAACGGCGGCGGGCCGGAGCTTCTCTGGGGCGACTTCTTCACCGAGCGCCTCTTCTACTTCTTGAACGTCGGCACCGCCAGCGAGCCGGCGCTGGAGCTGCAGACGGAGAGCTACCCGGACGGCCCCGGCACGCCCGGCGCGCAGAACGCGCCCGCCTTCGGAGACACCGACGGCGACGGCGACCTCGACTTGCTGGTGGGCGTCCTCGGCGGGCTCTGCGTCTCGCCGATGACCTCCACGAACAACCTCGTGCTCTTCCAGAACACGGGCACCCCCGAGGCTCCCGCCTTCCAGCGCGAGACGACGCGCCTGATCGCGAGCGTGGACGAGGGCCGCCGCTCCGTTCCCGCGCTCGCCGACCTCGACGGGGACGGCGACCTCGACGTGGTGATCGGCGACGGCAACACGAACGCGAACCTCGCGCTCTACCGCAACGAAGGCACCGCCAGCGCCCCGCGCCTCGTCCTCGAAGACGACGATTGGCTCGCCTTCGAGTACGACTTCGGTGGCTACGCCCCGGACTTCGGCGACCTGGACGGCGATGGCGACCTCGACCTGCTGGTAGGCGGCTTCAACGGCCGCCTCGCGTACCTGGAGAACACCGGCTCCGCGAGCGACGGCACTTGGGTGGAGCGCGAAACGCGATTCAACGGCATCGACGCCGGGCAGTACGCCCGCCCCTCGCTGGGCGACATCGACGGGGACGGCGACCTGGACCTGATCGTGGGCGAGAGCAACGGGCGCGTGTTCCTCTACCGGAACGTGGGCTCCGCCTCCGCGCCGCAGTTCGAGACGCAGTCCAACGGCCAGCCCGTCCAGGCCGACCTCGACTTCCGCGACGCCATCGGCCTGCCGGATGACATCGGGCAGGAGAGCGGCCCCGAGCTGGCGGACCTCGACGGCGATGGGGACCTCGACGTGCTGATCGGCAGCGCGACGGGAGAGATCGCGATCTACCAGAACGTCGGCACGGTGACCGCCCCGCAGTTCGAGCTCGTAGGCAGCATCGACGCGGAGCGGCTGACGACGACGCCTCGCGCCGGCGACCTGACCGGCGACGGCGTCCCGGATATCGTCGCGGGCGCGGACTCCGGCGGCCTGCTCTTCTGGGGCGGGACGTACGACGTGGCCGCCGCCCCCACCCCCACGCCTGCGACGGACCTCACCGCCTACCCCAACCCGAGCACGGGCGCCGTCCACATCTCGCCGGGCGCGACCGCCAGCGGGGAGATCGTGGTGCGGGACGTGCGCGGGCGCGAGGTCCGTCGTCTCGGCGCCGAGGCGGAGACCACGTGGGATGGACGCGACGCATCAGGCGCCCCGGTCCCCGCCGGCGTCTACCTCGTCCACCTCGGCGACGACGTGGAGGGCGGCGTGCGCGTGACCCTCGCACGCTAGCGCCGCACCCTCGCACGCTAGCGCTGCCCGATGGCGGTCAGAGCCAGCGCTTCAGCTTGAAGTAGATCAGCGTGGAGAACGCGATGACCGCCAGCACGATCAGGAAGATCGGGTAGGCGTGCGGGAGGTGAAGCTCCGGCATCCGGTCGAAGTTCATCCCGTACAGCCCCGTCAGGAACGTGAGCGGGAGGAAGATGGCGCCGATGACCGTGAGCGCCTTCATGACCTCGTTCTGCCGCATGGAGACCGCGGAGAGGTAGAGATCCGAGACCCCGTTGAGCACCTCGCGGAGCGTCTCGATGGAGTCCGCCGCGAGGACGACGTGGTCCTGCACGTCGCGGAGGAACAGCCGGGTCTTGTCCGTGACCAGCGCGAGGTCGTCGTCCCGGACGAGGCTCGCGATGACCTCGCGCATGGGCCAGACCGCACGGCGAACGACGAGGATCTCGCGGCGGAGCCCCGCGATGGCAGCCCGGATGCTGGGGCCGGGATCGCCGAGCACGGCCTCCTCGAGCGCCTCGGTCGCGTCCCCGAGCCGCTCGACCGTCGAGAAGGCGGCGTCCACCAGCACGTCGAGCAGCGCGTAGAGCAGGTAGTCCGGCCCCTCGCCGCGGAGGCGCGAGGCCGCCGTCTCGATCCGCTGGCGGACGGGATCGAACACGTCGCCCTCACGCTCCTGGAATGACAGGAGGAACCCGTCTCCGAGCACGAAGGCGACCTGCTCCACGTGGCCCGTCTGCGGGTGCACCATCCGCGCGACGACGAACACGTGCTCGCCGTAGAGCTCCAGCTTCGGCCGCTGCGTGGTGTGCGCGAGGTCCTCTAGCAATAACGGGTGCAGACCGAAGGCCTCCCCGACCGCCGCGAGCGCCCGCGTGTCTTTCACGCCCGCGACGTTGATCCACGTCACGCCGGGCCCTGCCGCCAGCCGGGCGAGCGCAGCGGCCTCGGCATCGCGGACGTGACCGATGGTCTTCTGCTCGGTCCACCCGGCAGCGTACTGGCGGATCTCCGCTGTGGCCGGCTCCGCGTCTTCCTGATGCACAAGCGTGCCCGCCGGTGCGCCGACCTCCCCGCTCCGCCGCTCCACGAGGCGCGTGTGCGGGCCGCCGAGGAGCCGAAACGGGAGTTGGACAAGCCGCCCGGCTTCGTCGAGGAGCACGCGCGCTTCGCTCCGCGTCCGGACCGCCTTCTCCTGGGCCGCACGGCGGAGCTTCTGACTCGGGGTGGCCACGGCTATTTCAGGTGCTCCGTGCTCCTGGCGACCTGGTCCGCCAGCCGCTGGATCTCCGTCGCGTCGGTGGCGGCGTCCGCGGCCGCACTCTTCGCCGCCGGGGTCCGCGCGAGGTCCGCCGCAGCGGTCGCCTCCCCTGCGGTCTCCCCGGCCTTCGCCTGGACGGCCGCGAGTTGCTTCTCGACTTTCTTCGCGCGGCGCTTCGCGGAGAAGGCGCCAGGGACGGCCGCGAGGTAGCCCATCGCGAGGCCGAGCACCCACGCGCCGAGCACGGTCCACAGCTTCACCCCCACGATGTCCGTCCCGATGAACGGGATCGAGAACCGGATCTCGTCGAGGTTGGCGGGTTGGGTCGCGAAGAGAATGCCGCCGATGGTGACAAGAACGATGAGGATGAGAGCGAACCGCATGAGCAACGTGGTGGGGCAGAGCCGGGATGGTACGTCACCCGCTCGGAATCGGTTGCCCGGCGTGGGGACGGGCCGTGCGCCGCTCCCGACCCCGCCCCGCTGGCGGCGGCGATCGGCGCGGTCGAGAAAAAAAACGGGCCGCAGTTATGCCGGCTGAGATCCCGTGTCTAGTGGGGCGCCTCTGGCAGCACCGGTGTGAGCACCGGTCGTGGTGTCGGCCGGCGCGGTTTCTGGCTCGTGGTGGGGCCCATAGGGATCGCGCCGGCCGTCTCTTTTTGGAGCGGGTACCTTGGGCGCCGCCTTTCCCCCGCCTCGTGGACTCCCCTCGCGTCACCGTCGTCATCGTCACCTGGAACGGGCGCGAGTTGCTGGAGCGCTTCTTGCCCTCCGTCCTCGCGACGGACTATCCGGACCTGGAGGTCGTCGTCGCGGACAACGCCTCGACGGACGGCACGGTGGAGTGGCTGGCGGCTCACCACCCCGGCGTGGTCGTCGCGCGGCACGAGGAGAACCTGCTGTTCGCCGAAGGCAACAACCGCGCGGTCCCGCAAGCTACGGGCGACGTACTGGTCTTCCTCAACAACGACGTGGAGGTCCCGCCCGACTGGCTCCGTCCGCTCGTGGCCGCGCTGGCGGAGCGTCCGGACGTGGCGGCCGTCCAGCCCAAGCTCCTCCAACTCGACCGCCAGTCGTTCGAGTACGCCGGTGCGGCGGGCGGCTTCCTGGACCGCTACGGCTTCCCCTTCACGCGGGGCCGCCTCTTCGAACACCTCGAAGCGGACCGCGGGCAGTACGATGCGCCTCGCGACGTGACCTGGGCCACGGGCGCCGCGCTGGCGGTCCGCCGCGACGCGTTCGAGGCCGCCGGCGGGTTCGACCCGACGTTCGAGATGCACATGGAGGAGATCGACCTGTGCTGGCGGCTGTGGCGGAGCGGCTGGCGGGTCCGGTGCGAGCCGACGTCCGAGGCCTACCACCTCGGCGGCGCCTCGCTCCCGCGGGGCAGCGCGCGGAAGACGTACTACAACTACCGCAACGGCCTCGTGATGCTCGCGAAGAACCTCCCGCAGGTGGAGGCTCGTCGCGTGCTCCGCGCCCGCCGCGCATTCGACACCGTGGCCGCCGCGCGCCTCGTCACGCAGGGACGCGCGGAGGAAGCGCGGGCCATCCGCCGCGGCTGGCGGGACGCGCGAGAGCGCATTGCGGCCGTCACGCCTCCGCCCCCCGGCGAGCCTCAACCGCCGCTCTACACGCGCTCCATCGTGATCGACCACTTCGCGCGGGGGCGCGACACGTTCGCGAGCCTCCCCGCCGAGGCGTTCACGCCGCCCGGCTCGGCCACAGCACGACCGCGATAGAGCCCAGCACGACGAGCATCCCGCCGAGCGCCATCGGGACCGGCACCTCGCGGAAGAGTACGAGCGCCAGCAGCGCGGACACGATGGGCTCTGTCAACGTCAGCAGCCCGACGGTGGAGGCCGGGATGAACTTGACGACGTACGCGAACGCGCCGTGCCCGAGCAGCCCCGGCCCGAGGGCCATCGCGAGGCACAGCCCGATCGTCGGGCCGTCCAGCGCGAGGTCCACGCCCGAGGCCAGCGCCACGCCCAGCGCGACCGCCAGCACGACGACGTTGACCGGGAAGAAGTACGCCCCGAACCCGACCCGCTGGCGGACCGCCCGGCCGACGAGCAGGTAGCCCGCGATGCAGAGCGCGGCCGTCAGCGCGAGCGCGTTGCCGAGCGCGGCACGCGGGAACACGCCGCCCGTTGCGTCTCCGAGCCCGATCAGGACAGCGCCGCCGACGCCCACCACGATGGCGACGGCCGTCTTCGCGTCCGTCCGCTCGCGCAGAACCAGCGCCCCGAGGACCGCGATAAAGATGGGGCTCATCGTCACCAGTACCGTCGCGCTGGCGACGCTCGTGTGCGCGAGCGAGGCGAACCACCCCAGGAAGTGGAGCCCGAGCAGCACGCCCGCCGCAACCAGGAGCATCCGGTCCCGGCCCGGGAGCCGGGCCAACTCCGCCCGCGACTCGTACCGGAGCCCGACCGGCGTCAGCAGCAGCACGGTGAACGCCAGCCGCCAGACGACGAGCGCGCGGAAGTCCGCCCCGCCGTCCACGCCCGCCAGTCGGATCAGGATCGCGCTGGCCCCGAGCGTGACGAGGCCGAGGCCGAGGACGACCCAAACGCGTGCCGAGGCCGTCCCGGTGCTCACTAGCGGAGGCGGTCCATGCTCTTCACGAGCGCGATGTCCTTGTCGACACCCCGTTGCGCGAGCCGCAGCAGCACGTACGCCGAAAAAACTCCGCCGAACAACATCACTTCCGAGGCCAGAAAAAGCCAGATGCCCGCCTTGCCGTTGTAAAGGCCGGTGTCCT
>DUBD01000291.1 GCA_012960515.1 Bacteroidota bacterium | reverse complement strand
CCTGCTTCCTCGCCCCCTGCCGCGGGGCGCGGGGGCGTGGGGGAGCAGGGGCGCGTGGGCGCGCGCACGTTCGTGGACCTCGCGCTGCGCCAGAAGCTCTTCGACGACAAGGCCAGCCTCACGCTGAAGGCGCGCGACCCCCTCGGGCTGGCGGGCTTCTCGTACGTGCTCGACCAGCCGGGCCTCCGGCAGGAGTTTGAGCGGGACTGGGGCGCTCAACAGGTGGGCCTCACCTTCGCCTACACCTTCGGGCAGGAGTCCGGCAGCCGTGACCGCGACCGCCAGCGCGGCGAGGGCGGCGGCGACTTCGAAGGCGAAGAGTACTAGAGACGCCCGTCGCGCGGGCCCGACCGGACACGAACACGGGGGCCCGCGTGCGTTCCCGCTCCCTACCACCCGGCTCCCTCCATGCGCTTCGCCCTCGTCCTCACCGCCGTGATCGCTGCCGCCGGATGCTCGGGCGTCTCGCCGCTCGCGCCGGACGTGGAGTACGAGAACGGGCCGGGAGACGGCCCCATCCGGTACGTGGTCCACGTCTCCGTAGACGGCCTCCGCCCGGATGCCGTCACCCGCCAGCTCAGCGCTCTGCCCGCCTTCGCGAGGCTCCGGGAACAAGCGGCGTTCACGGACAACGCCCGCACGGACCCGGACTACAGCAACACGCTCCCCAACCACACGGCGCAACTCACGGGCCGAGGCGTCACCGGCCCCGCGGGCCATGCCTGGGACACCAACCGCGACCCGGACCCGACGGTCACGCTCCACTCCAACCGGGGGCGCTACATCGCCAGCGTGTTCGACGTGGCGCACGACCACGGACTGCGGACGGGGCTCTACGCGAGCAAGTCCAAGTTCGCGCTCTACGACCGGAGCTACGGCGCGTCCCACGGAGCGCCGGACGCCACCGGCCCCAACGATGGCCGGGACAAGATCGACACGTTCGTCTACGACTCCGACACCGGCGACCTCGTCCGCCAGCTCGTCGCGGACCTGCGCGCGGAGCCCTACGGCTACGTCTTCGTCCATCTGCGCGACCCCGATTCTGCCGGCCATGCGTTCGGCTGGCGGCTCTGGTCGTGGCACCCGTACATGCGGGCGGTTCGGCGCGCGGACGCACGAATCGGCGAGATCCTGGCCGCCATCGACTCCGACCCCGAGCTCTCCGGCCACACCGCGCTGGTCGTCACCGCGGACCACGGGGGCACGGGGCACCACCACGGCGCTGGCGAACGCGAGCACTACACCGTCCCCTTCTACCTCTGGGCGCCGGGCGTGGAGCCGGGCGACCTGTACGCGTTGTACCCCAACGCCTTCGCGGACCCGTCCGACCTTCGGCCCGGCTTCGGAGGCGACCTCCAGCCCGTGCGCAACGGGGCCGCGGGCAACGTGTCGCTCGCGCTCCTCGGCCTCCCCCCGATCCCCGGCTCGACGATCTCGATGGCCGGCACCCTACTCGTCGCCCCCGACGACGCCCCCACTACCGCCGCGCAACCCGTGACGCCCGAGCGCTAGGGTCCGTCATGTTCGTCGGCTCGCAGGCGAGCGGGGCCGCTGGTGGGACCTGCTCGGCGCCCGACGAGGCCGACGCCGACGCATCGGACGAGG
>DUBD01000290.1:49043-52299 GCA_012960515.1 Bacteroidota bacterium | reverse complement strand
CTCCGGGGATAACAGGCTTATCTCCCCCAAGAGTTCACATCGACGGGGAGGTTTGGCACCTCGATGTCGGCTCATCGCATCCTGGGGCTGGAGAAGGTCCCAAGGGTTGGGCTGTTCGCCCATTAAAGCGGTACGTGAGCTGGGTTCAGAACGTCGTGAGACAGTTCGGTCCCTATCTGCTGTGGGCGTTGGAAATTTGACTGGATCTGTCCTTAGTACGAGAGGACCGGGACGGACTGACCTCTAGTGTACCAGTTGTGCCGCCAGGTGCATCGCTGGGTAGCTATGTCGGGAAGGGATAAGCGCTGAAAGCATCTAAGCACGAAGCCCACCAGAAGATGAGATTTCCCTTGTAGGTCGTTCTAGACGAGGACGTTGATAGGCGGCAGGTTGAAGCGTGGTAACATGTGAAGCCGAGCCGTACTAATTACCTACCAGGCTTAACGCCACCGCTGCTGCGTGTGCATATTGCACCTCGCTGCTATTGCAGCGTTCGATTTGATTGGTTCGCTCTCCGTGAGCGCCCTGATCGGTTTTGCTACGGCTATCCGCATGTCACCCGATTCTTGGTGACTCTAGCGCGGGGGTCCCACCTCTTCCCATTCCGAACAGAGCCGTTAAGCCCCGTAGCGCCGATGGTACTGCCTCAAGGTGGGAGAGTAGGTCGTCGCCAAGTCCCTTTGAGCCCTGGTTCCTGAATGGAACCGGGGCTCTTTTTGTATGCGCCACCTTCGGATGCTGCGACGGCGAGCGGGCCTTGGAATTGTTGTCCCCGTGGCCCCACTCGCTATCCGACTGCTTAGCTAGTGGTTCGACGAGACCGCCAGCGGGAAGGAGGCGTTGCCTCGGCCTCTCTAATACTGGAGCTGGTCTTAGACGCTTGGGAGGTGAGGAGACTCGCCACTGCTGCTATGGCTTCTTCTTGCGGACTGGGGGCTAGGGTGGCAGCGGTGAAGTGCTTCCCTACGAAGCCAGTATCGAACTCCCCCTCTTGGAAGGCCCCGTGGCTCATCACAAAGCGGCAGAAGGGAAGGGTCGTGTTCACTCCCACGATCTCGTACTCGGAGAGCGCCCGGTCCATTCGCGCGATGGCCTCGTCCCGGGTGGGGGCCCATGTCGTGAGCTTAGAGATCATGGGATCATAATGGATGGGGACGCGATCACCTTCGCCAACTCCTGAATCCACGCGCACCCCTGGGCCAGTCGGTACCCGGTGGCGGTGCAACGGCCCGGGGTCAGGCAAAAAGCCGCCCATTACATCCTCAGCATAGACGCGGCATTCGATCGCGTGGCCGGTGATGGACAGGTCCTCCTGTGAGAACGCGAGAGGTTGCTCGTTCGCTATCCGGATCTGCTCCGCGACGAGGTCCAACCCCGTGATCCATTCCGTGACCGGGTGCTCCACCTGGAGACGCGTGTTCATCTCGAGGAAGTAGAACTGGCCATCGGCATCGTAGAGAAACTCGACCGTGCCAGCTCCCACATAGTCACACGCGCGTGCGGCTGCGACCGCCGCAGCCCCCATCGACTGGCGGAGTTCTTCGGAGAGGACCGCACTAGGGGCTTCCTCCACCACTTTCTGGTGGCGCCTCTGAATGGAGCACTCCCGCTCAAACAGATGGACTACGTTCCCCTGGGTATCGGCGAGGATCTGGATTTCGATGTGGCGGGGGCCCACGAGATACTTCTCGAGGTAGACGCGGTCGTCCCCGAAGGCGCTCCGGGCTTCGCTCTGCGCCATCTCGAAGGCGGCCTGGAAGTCCTCTGCACGCTCTACGACGCGCATCCCCTTCCCCCCACCGCCAGCTGCGGCTTTGACGAGGACGGGGTACCCGATCTCGCCCGCGATCCGGTTGGCCTCGCGGACATCCCCGATCGCATCGGGCGTCCCAGGGGCCATGGGCACATCCGCCTCGCGCATCAAGGCACGCGCCGCCGTTTTGTCGCCCATCAACTCGATCGCGCGAGGGGAGGGACCGATGAATGTGATCCCCGCTTCGGCGCAGGCTCGCGCGAAGTCTGCGTTCTCTGACAGAAAGCCGTACCCCGGGTGGACGGCGCCCGCTCCTGTTTGGCGGGCCGCCTCCAGGATCAGGTCACCTCGGAGGTAGGATTGAGCGGAAGGAGCCGGACCGAGCCGGACCGCTTCGTCCGCCAGCCGGACGTGGAGGGCGTTCTCGTCCGCATCGGAGTACACCGCGACGGTTCGGAGGCCGAGTTCACGGCAGGTCCGCATGACGCGGACGGCGATCTCGCCGCGATTCGCGATGAGGACGGTATCGAATGACAGGGCGGCGGACATAGGGGTTGGTACGGTTTTGGAGCCCTCAAGGGGAGCGGGAAGTCCCGTGCCACAACGGCACGTGGGCTTCGCTTCTGTCATGGCCGAAATCACCGACCACTATCAAACTCTCGACGTCCCGGAGACGGCGAGCGCCGCAGAAATTAAGCGGGCGTATCGCGGTCTCGCGCGGACGTACCATCCGGACCGCAACAGCGGGGATCCGGAGGCGGTCGCGCGGTTTAGGGCGATCCAAGAAGCGTACGAGGTGTTGGTGGACCCCTCGACGCGAGCGGCCTACGACCAACTCCGCCGCGACCCGCTGGCGATGTTCGCCAGCAACGGGCACTCGCCGTCCTTGCGCGAGATGCAGGCGCACCTGTTCCGCTCGCGCCCATCGGCCAAACCGTCCGACGTGGAAGCGGAAGTACGCCTCTCGTTCGAGCAGTCGCTCAAGGGCGGGAAAGCCGATGTCCGGCTCCGCGATGGTACCACGATGGAGGTGCCCGTCCCCAAAGGCGTACGGAGCGGAGTCAAGGTGCGGTTCAAAGGACGGGCACCGTCTCAAGGCGCAACGGCTGGCGGCGACCTGTACGTCACCTTCCGCGTGGCGCCGAGCCCACGGTTTCGGCGCGAAGGCAACGACCTCCATATCGTAGAGCCGGTTACGGTGATGGAAGCCCTGCTCGGGACGAGCCGAGCCATCACCAACGCGTACGGCCGCGGCATCAAGGCCACCATCCCGCCCGGTACCCAACCGGGAGAGCGGCTGCGGCTGCGCGGGCAAGGGGTCCGGACCGCGCAGCAGAAAGGCGACCTGTACGTTGAGATCCGCGTCACCGTCCCGCGTTCTCTCACAGACGAGCAGCGGACCGCTCTCGAAACCTGCGTCCGCCAGATCGGCCTCGTTTAAAGACAAACGCCCCATCCTGAGCAGGACGGAGCGTCAAGGACGGGGCGTTACGAGCGGAGGGG
>DUBD01000290.1:47060-48870 GCA_012960515.1 Bacteroidota bacterium | reverse complement strand
GGCGTCCTCACGCTCCGTGAGGGGATCGAGATCGGCATCGTTGCCGGCGAAGAACACGCCTTTGTAGCTGATGCCCTGGTAGGTATCCACGGGGTAGACATAGCCCTCGCCGGAGATACCGCCGAGGGTCGCGTCTTGGAGTTCGTAGAGAGCCAAAACGGGTAGAGGTTGGTGATTGGAAGCGCTGAGTTAACGTATGACACGGGCCCGGCCTGCGCCAGTTCGGGCCGAAAGGCGAACTCTCTTCCTCTCCATCGCCATGCGGTACGTCGTCCTCGCCCTCGCAGCCCTCGTTTTCGCAGGGTGCTCCTCCACTGTGCCCCTCACGCCAGGCCCCGCACCCGGCGGGCTGGCGGTGGAACTGACCATCCTCCAGATCAACGACGTTTATGAGATCACGCCCGTCGAGGGGGGACAGGCGGGCGGCATGGCGCGCGTCGCCGGGCTCCTCCGCCAGTTGGAGGCGGAGAACCCGAACACGATCGCCGTCTTGGCGGGGGACTACCTCAGCCCGTCCGCGCTCGGAACGGCGCGAGTAGACGGCGAGAGACTGGCGGGCAAGCAGATGGTGGCCGTGCTCAACGCGCTCGGCCTGGACGTGGCCGCGCTGGGCAATCACGAGTTCGATGTGAGCGAGGAGGCGTTCCGCCAGCGGATGCGGGAAAGCGAGTTCCGCGTCATCTCCGGCAACGCGCGCGCGGCCGAGGGCTTCGCGCCGTTCGAGAACGTGGACGAGCACGCGCTCCTGACCGTCGGGCCGGACCAGATCCGGGTAGGACTCGTGAGCACCGTCCTGCCCTCCACAGTCAAGGACTACGTCACCTACGGCGACCTGATGGACGAACTCGCCGCCGATGCCGCGGAGCTGGCGCCACAGAGCGACGTGCTGATCGGGCTGACGCACCTCTCCTTTGCAGACGACGCGCGTGCCGCCGCGACGATCCCCGAACTGGACCTCGTGCTCGGGGGGCACGAGCACGAGAACGTGCGCGCGTATCGCGGGGCGGACCTCACGCCGGTGCTCAAGGCAGACGCGAACGCACGGACCGTCTACGTCCACCGCGTTCGCGTTGATCGGGAGACGGGGGCGGTTACGTCCTCGTCCACGCTCGTCCCGATCACACCGGAGACGCCAGAAGATCCGGCCGTCGCGGACGAGGTGGCGCGCTGGGTGGAGGCAGCCTACGCCGGCTTCCGAGCCGATGGCTTCGAGCCGGACCGCGTGGTGGTGCAACTGCCGGAGCCGTTGGACGGACGCGAGGGCACCATCCGGACGCGGCAGGCGCTCCTCGGCACGACCATCGCCGACGGCTTCCGCGAGGTGGCAGGCGTAGACCTCGCCATCTTCAACGGCGGCTCCGTCCGCGTGGACGACGTGCTCACGCCTGGCCCCTTCACAGAGTACGACGCGATCCGCGTGATGCCGTTCGGCGGTGAGGTCGTGGTGGTGGAGCTTCCGGGGCGGCTGCTCTCGCGCCTGTTGGACCAGGGCGAGGCGAATGCCGGGACGGGCGGCTACCTCCAGCGAAGCGGGTTCACGCGCGAGGGCGACACCTGGAGGGCCGCCGGCGAGCCCATCGAAGCGGACACGCTCTACCGCATCGCGACGAACGACTTCCTCGTGTCCGGGCGAGAGTCCGGCCTGGACTGGTTCTCCGTGGACGCGCCGGACATCGCGCAGATCAGCACGCACGGCGACGTGCGCCAGGCGCTCATCGCGGAGCTGAAGCGGCAGTACGACTAGGCTCTGTCTGGCGAATCCAGATCGGCCTACACGCGGCCCCGGAGCCGTCCCGCCGCGTCGCGCTCC
>DUBD01000290.1:45320-47010 GCA_012960515.1 Bacteroidota bacterium | reverse complement strand
ACGTCTGCTTCACGCTCCTCGCGGGCCGCCCCCGGTCCTCGCGTTCGGCCTCGCTCCGAATCACCAGACAGAGCCTAAGCCAGGCTAGCTCAGGATGTCCAGCAGCTCCACGTCGAAGGTGAGGACGGAGCACGAGGGGATGAGCACGTCCCCGTTGGCGTCCTCGCGCGCCTGCGTGCCGTAGCCGAGGTACGGGGGGACGGTGATCCGCCGCCGCCCGCCGATCCGCATGCCCGTCACGCCTTGCCGGAAGCCGGAGACGGTGCTGGCGAGGTAGAACGCGGCGTTGGAGCCGCTATCGAACTCCGACCCGTCTTCCAGGGTGCCGGTGTAGTTGATGAGCACGCGGTCACTCGCGTCTGCGACCGCCGGGCTGGTGCCGACCGCCAGCGTGTCGATGGCGATCTCGCGCGACTCGTTCTCGCACGAGCTGACGATCGGGTCGTTGGAGTCGCACGCGGTCAGCGCGAGGGTGAGCGCGAGGGCGCTGAGGAGGAGCAGCCGGGTCATGGTGGGGCGTTGTCGTTCGGCGCGAAGATATCGGGCGCACCCCCGGGCCTCGTGCCCAGGGCACGCGTCTTCACCCCTTCTCGGGCCGCCGGCCTCGCGCGGCTGGCGGCGGCTCTCGCCGAGGGGGACCGCCAGCGGGCGGCCTCACACGCCCAGCACCTCCGGGTCCAGGAGGGCATGGTGCTGGCGGAGCGTCTTGTAGCCCAGCTTCTCACCGGCGGTGGCCCACTTCTTCCAGCGCACCTTCGTGATGTTCTCCGCCTTCTCCGGGACGAACTCGCGGGCTTTCGTGGTCATGGAGAACCAGTGCGTGGTCTTGACCGCGTAGACGCCCCGCTTGTGCCAGACGTACCCGTGGAGGGTGTGCCCCAGCGGGTGGAGGATCTCGATGTACTTCTTCTTGACGCCGACCTCCTCGCTGACCTCGCGGCGCGCGGCCTGCACGGGCGTCTCGCCGGGGTCCATCTTGCCCTTCGGGAGGTCCCACTTCCCCTTCCGCTTGATGAGCAGGAGCTTGACGTTGTCCTTCTTCGTGCGGCGGACCACGAACCCACCCGCGGCCACCACGGGGTGCGGGCGCCAGTAGTCCCCGTCCGCGTCTACGTTGAGGACGGCCGCGCGCGGGATCTCCCACGCGACGGGCGGGCTGGGGTTGGGAAGCTCCGCGCCGTCGGGGGGCGTGGCGAGATCGAGCTGGTCCGGATCCAGCACGAGGATCCACCCCGGCCGGCCGGGGTGGCTGCGGCGGGCGTGCTCGGCGGTGGGGAGCTGGTCGTAGAGCCAGAACGGCTCGGACTTGGTTCGGAGGCCTTTGTCGGAGAGCCCCCGTGGGTCATCGAATGTGACGGCGTAGAGGAGCACGGTGCGATCGGTCTGCGGTCTTTCTCGTCGGTCGGGTCCAAGGTCGCACCTCGCGCGTAGGGAAGTGGCCTCGGTTTTTTTCCTCCCCTGCCTCCTCTCATGGCGCGCTACGACTTCGACTACATCGTGATTGGCGGTGGTTCTGCTGGACTGACCGCCGCCGGCATCGCGGCGAACGCCGGCGTCAAGACCATGATGATCGAGCGCGACCGGCTCGGCGGCGACTGCACCTGGACGGGATGCGTGCCCTCCAAGGCGTTGCTTCACGCGGCGCACCTCGCGCACACACACGAGCGCTTCGCCTTTGATGCGTCCAAGG
>DUBD01000290.1:29890-45310 GCA_012960515.1 Bacteroidota bacterium | reverse complement strand
CCTCGCGCACAGCGCCCGCGAGGCCCACACCGTCGGCATCGATGCCGAGGTGAGCGTGCGGTTCGCGGACGTCATCGCGCACGTCCACGCCCTTCGCGAGGAGGTCTACGAGGACGCGGACGACCCCGCGATTTACGAGGGCTACGGCATCGAGGTGGTGCACGGGGCGGCGCGGTTCATCAATCCGCACACGGTGCAGATCGAGACGGCGGACGGCCCGCGCCGCGTGACGGGCCGGATGTTCTGCCTCTGCACCGGTGGTCGCGCCTCGGCGCCGCCCATCGACGGGCTGGACGCCGTGGACTACCTCACGAACGAGACGCTCTTCGAGATCACCGAGCAGCCCGCCCGGCTGGCGGTGCTCGGCGCCGGGCCGATCGGCGTGGAGGTGGGGCAGGCGTTCCAGCGCCTCGGAACCGAGGTCACCCTTCTCGACCAGGCGGACCGCGTCCTCTCCCGCGATGACCCTGACCACGCCGAGATCGTCCGCCAGTCGCTGGCCTCGGACGGGGTCGCGTTCCGGTTCGGCGCGAAGGTGGAGCGCGTGGAGGCGGCGGATGGGGGCGTGCGCCTGCACCTCGGCGGGGGCGAAACGGTGGAGGCGGACCGGCTGCTCGTGGCCGCGGGGCGGCGGCCCAACGTGGAGAATCTCGGGCTGGACCTCGCGGGCGTGGAGGTTGCGGACAAAGGAATCGTCGTGGACGACCGGTGCCGCACCTCGCAGAAGCACATCTACGCCGCGGGCGACTGCACGGGCGAATACCAGCTCACGCACATGAGCGAGCACATGGCCAAGACGGCGACGACCAACGCCGTGCTCAAGGTGCCCGCCACCATCGACCGGGAGCACGTGCCGTGGGTGACGTTCTCGGACCCGGAGATGGCGCACCTCGGCCCCGGCGCGAAGGAACTGGACGAGCGCGGCACGGACTACGAGGTCTACCGCTTCCCCTACACCAAGATCGACCGCGCGATCACCGAGGGGCGGACGGCCGGCGAGATCAAGGTGTTCGGCACAAAGTGGCGCGGGAAGATCCTCGGCGCGAGCGTGGTGGGCGAGCGCGCGGGCGAACTCATGCAGCTCATCGCGCTGGCCATGAAGACGGGCGCCAGCCTGCAACAGATGGCCGACACCATCTTCGCGTACCCGACGTACGCGCTCGGCGCCCGCCGGATGGCAGACCAGTGGTACGTCCGCAAGCAGTACCCCGTCGCGATCAAGGCGCTGCAGACGGTGTTCGGCTACCGCGGGACCGTTCCGCCGCCGCCGGATCCGGACCGCGTGGTGTGAGTCCCCGCCCCGCTGGCGGTCGCCGTGACGAAGGCCGGCCGTTTTCGACCCTAACCGCCAGCGGGGCGCGGAGTTACGCGGAACGAGAGCCGCGTGTCTGAGGGGCGCACTTCCCTCCTTGGCATGGCTTCCGTCCACTCTCTCGCGGCCTGGGAACGGGCCCACCGGTTCGCCCTGGCGGTCTGCGCCGTGAGCGCCTCCTTCCCACGCACCGAATCCGACGGCATCACCGCGTACCTGCGCCGCGCCGCCCTCGCCATCCCGGCCAGTCTCGCGGAGAGCTACGGCTGGGAGGACGAGGGCGCAGACCTGCGCGTGGTCCGGGCTCTCGGGGCGGTGGGCAAAGCGGAGCACCACCTCGCGCTCGCGCGGGAACGGGGCTACCTCTCGGCGCGGGAGTGCGCCATGCTGCAGAAGGAGGTGCGTGCGCTTCGGGACATGGTGGTCGCTCTCCGGGGCGCGGTCGTCGGCGAGTGCTAGCTCCGGGAGCGGGCGGTGCCTAGAACGGAAGCGCCGCCTGGAGCCGGTAGTACAGGTCCACGTCGTCCCACGCGATGGAGGCGTCCCACACGGAGCCGAGTTCGCTCGTCGGCACCGCCAGCCCGACGGCGTGGAGGAACGAGAAGCCCGCGAAGGAGACCCGGTTGCGGAGCTCGCCGCCGGTCCCGGCCCGCCGGATCGGGTCGATGCCGCCGCCCCAGACCACGCCGCCGTCCACGAACAGCGTGGGCGCGACCTCGCGGAAGCTCACCGCCCCGAGCACGCTCGTGCGGAGGTCGAACAGCGGCGCCAGCCGGTACTCCGCGGACCCGAACAGGGCCCGCGTGCCGACGGCGTAGCTGCGGTAGCCGCGTACGCGCTCGGCATCGTCCGTGGAGAGCGAGCCGATGAACGGAAGCGCCGCGCTGATGGCGTCGTAGCGGCCCAGCCCGACGTAGTCCTGCGGCAGCTGGCGGTCTCCGAAGCGGGCCGTCGCGCGGGCGTGGAGGAAGAGCCGGCCGAGCGGCGCGCGAAGCGTGTGGAACGCCTCCACGTCCGGTCGCACGTTCGCGCTGGCGCCCAGGACCGGCACGCCGACCGTTGCGCGGACCCTCGCGCCAGTGCCCTCCAGCGGGTGGATGACGTTGAGCCGATACGGCCGCTGGAACCGGTAGGCGAGGCCCACTTGCACGACCGCGCGCGTCCCGGACTGTGGCATCACGAGCGGGAGGCCTTCGGAAGTGAGATCGCGCGTGCCGGGTTCGTACGGGTCCGCGTGCGCCAGCCGTGCCCTCGCGCCGACGGCCCACTCCGCGTACGGCCGGATGGTCCAGTCCAGCGGGAGTGTGGCGGAGACGTCGCCGCCGGTCATGTTCTCCACGAGGAGGCCGTCTCCGTAGGCGCTCGTGGGGCCGGGGAAGCGGTAGAGGTCCAGCGTGACGGTGGGCGCCAGCTGGCGGTTGGTGTAGGAGAGGTAGAGGAAGGAGCGGTCCACGGGCCGCGTCACGCTCACGCCGCCGAGGAAGAAGACCTGGTGCTTGCCGAGCGGCTCCAGAAAGATGGAGGTCGCGAAGGCGCCCCAGTCGTCGTCACCGGTGAACAGGGCGCCGTCCTCGCCGGGGTCGCCGTAGGGCAGCGCGAGGGTGATGGCGTGGTCTAGGTTCGCGAGGGCGTTGTAGTCGCGGCGGCCGCGGATGAGGCTCTCGTCGGGCTCCACGCGCCACGGGACGTCGGCGGGGGGGCGGTGCTCAGTCCAGGCGGCGTACGCCGCAGGTGCTTCGACGGGGACCGCCTCGGCGCGTCGCCGCGCGTCGATCACGTAGACGCGGTCGCGCCGCTTCGTCTCGCTGGCGACGAGCACGAGTCGGCCGGCGGGGTGGAGGCTGTCGGCCGGGAGCCAGTCCACCACCTCGGCGCCGGTGAAGAGGAACGTGACGCGCTCTGCCGGGGACAGGGAACCCATCGCCGAGGACTCGGGGCCGCCGGATGCAATCGCTTCCGCTTCCAGTCCCGAGCCGCCCGTCCCCACCACGAACACGTTGCCCGTGCGGTCGCGGAGGCTGGTAAAGGCGAGGGAGTCCCCCGCCGCGTTCCAGACCGGGAAGCGGTCGTCGCGCTCGTCCAGCGGCGTCGTGGCGTCCGTGGTCAGGCGCGTGACCTCGCGCGTCTCCACGTCCACCGTGGCGAGCTGGCGGAGGCCGTCGGCGTCGAACAGCGCGAAGGCGACGGTGCGGCCGTCCGGGCTCCAGCGGGCAGACGTGATCTGGACGTCGCCGGTGAACGCCGTCAGCGCCGTCTCGGCGCCGGTCTCGGTGTCCAGCACGAACACGTTCGCCGTCGCGCCCTCGCTCGCGACGAACGCCAGCCGGCGGCCGTCGGGCCCGAAGCTGGGCGAGAGCGCGCGGCGGTCGCGCGTGAGCCGCTGGCGGTTGCCGCCGTCGGCGTCCACGACGAAGAGGTCGTTGACGAAGGAGCCGTAGCGGCCGCGGACGGTCCGCGTGTAGGCGACCCGCCCGCCGTCTGGGCTCCACGAGATCGGCCCCACGATGGTGCCCTCGGCGAGGAGGCGGAGGTCGCGCCCTCGCGTGGAGTCCGCGCCCGGATTCCGCATGGTGTAGAGCCGCGTGATGGGCCGCGCGAGCGACGAGAGCACGACGGCCGCGATCCGCGTCGTGTCCGGCGAGAACTGCAGCGCCTTGATCGTGGTGCCGGGCACGCCGAGGCGGTCCACGTTCAACGAGTCCACCCGCTCCATCTGCCCCGCGAGCGTGTTGTAGTAGACGTTGACGTGCTTCCGCCACTCCTCGAAGAACTCCCGGTAGGGCATCCCCACGGTTTCGCGGAAGGCGGCGTAGAAGTCGTGCACGCGCGCGAGGCCGAAGAGCGCGGGCCGGCGGTGCTCCAGCAACTTCGTGATCGTGCTGTCGCCGTAGGTCTGCGCGAGGTACCGCGCCTGGCTGTTCCCGACGGCGTAGCGCAGCCGCCCGTTGAGCGGGCTGAGCCCGTCGGAGTAGTTGAGCCGGTCCTCGAAGACGGCGGTGCGGAGGACGGCGTCGCCGCGGGCGGCGTCCCACCGCTCCGTCTGGTACTGCGCGAAGCCCTCGGCCCAGAAGCTCGGCAGCGCGTCCGCCACGAGGTTCTGCGCCGCGCCGATCGTGCCTCGCGTCTTGCGGTAGTGGAAGATGTGCGCCAGCTCGTGCGCCACCACCTTCCGGAGCCACTTGACCTCGCCCGTCCAGATCTCTGCCACGTCGTTGACGTGGACCCAGATGGTGGTCACGCCCACGCGGCTGCTCTCGAACGCGATGCCGTTGGCGATCTCGTCCTCGTCCGAGAGGTAGATGCGGATGGGGTCCGGGAAGTCTACCGGCCCGATGTTCGTCTGCAGCGCCCGGTACGTCTCCTCCGCGACGGCCGCGGCCTCTGCCTCGATCCCCGCGAGGTGCGCGGGGTACATGATCTCGAAGTGCTCCGTCTCCGCGACGCGCCAGTCGATCTCGGGGTGGTTCCGGTTGTTGAACACGCCGAAGCCGGGCGTCTGCGCGAGGGCAGGTCCCGCCGCGCTGGCGGCGAGCGTCGCGGCGACGAGGAGCGTGCGGGAGGCGGAAACGAGGCGGGAGAGCACGGGCGGAAGTGGGGGCGCGAGGCGGCGGCAGGATAGGCCCGGATCGGGGCGGAGAGCGTGCGGAACGGCGCGCACTGGAGGCCGCCGAAACCGTCCGCCAGCGGGGCGGTGGGAGGGGTGGCGGCGTATGACAAAACGATGGCACCCACGCCTCGTAGATACGCGTACGCGCGCGCGGGACACCCCCGCGCCGCACCCTCCAGCCGACCCGACCATGCGCCGCGTCACGTCTCCCTCCCGCCTCTCACCCCACGACTGGGCCTCCGCTCTCCTCGCCGGCCCGGCCGTGGAGCCGCCGCCGCCCTACACCGGCGCCATCCACGACGAGTTCGCGTGGCACGTCGTCAAGTACCTCGCGGACGATGCGGTGCTCCGCTCCGAGCACGCCGTGGAGCCGGGCGACCGTCTGCCGGGCGCGCTCTTCACCTTCGACTTCGTGATCGAGGCGCCCGTCACCGACGCGTCCGGCGCGGTCACAGGGATGCGGCGCGTGGCCTTCGAGATCGGCGGCGCGCGGGGCCTCCGCGAGCACGAGCGCCAGCTCCGCCGCGACGCGAGCGCCCTCGCCTCCGGCGCGACGGACGCCGTCTACCGCCTCCGCGGGAGCGACCTCCTGGACCACATGGAGGACGTGCTCTACCTCGTCGCGCAGTGGGACCCGGAGCTGTTCTCGCGCCGCGGGCAGATCAACCTCAAGACGCTCGCCGGGCAGGAAGTCCGCTCCCTCGCGATCCGCCCGGAGCAGCCGAGCGCGCTCGTGCCGTACGCGCTGAGCCACGCCGACCCGAGCCGGGCGCTGTGGCACGTCGCCAACGGGGAGGCGCCGCACGTGCTGGTCCGCCGGCTGGACGCGCGGTACCCGGACGTGTGGGCGCCCTACGCCTCCTCCGAGGCGCGGCCGGAGCCCGTGGAGGTGCCGTACCGGAAGGCGAGCTGAGCCGCCCCGCTGGCGGTGCCGTTCGGCGGGCCGTCAGCCCAGACTTCCGGTCACGACGAGCACGTCGTAAAGCGCGTGCGTCCACGCGGCCACTGCGAACCCGCGCAGCAGGAAAACGCCGTTGAGCGCGAGCCCGAAGAGGAAGCGGTACGTGAAGCTGGCCAGCGTGAACGGGTCGCCCAGCGCGCCGATGTAGTGGACGCCGCTGAAGATGAGTGCGCCCACCACGGCCGCGACGGCGTACGCCATCCGCCGGTCCGGCATCAGTTTCTGGAGCACGAGGAACATCCCGCCGACGAGGATCACGCGGAAGACCAACTCCTCGTAGAGCCCCGCGCCGATCGAGAGCGAAAGCTGCAGCGGGAGGCTGAGCTGCGCCATCTGCGCCATCGCCATGGGCCAGAGAGACATCGCGCCGAAGAGGACGCCGACCATCGCGCTGACGAGGAACGCCAGCCCCACGGCGTAGACCAGGCTCTCTACGAGGATGCCGCCGAAGTACCTCGCGCGGAGGGCCGGACGCCGGCTGCGCTCCGCCCAGAACACCACCCCGCCGATCACGACGACCACGGCCGCCAGCAGCACGCCGCCCTGCACGCCGAGCGAGCCGAGCAGCCCCTTGAGCCACGCGTCCGCGCCCACGCGGATCTCGCGCGGGCCCGTGTTGGTGAGCAGAATCCCGAGCTCGTAGACCACGAGCAGCGGGAGCGCCGCGAGGAAGCCGTACGTCGCGGTGCGCGTGGCGTGCGCGTACGCGGCGACGCCGTCGCGCGGGGCGGAGGGGCCGCCGGGAGGCGGCGCGGCGAGGCGCTCGATCTCCTGGAGCGAGCGGGCGACCTCGTCAGCGGCGGTGGACGACATGGCGGTAGAAGCTGGACGGGGAGCGTACGGGCGGGCCGGGGCGCGAGGTTGCGCGCCGTCCGCTGGCGGCCGCCGGGAGCGGGGCTTAGATCTCGTCGTGCTCGGAGGCCAGCACCTGGTCGGCCTCGGCGAGCTGGCGGCGGCCCACCCACGTCAGCAACGTCACAAACCCGAAGCCGAGCGCGACGAGCCCGAACGCCAGCGTCCAGCCCACCGATCCGTCGCCGAGCAGGAGGGCGGGGTCGGCGTTGGGGCTGAGCAGGCGCGAGGGGTCCGGCACGAACTCCACCGTCCCGTCCGAGCTCGTGTGCTCCACGAACCCGACCCACGGCCAGAGCGCGCGCAGTGAGCCCGCCAGCAGGCCGACGAGCACGGTCATCGTGGCGTCGTGGTAGTGGTCCAGCAGCCAGCTCAGGCCCTTCGCGGCGAGGCCGAGGCCGATCCCCGCGCCGAGCGCGAACGCGGCCACGTAGCCCACGTCCAGCGAGCGGAGCGCGTCCAGCGTGGGGCTGTACAGCCCGAGGACTTCGAGGAGGAACGCGCCACTCACGCCCGGCAGGATCATCGCGTTGATGGCCACCGCCGCCGTGCCCGCGATGCGGAAGACGGACGGGTCCGCAGCGTCCCCGGAGCGCGGCAAGCCCACGAGCACGAACGCGACCACAGCCGCGACGGCCGCCACGGCGTAGTGCCAGCGGTGGTGCTCGCGGCGCTCGCGCCACGGAATCACGAGCGAGGCCGCCACTAGCCCGAAGAACACCGAGCGGCACTGCACCGGGTACGTCTCTAGCAGCTCCGGCACGATCAGGCTCCCCGCCCCGATCGCGGTGAAGATCCCGACGGCGAGAGGCGCCAGCAGTGCCCAGTTGATCGCGAGAAGCTGCGTCCACGCCTCTTTGGGACGTCCGCGGACGAGCGTGAGCACCGCCGTGAACCCGTCGCCGATCGCGCCGATCAGGTCTTTGTAGATGCCGACGATGAGCGCCATCGTGCCGCCGCTGACGCCGGGGATGATGTCGGCGCCGCCCATGAGGAGGCCTTGCGCGAAGCGGAGCGGCGCACGGCGCCAGGAGTACGAGGAGTCGTCGGGCATGGGGAAGGGGAGTCGGTGCGCGGAAGATCGCTCTTCATACGGGGGCGGTCCGCGGTGTCCGTACCTTGGAGCTCACACGTTTATCGCCTCGGGTTCTCGGCGTTCGCGCCGGGATGAAAAGGGAAGCCGGTGCCGCGGTCCTCGCGACCGCCAGTCCGGCGCTGTCCCCGCAACTGTAGGCGGCCTGCTCGGCTGGCGCCGATGCTTCGTGCCACTCCCGCTCGTCGGGGGGAAGGGACGGGGTGGAGCCTCCCGAGCCGCTGGATCCCAGCACGGCCGCGAGCCAGGAGACCTGCCCGTGACGCCTGCGCCCCTCGGGGCGCTCTGACCCACCGCCTCCGGGAGTAGAGGCGCGGTGTCCGCCCCGCCCCTGCGGCGTGCCGGCCCGTGCTTCGTTGAGGCACGGGCTTCTTCATGCGCCGTCTCACCGCTTTCTGCTTTCTGCTGACGTCGGCCTCGTGCTTCGCGCACGCCGCCGCCTCCCAGGTCGCCCGCGACAGCGTCCGGGCCGACTCGCTCGGCGAGGTCACGGTGACGGCCGCTCGCGTCGCGCTCTCCACGCACCGGGCGCCCTCGCGCGTGACGGTCCTGGGGCGCGAGGCCTTGGACGCGAGCGGCGGGACCTCGGCGGCGGACGTGCTGGAGGACCGCTCGGCCGTCTTCCTCAAGCGGTACGGCCCCGACGGGCTGGCGTCGTTCTCGCTTCGCGGCTCGGGCGCGAGTCACACGCTCGTGCTCCTGGACGGCCACCGGCTCTCCGACCCCCAGCTCGGCCAGCTCGACCCGACGCTACTGCCGGCGGTGCTCCTGGAACGGGCCGAGGTGCTCCACGGTCCTGCCTCTGCACTCTACGGTACGGACGCCGTGGGCGGCGTGGTCTCGCTCAGCACGCCCGGGGCCACGCAGCCCGAGGCGCGGGTGCGCGCGGGCGCTGGCGCCTTTGGTGAGCGAGCGCTGAGCGGGCTCGTCGCCGCGCCGATCCCCGGCGCCCCGCTGGCCGTGAGCCTTGCTGGAGACCTCGCTGATTCCGCCGGGGACTACCGCTACGTGGATTCGACGGCGTTCAACCCCGATACAGGCACGAGCGGCGTCACCCGCCCGCGCGACAACGCCGACGTCGCGCGCCGGGCCGGGTTCGCACGCCTCGGGCTGGACGCCGGCCCCCACCGCGGCGCGCTGGCGGTCCTCGTCACCGATGCCGAACGCGGCCTCTTCGACTTCGCCGCCGCTCAGGCCGCCCGCCAGTCGGACCGGGCCACGCGGGTCTGGGCGGATCACGCCGTCCGCCTCGGGGCGGTCCGGATCACCTCGGGGGGCGCGTGGCAGCGGGCGGCGCTCCGCTACACCAACCCCTCGCTGGGCGTGGACGACGAGGGACGCACGCGGATCGCGACGGCGCACACGCGCGTAGAACGGACGTGGACGGTCGGCGGCGGGGCGTGGACGGCGATGGCCGGAGGGCAACTCGGCGACGGCGTGGCGGCGCATCCCAGCCTGGCGGAGCGCGCACACGAGCGGACCGCGGCGGCGTTCGGCACCCTGACGGCGGACCACGACCGCTGGCTCGTCTCCGCATCTCTCCGCTTCGACCGGGCCTCGGCGGCGAGCGCGGACTCCGCCGGCGCGATGCAGGCGGTCAGCCCTCGGCTCGGGATGAACGTGCAGCCCACCCGCTGGCGGGGCCTGCGCGCGAAGGCGAGCGTGGGCCGTGCCTTCCGCACACCCACCTTCAACGACCGTTTCTGGCAGCCCGGCGGCAATCCCGATCTCCGTCCCGAGTCGGGCTGGACGGCGGAGGCGGGGCTCTCCCTTCAGGCGGCCTCGCGGGCTCTCCGCGTTACCGCCGAGGCGACGGCCTTCGCGAGCCGCCTGCGCGACCAGATCGTCTGGCGCTTCGACCGCTTCCCGGACGGCGCGTACTGGGCGCCGGTCAACGTGGGGCGGACGGAGACGGTCGGCGGCGAGTTCTCCGCGACGGTGCAGTGGGCACGCGGCGTCACCTCCGCCGAGATCGGCGGGCTCTGGACGCACGCCGCTGCCCGTGACCGCTCGGACCCCGAGACCACCGCGTACGGCCAGCCCCTTCTCTACGTGCCGGACGACCAGGCCAAGGGCTGGTTCACGCTCGGCTGGCGCTCGCTGCGGGCGGGCCTCCACCTCCGCCACGCGGGCCGCCGGTTCACCCGCTCCGACGGTGGCGACTCCCTGCCGCCCTATACCGTCGCGGATGTCCGGCTGGGCGCGGGCGTCTCCGGCGCCGGGTGGGCGGCCCGTTTCAGCCTCCGCCTGGACAACCTGACGGACGCCCGCTACTCCGTCACCCCTCGCTTCCCCATGCCGCCGCGGCATCTCCGGGCGGCCCTCGCGCTCTCCTTCCTCTAACCCCTTCTCCGTATGACTCGCTTCGCGACTCTCACCCTTCTCCTGCTTCTCGCGCTGCCGGCCCGTGCGCAGGAAGCCGTCGGCATCTTCGTCGGCAACCAGGGGGCGCCCGCCTCCGTCACGTTCGTGGACCCCTCCTCGGGCTCCGAGACGCAGCTCCTCAGCGGGCAGCTCGGCGGCTTCCTCCAGGGCATGGCCCTCATCGACGGCCGCCTGTACGTCACCGGCAACGGCACGCGCATCGACGTGCTCGATCCCACCACCCGCCAGCGGGTCGGGCAGATCACGGACTCGGACTTCACCACCGCCCGCTACATCGCCGCGACGGGCGACGGCCGCGCCTACGTCACCACGCAGACGTACGACCCGGAGGCCACCGCTGCGGACGTGGTCATCGTGGACCTCACGACGAACGCCGTCACGGGGCGGATCGCGCTCCCCGTGACCTCGGAGGGCGGGCTCGTGTACGGCAACCCCGAGGGGCTGGCGGTCGTCGGCGGCAAGGCGTACGTCTCCCAGGCCGCCTTCGGGCAGGGCACCGAGATCGCCGTGATCGACACGGCCACGGACGCCCTGCTGGGCACCATCGACGCGGAGTGCACGGCACGCTACCCCGTGGCGGACGACGACGGGGACGTGATCGTGCCGTGCGCAGGCGGAACGGAGGTCGTCGTCATCGACACCGCGACGGACACCATCTCCGAGCGCGTGGCCGCCCCGGCCGGGATCACGCTCGGGACGGGCTTCGCGCAGGACGCCACAGTGGCCCCGCCCCTCGCCGTCCCGGTCCTCACGGGCGGCGTGTCGGAGTTCGTCTACATCCTCGCGCCCGGCACCGGCATCGCCCTCTTCGACTCCGACGCCTACCGCTTCTACTCGACCATCGTCATCCCCGAGGCGAACTCGCGCAGCATCGTGGCGCTCGGCGTGGACCCCGGGCGGCACACCCTCTACCTCGGCCGCCCGGACCCCACCAACCCGTACTCCGCAGCGGGCACGGTCACGGCCCACAACGGCAACGGCGACCTCGTGGCCACCTACACCGCCGGGGTCTTCCCCTCGTTCATCTCGGTAGACCTCGGCATGAGCACGGCCTCGGAGCCGCTCGCCGAGGCGGGCCTCCGCGTTTCCGCGCCCGCCCCGAACCCCGCGTCCGGCTGGTCCACCCTCGCGGTGGAGATGGAGCGCTCGTCCGAAGTGACCGTCGCCGTGTACGACGCGCTGGGTCGCGAGGTCTCGCGCGAGCGCCGCGCGCTGGCGGCCGGTGCCGGCGAGGTGAGCGTGAACGCCGCCGCGCTGCCCGCGGGCGTCTACGTCGTCCGCGTCGAGACGCCGGAGGGCGCCGCGGTGCGCCGGCTCACGGTCGCGCGGTGAGGATCGACCGCTGCTTGTGTCACGGGACCGCCTTCGCCGCGCTGGCGGAGGCGGCCCGCCAGTCCGGGGCGGAGACGGTCGCGGAGTTGCAAGCCTCCGGGGCGGACTTCGGCCACGGGTGCGGGCTCTGCCACCCGTACGTCCGCCGGATGCTGCGGACCGGCGAGGTGGTCTTCCGCGAGGTCGTCACGGAAACAGACGAGCCGGAGCGGCCGTGCTGAGGGGCTCCCGCGCTTCTTGCGCCTCGGGTCGCACCTCGCGCGGTACGTTACGCAGCCCCTCCCGACGCCCTCATGCCCCGTTTCTGCCTGCCGTTCCTCCTCGCCTCGGTCGCGTTTCTCGCGGCGTGTGACTCCTCCTCGCCAGACGAGGTGACGGCGTACGTCCTCAACCAGGGCACCGGCGCCACAGGGACCGTTACGACGTGGGACCCGCTCCGCCAACAGAGCGGCAGGCTGAGCACGCCGAGCGGGATCATCCGCGGCGGCGCCCTCTCTGAGCAGCAGCTCTACCTCCTCTCCGAGCAGCCCACGACGCCTACGACGGGCCTGGGGCTGCTGACGGTGATCGATCTCGGGACGGGCTCCGCGCTGCGCCAGATCGAGGTGGCCACGCCGCGAGGGATCGCGGTGGCGGAGGACCTCGCGTACGTCACCGACGCGGAGGGCGGCGTCACGCCGGTCACGCTCTCCACGGGCGCCCGCGGGAACGCGGTGCCAGTCGGGGACGCTCCGGGCGGGATCGCCGCGAGCGGGTCGCGCGTGTTCGTCGTGGCCGAGTCGGAGGGCCGCGGCCGACTGGCGGCGCTGGAGAACGGCGCGCTCACCGGCTCCGCCAGCTTCGAGTGCGCCTCCCCTCGCGATGTCGCCGCGGACGCGGACGGCGAGGTCTGGGTGGTCTGCGCCGGCCGCCGCAACGCCGAGTCGGGCGACGTGGAGCAGGCGGGCTCAGTCGTCCTGCTGGACGGCGAGAGCCTGGAGGTGATGGAGCGGTTCGCGTTCGAGGGGGAGACGCTGGGTGCCGTGGCCGCAGGCCGCTCTGCCGCGTACGACGCGGAGACGGAGACGCTGTACGTGCTCCAGACCGCGCCGGGCGTGGGCGCGGCGGATGCCGTGCTCCGGTTCGGCACCGAGCGGAACGTGTTCGAGGCCGAGCTCACGCTCACCAACGAAGACGCGGCCGCGATCGGCGTCGGGGGCGGGCTGCTGTACGTGGCCCGCGCGAACGCGCTCGACCCCGAGGGGGACGCCGGCCCCGTCACGGTGTACGACCGCGATGGCGCGGAGGTCGCGCGGTTCACGGCGGGCGCTGCGCCCATCGCCGTGCTGTTCCAGTCCGCGGAGTAGCCGCCCCGCTGGCGGTTCCTCTCGGCGAGGCCAGCCGCCAGCGCGAGGCGGGAAGACCTAGGGGCCGTCATGTTCGTCGGCTCCCGCGTAGCCCGAGCCCGGATGAACGTGACGGGCCCTAGAAGTGGGTGAACCCCCGCGGGTCCAGCGGGATCACGTTGCCGTCCGGCATCCGCAGGCTGACGCCTTCTTCCGGCTCCACCACTTCGCCGATGATGGCGTAGGCGTCCTCCGGGAGCACGCTCAGCGCGTCCTTCGGCGTGGTGAAGAGGAGCTCGTAGTCCTCGCCGCCGTAGAGCGCCCAGGCCTCGGCGCGCTCTTCCAGAAGCTCGGCCGCGGCCATCGTCTGGCGGTGGACGGGCAGCATCCCGGCCTCCAGCGTGATCCCGACCGTGCTGGCCACGGAGAGGTGGTGCGCCTCGCTCGCGACGCCGTCGGAGACGTCGATCAGGGAGGTGGGGCGGAAGCCGGTCTCGTGCCAGAGGCGGACGCGGTCCAGCCGCGCCTGCGGCATCAGGTGCCGCTCGATGGGCACGGGGAAGTCCGCCAGCTCGGGCGCGCGACGGTCGGCCGCGCCGTCGCCGCCGGGCGTCTCCTTCGCGAGGGCCTCCTTGCCCTTGAGCAGGAGCTGGAGCCCGGCCGCGGAGGCACCCACGTCGCCTGTGATGCAAACCACCTCGCCGGGGACGGTGCCCGCGCGCGTCACCACGCGCTCCGCGTCGGCCTCGCCGAGGACGGTGACGGAGATCACGAGCCGCGCGCTGGCGGTGATGTCGCCGCCGGCGAGCGCGAGCCCGTACCGCTCGCACGCCTGCCCGATGCCGGTGTAGAGCGTCTCCGCGTTCTCCACGGAGAGGTTGTTCGGGACGCCGAGCGCGACCGTCGCGAGGGTGGGCTCGGCGTTCATGGCGCACACGTCGCTCACGCTCGCGGCGATGCACTTCCAGCCGAGCGCGCGGAGGGGCGCGAAGGTCCGGTCGAAGTGCACGCCCTCCACGAAGAGGTCCGTGGTGAGCACCTGTGCACGGCCGTTGCCGATGGCAGCGACGGCGGCGTCGTCGCCGATGGGGACCGCCAGCCGGTTGGCGTGGGCGGCGTCGCCGAGGGACTGGCGGAGGCGCTCGATGAGGCCGAACTCGCCGATCTCAGAGATGGGGGTGAAGGGGGTGTCCACGTCGCGTGCGGGGTCGGTTCGCGCTCAGAGTACGCGCGAGCGCGGCCGGGGTCCGGGAGAACGGGGCGAAGTCCGCAGTGCGTGCGGGGCCCTAGCTCCGGCGGAAGAGCGACGCCGCCAGCGCCAGGACCGCCGTGTACACCGCGCCGCCGATCCACAGGCCGAGCGCCGCGAAGAGGGTCCGCGTGTCCTCCACGAGGAGCGCCGTGATGACCCAGAGCCCGTTGTGGACCGTCGCGAGGACGAGCGCGCCGAGGAACGCCGTGAACGGGTCGAAGCGGAGTTGCTCCCCACGCTCGGACCGGAAGATGCCGACCACGAACCCGAGCACCGTCTTGATCAGCGCCCCCAACCCCACGAATCCGCCGAACACGAGAAAGTCCACCGCCAGCCCCGCGCCGAAGCCGGCGATCGCGCCCGGCACGCGCCCGTACCGCAACGCCACGACCGCGACGTACAGCAGCACCGCATCCGGTACGACCCCCCAGAGCGTGAGGTGGCTGAAGACGAGCCACTGGAGGAGGACCACACCGAGGCCGATGAGGACCTGACGGATGGGCGCGGGCATGGAGGAGGGGGAAGGAGAGGGGCGGGAAGCTACGCCGCCGGGCGCGGGAGGCTCCCATACCGCTCCCGCCCGCCGTCACAGGCCGGGTCTGAACCTCCGGGCGACTCGCGCGTGTCACGGCCGCCTTCCCTCTCCGCCTCGTGGTGTACGCTGCCCTGTACGTCTCGCGAGCCGTCCGCCCCATGACGGAGGCGGACCTCGCGGACATCCTCTTCACCGCCCGCCGCCAGAACGCGGAGCGGGGGATTACGGGCCGCCTGGTCTACGCCGCCCGAGGCAGAGAGCCGGGGACCTTCGCGCAGTGGATCGAGGGGGATGACTGGCGGGTGCGGGAGTTGCTGTACGGCGGCATCCTGCGCGATGGGCGGCACGCGCTCGTCGGGCTGCCGTTCGAGGGGCCGACCACGCGGCGCGTCTTCCCCTCGTGGACGATGGGGTTCGAGCAGCTTCCGCATCCCGAGGCCGTCTCGGAAGAGATCGAGCGGCTGCTAGCGCTGGCGCACGGCATCCGCCCGGTTCGGAAGGGCCGCTCCGGCAGCCCCCGCGTCCGGATCGACGCGCGCTAGGACGCCGCGCCTCTCGCCGCCAGCCGCTGGCGGAGCGCCTCGGTGGCCGCGTGGCCCGGCGTCCCGAGCGTGCGGTACGCCGCCAGCGCGTCCTCGTCCGCCGGCACCGCCAGCGCGCCGAGGTCGGTCCCGACGGCGCGGTGTGGGTGATCGACTGGTACAACTACATCGTGCAGCACAACCCGACGCCGCGAGGGTTCAAGACCGGCCGCGGCAACGCCTAC
>DUBD01000290.1:6361-29880 GCA_012960515.1 Bacteroidota bacterium | reverse complement strand
GAGGTCGGTCCCGACGGCGCGGTAGGCGTCGCGGAACGGCTCACCCTGGCGGACGCGGTCGAGCGCTTCGGCCGTCGCGAAGAGGTCCGGGGAAAGCGCAGCGCGCATCCGGTCGCGGTGCCACGTCACGCCGGGCAGGACCGCTCCGGCGGCCTCCAGCAGATCACGCGAGGCGAGGACGGCGCGCATGAGCGCTTCCTTGGTGAGCTGGAGATCGCGGTGGTAGCCGCCGGGGAGGTTCGCGGGAAGGCCCAGCAGGAGCGAGAGCTCGGCAGAGAGGCGGTGGACCGTCGCGCGGGCCAACTCCAGCACGTCCGGGTTCCGCTTCTGCGGCATGATGGACGAGCCCGTGGTGTACTCATGCGGGAGCGAGACGAACCCGAACTCGCCGGTGGCGAACAGCACGAGGTCGCTCGCGAGGCGGTTCACCGTCAGCCCGATCTGGACGAGCGCGTGGACGACGGCCCCTTCCAGCTTCCCGCGCGAGAGCTGCGCGGTGGTCACGTTGGCCTGCATCCCGCGGAAGCCGAGGAACTCCGCGACCTCGCGGCGGGGCAGGTCCAGGCCGGGCACGCCGTAGCCGGCGGCGCTGCCCCACGGCGAGGTGTCCGCTCGGCTGGCGGTCTCCGCCAGCGCGTCGAGGTCGTCGAGGAGGAGTTCGGCGTAGCCGGCGGCCCAGAGCGCGGCCGTGGTCGGCATGGCGCGCTGGAGGTGGGTGTAGCCCGGCATCAGCGTGGCGCCCTCGGCCTCGGCGTGGTCCAGGAGGGCCGCGGCGGCGCGCTCGCCCAATCCGGCGATCTCCGCAAGGGCGTCGCGGAGCCAGAGCCGGAGCGCGACGAGCACCTGGTCGTTGCGGGAGCGGCCGGCGTGGATCTTCTTGCCCACGTCGCCCAGCCGGACGGTCAGCTCCCGCTCGATGACGGTGTGCATGTCCTCGTCCTCGGGGCGGACCGCCAGCTCGCCGGCCTCCCACATCGCGTGGATCTCGTCCAGCGCGGCGTTCACCTCCTGCTCCTCGGCTTCGGTGAGCACGCCCGCCCCTCGGAGGCCGCGGGCGTGGCCGCGCGTCCCGCGCACGTCGTAGGGCAGCAGGATCGTGTCCCATCGCCAGTCCTCGCCGACGGTGAAGCGCGTCACCCAGTCGGCGGCGACGGTGCCCTTGTGCCAGATGGGTTGCGTTCCGGGGTGGCCCGCGCCTTCGCTGGGTCGTTTGGAGTTCGGGGTGCGGGGGTCGCTCATGGAAAGCGCGGAGTCATTCAGGTGTCATCCCGAGGGAAGCGACGAGGGATCTCCGCACGATGCCGGAGTCGTCGGGGCCGTTGGCTACGGCTCGGGATGTTGCGTTGAGATCCTTCGCGTGCGCTCAGGATGACAGAGACGGGGAATCGAAATATTGCTCGGCGATGGCGCGGTAGACCTCGACGGCGCGGACGATCTCGGCCTGGGGCACGTGCTCGTCGGCGGTGTGGGAGAGGCGGCTGTCGCCCGGGCCGATCTTGACCGCGGGCACGTCGGCGAGGAAGACCCAGTCCGAGGCGGTGGGGCTGCCGAACGGCTCGGCCTCGGCGCCGAGGTCCGCCAGCGCGGCGGCGGCGGCGCGTGCGATCCGCGCGTCCGGGTCCGTGCCGCACGGGACGAGCCGCGCGGAGTGGACGTGGACCTCGCTTTCCAGCTCCGCCGCGACGACCTCGGCCCACTGGCGGTTGGTGCGGGCGGGCGTGGTGCGGACGTCCAGCCAGAACGTGGCGGAGTCCGGGATGACGTTGCGCGCGCTCCCGCCCTCCGCGACGGTCGCGTTGACGGTGGGCGCGCCGAGGAACGGGTCCTCCGGGCCGAGCGCGAGGGCGTCCACGCGGAGGAGGTCGTGCGCCATGGCGGTGAGCGCGTTCGCGCCGAGGTGCGCGCGGGCGGCGTGCGCCGTCTGGCCTCGCGCGGTGCAGCGGAGCACCAGGAGCCCTTTCTGCGCGAGGCACGGCCGCAGATCCGTCGGCTCCCCGACGAGCGCGGCGCTCGGGGTGGGGAACGCGGGCACCTCGCGGCGGAGGTAGTCCAGCCCGTTCTCGTCCGAGCCAACTTCCTCGCAGGCGGTCAGCGCCACCACCAGCCGCCCCGACTCCGGCCGCCAGTCGCTGGCGGCGAGGTCCAGCAGGGCCGCGAGCATGGCGCTCCCGCTGGCCTTCGCGTCCACGGCGCCGCGGCCGTAGACGTTGCCCTCGCGGACGGTGGGGGTGAACGGGTCGAAGGGGTGGCCGTCGCTGGGCGGGACCACGTCCAGGTGGCTCGCGAGGAGGAGCACGTCGTCTCCGCTCCCGAGCGAGGCCCAGACGTTGTGCTCACTGCGCCCGACGCTCACGCCATGCGGCTCGCCGTGCGTTCGCGCGAACGCCTCCACGAAGTCGGCCGCGGGGCCTTCGTTTCGGCTGATGGACGGGATGGCGACGAGGTCGTGGTGGAGTTGGAGAACGTCGATCATGCTCGGCTGGCGGTCGTGATGGTCGTGCCGCTGGCGGGGTCCGCCAGCCCGGCGGGCGCGGCGATGCGGACGCTCCGCACCCCGCGGCTGAGCGCCTCGCGCGCGACTTCCAGCTTGGGCCGCATCCCGCCCGCGATCCAGCCCGCCTCCACGCCCGCCTCGATCTCCGGCGGCGTGATCCGCGCGATGCGGCTCTCGGGGTCCGGGTAGCGGCGGTAGACGGCGCCGGCCTCGGCCACGAGCACGAGCTCGCTCGCGCCCAGCGCCGCCGCCAGCTCCAGCGCGACGGTGTCCGCGTTGACGTTGTAGAGCGCGCCCGCCCGGTCCGCGCAAACGCTCGCCACGACCGGCGTGAAGCCGACGCCGAGCAGCGTGCTCAGCAGCGTCGCGTCCATCCCCACCACGTCGCCCACGTGGCCGAAGTCCACGAGCGCGCCGTCGATCTCGCGAGGCGGGCGGCGGACGACCTCCACGAGCCCGCCGTCGGCCCCGCTGAGGCCCACGGCGCGCAGCCCCGCCGCGCTGGCGGAGGCGGTGAGCCGGGCGTTGACAGCGCCGCGCATGGTGTAGAGCGCGACGTCGAGGTCGAGGTCCGAGGTCACGCGCCGGCCCGCTA
Source organism: Bacteroidota bacterium (assembly GCA_012960515.1). Taxonomy (GTDB): domain Bacteria; phylum Bacteroidota; class Rhodothermia; order Rhodothermales; family Rubricoccaceae; genus Rubricoccus. Next base: position 26,791 of record DUBD01000290.1, on the reverse strand, counting down.
CGATCCGCGGCTCGTGGCCGAGCCGCCGCGCGAGGGCCGTCGCCTGCGGCCCGCCGCCGTGCACGATCACGGCCCGCCCCGCGCTCTCTGAGAGCGACCGCCAGACGGCGGCCAGGGCTTCCGCATCCGAGGCGACGGCGCCGCCCAGCTTGATGACACGGAGGGATGGGGGATGAGGGGTGGGGGATGCGGGCATGAACTACGGGACTCGGTCTTCCCGACGCGTCATCCTGAGCGGAGAGAGCGAAGCGAACGCAGTCGAAGGATCTCAGACGAGCAGGGGGCGGGGTTCTTGGCTGAGATCCTTCGACTCGCTTGCGCTCGCTCAGGAGGACACGGGCGGGGGGCTGAAATCAGTCGAGGAGGTCCCAGACCCACTCCAGAATGGCCTTCTGGGCGTGGAGTCGGTACTCCGCCTGGAGCAGGTGGATGGCGCGCTCGTCCTCCAGCACCTCGGCATCGGCGACCACGCCGCGGCGGACGGGAAGGCAGTGCATGAAATGGCCGCGGTCGGTGCGGCGCATGAGATCGTAGGTGACGCGCCAGTCGGTGTGCTGAGCGCGGACCTCGGCCTCGCGGTCGGGGTCGTCGTAGACGAGGTCGGCGCCCCAGGCCTTGGCGTAGACCGCGTGCGCGCCGTCGAACGCGAGGGCCTGATCCGAGGACTCCGTCACGCTGCCGCCCGCGAGCCGGGCCGCGTCGTGCGCGAGGTCCATCACGTCGCTCGCCAGCCCGAAGCCCTCGGGCCGGGCGACGACCACTTCCATCCCGAGCCGCGCTGCCATCAACAGCGCCGAGTTGGGGACGGCCTGTGGGAGCGCCTTCGGGTGCGGCGCCCACGAGAGCACGAGCTTCTTGCCGCGCGGGTCGCCGAGCGTCTCGGTCAGCGCCGCGGCGTCCGCCAGCGCCTGGCACGGATGCCACCGCGCCGATTCCAGGTTGACGACGGGCACCGGGCTCGCGTCCACGACCGCCTTCAGCGCGGCGTCGGCGTGGTCGGCCTCGTAGTCCGTGAGGCTGGCGAACGTGCGGACGCCCAGCGCGTCGGCGTAGGAGCCGAGGACGGGGACGGCCTCGCGGACGTGCTCGGCGGCGGCCTCGGTCATGGGCGCGTCGTCCCAGGCGAGGCCCCACGTGCCCTGCCCCGGCGTGAGCACGACGGGCGCGGCGCCGAGGTGCTGCGCGGCGAGCTCCATGCTCGCGCGGGTGCGGAGGCTAGGGTTCATGAACAGCAGGGCGAGCGCCTTGCCGCGGGCCGCATCCGTCCACTCGCGCGACTGGCGGTGGTCGAGGGCGCGGCGAAGACAGGCCTGCCAGACTGCGTCGTCGAGGTCAGACCAAGAGGTGAGGGAGCGCATCGGTACGGAGGGGAAGAGAGAGCAGCGGAGGGGACATCGTACGGGCAGAACCGCGCCGGGGGGGACGCGAAGGCGCGGCGCGAGCGAAAAGGCAACAGCGCCCGCGCCGGGCCGCTACCCCGCGCGCAGCACCTCGCCGAGCGCGTCCGCCAGCCGGCCGGCCGCGTCCATCGGCGTCGTCAGCGGCGGCATGAGGCGGAGCGTGGGCGCGTGGCCAGACGTGCCGACGAAGATGCCGTGCTCGTCGCGCAGGGCCACGGCGACGGGCCGCGCGGGGCGGTCCAGTTCGATGCCGAGGAGGCAGCCGCGCCCGCGGATATCCACCACGTTATCCACCGATGTGAGTGCGTCGCGGAAGGCGGATTCCAGCGCGAGGGCGCGCGGCATAAGACTGTCCTCTACGAGCTGGTCCAGCGTGGCGCGGACGGCGGCCATCGCGAGCATCCCGCCGCCGAAGGTGGTGCCCTGGTCGCCGGTCTTGACCGTTTTCGCGATGGCGTCCGAGACGAGCGTCGCGCCGACGGGCACGCCCGCGCCGAGGCTCTTCGCGAGCGTGATGAGGTCCGGCGTCACGCCGACGTGCTCGCTGTAGGAGAAGGCGCCGGTGCGCCCCACGCCCGTCTGGACCTCGTCGAAGATCAGCATCGTGCCGTGCGCGTCGCATAGCTGGCGGAGGGCCTGGTAGTAGGCGGCGGGCGCCTCGGTCATGCCGGCCATGCTCTGGATGGGCTCCAGGATGACCGCGGCCACGTCGCCCGATTCCAGCGCCTCCGCTACGGCGCCCTCCCAGCCGAAGGGCACGAAGTGCGTCTGCGGCAGGATCGCGCGGTAGGGCGCGTGGTAGCTGTCGCCCCACGTCGCCGCCAGCGCGCCGACGGTCCGCCCGTGGAACGCGCCCTTCATCGCGATGACCCCGCTCTTGCCAGTGACGGCGCGCGCCAGCTTGAGCGCGGCCTCGTTTGCCTCAGTCCCGGAGTTGCACCAGAACACGCGGTTCAGGCCCTCCGGCGCGAGGTCCACGAGCCGGGCGCTGGCCTCGGCGCGGACGGGGCTGTAGACGGCGTTGGAGTAGAAGAGCAGCTCCCCCGCCTGCTGGCGGATGGCCTCGACGACGCGCGGCGGGCTGTGACCGAGCAGCGCGACGCAGTGCCCGCCGTAGAGGTCCAGGAGTTCGCGGCCGGTGTGGTCCCAGACGGTCGCGTTCTCGCCGCGGACGAGCGCGAGCGGCGGCTTGGCGTAGGTCGGGAGCGTGGTGGCGTCCTCCAGCGCGAGGGGATCGAGTGCGGTTCCGGGGGTGGGATCGGTCATGGAGTGAGCGAAGGGGGCGGGGGCGGGGGCCCGTGGCGGCGCGCCGGGGGGCGGCAGGAGCGCTAGAGCGTCGATGGCGGCCAGCCGCGGCGTCTCGCCCGGCTGGCGGGGGCAGCGGGCGGGCGCGGGGTCAGGGGAGAAGCCCCGCGGCCTCGGGGTGGCCGAGCGCGAGGTTGAGGTTCTGGACGGCCTGCGAGGCGGCGCCCTTGAGCAGGTTGTCCAGCGCGAAGCCGACGGCGAGCGCGCCGTCCTGCGCCACCCAGCCCACGTCGCAGAACGGCGTGTTCACCACGGGCAGGAGCTCGGGCAGCACGCCCTCGGTCACGCGCACGAACGGCGCGTCCGCGTACGCCTCGCGGTAGCGCGCCGCGATCTCGTCCTCGCCCAGCGGCTCCGCCAGCGCGACGTGCGCCGTCCCCCAGATGCCACGCGTCCACGGCGCGGAGACCGGCACGAACCGGAGGTCCAGCGCCTCGCCGACGATCTCTTCGACCTCGGGCTGGTGACGGTGCGCGAAGGGCCGGTAGGCGCGGGCGTTGCCGTCGCGCGTGGGGAAGTGGGTGGTGGCGGAGGGCCGCGCGCCCGACCCGCTGGCGCCGGTCATGGCCGTGACGTGCGCTTCGGCGGCGAGCCCCGCCAGCGGCCACAGCGCGAGGGAGAGTCCCGTGGCGAAGCAGCCGGGGTTGGCGACGAGCCGGGTGCCGCGGATCGCCTCGCGGTGGACCTCGGGGAGCCCGTAGACGGCGTCCGCGATCTGCTCCGGGTGCGGGTGCGGCGCGGGGTAGGTGGCGTCGTAGCGGGCGTGCGGGAGGCGGTGGTCCGCCGAGAGGTCCACGATGACGCCCTCGAAGCCCCGCTGGCGGAGCGTGTGGACGGCTGCGGCGCCCCGGCCGTGCTCGGCGCAGACGACGGCCGCGTCCAGCCCGGCGAGGTCCAGGTCGTCCGGCGCGGTGAACGCGAGGTTCGTGGTGCCGCGGAGACGGGCGTGGGCTACGTGGACGGCCTCGCCGGCGTGGCTGCGGCTGGTCACGGCCGCGATCTCCACGTGCGGGTGGCGCAGGAGCAGCGAGAGGATCTCGCCGCCGGCGTAGCCCGCGCCGTGGAGCACGGCAACGCGCGAGGGGGAAGGGGAAGGCATGGGCAGGGTGTCGTGCGCGGGGTTAGTCGTCAGAGGTGCCTTCGCGGAGCGCGGTCCCGAGGCCGGGGACCGGGCGGCGGAGGCCGCCCGCGGCGTTCGCGTGGGGCGTCCGCTGCCACGCGGCCATGTCCTTCACGGCGTCGGCGACGAGCGCCGCCAGCGCGTCGGGCTCCAGGCGGGCGTTGACGGCGGGCACGCCCATTGCGGTCTGGATGTGGCGGCGGCCCACCTCGGTGTCGGTCGTCGGCCCGACGACCACCGCCAGCTCGGAGCGGTACTGGTGGCGGAAGATCTGGTCTGCGGCCCAGACGCCCGCGAGGTCTGCGCCCGCCAGGACGTGCGCGGCCGTGAGCCGCTGCAGCTCCATGTCGCGGAGGATGCCGTCCACGCCGTACGGCCCGATGATGCCGTCGCCGAGCTCCAGTACGAGCACGTCCGGCGCGCACGAGTTGAGGTGCGCGATGATGCCCTTGGCCGTCGCGATGACCTCGCGGCCCGTCGTGGCGACGCGGCCGGCCTCGGTGAAGGAGGCGGAGCAGACGGCCCCGGCCTCCGTCATCGCGCGGACGTCGCGCTGGAGGGCAGCGCCGGTCAGCTTGGCGGCGGCCACGCGGAAGCCTCGCGCGGTGAGCCCCTTGACGAGGGTAGCCGCGGCGAAGGTCTTGCCGGTGTTCATGGCCGTCCCGCTGACGAACACGAGCGGGGCGCTGGCGGCGAGGTGCTCCTGCGCTTCGAGCGCGTGCTCCTGGATGCGGGCGTGCCGCGCGGGCTCACCGTGGACTACGGCGCCGAGCACTTCCACCGCCAGCGCGGGACCGAGGTCGGGGTGCTCCGTCGTGCTCCGGCCGAGGATGCCGCCCATGTTGAGGACGTGGAGCGTGTCGCCCGGCGCGATCTGGCGCGGGATGCGGCCGCTGTAGCCCTTGAGCGCCTGCCGCTCGCCGAGCGCGCCGAGCAGGACGTCGCCCTTGCGGATGGTGTGGAACGTGCCGTCGGCGTGCTCCACCTGGTTGTAGACCTCCTTGTCCGCGAGCGCGCGGACGGCGAGGCAGTAGCCCTCCTCGGCCACGACGTAGGGCGAGACGCGGGCCTCGGCCTTGAGCGTGCAGGGCCCGGTGGAGGAGGCGACGTGGTCGGCTGAAACGGTCGTCATCGGTCTGCCTAGTGGGAGGTCGTGGTAGCGGAGCCCTCGCCGGCGCGGGCCGCCAGCCGGGCTTGCATGCCGTAGATCCGCGCGAAGCCCTCGGCGTCGCGGCCGTCCCAGAGCGCGGTGTCCTCGCCGTAGCGGGCGCCCGCGTCGAAGAGGCTGAACGGGGAGCTGGCGCCGAGCACGCGCGCGGAGCCCTTGAACAGCTCGACGGTCGTGGTGCCGGTGACGCGCTGCTGCGTGGAGTCCAGGAACGCCTCCAGGTCGCGCGCCAGCGGGTCGAAGAAGAGGCCCTCGTGCGCGAGGCGGCCGTAGAGATCGCCGAGCCCGGCCTTGTGCACGAGCTGGAGGTGCGTGAGGACCACCTTCTCCAGCTCCAGGTGCGCGTCCAGCAGGATGGCGGCGGCGGGCGCTTCGAAGGCCACGCGGCCCTTGATCCCGAGGATGGTGTCGCCCACGTGGACGCCGCGGCCCACGCCGTGCGCGGCGCCGATCGCGTTGAGCGCCTCCACCAGCGCGACGGGGTCGAGCGACTCGCCGTCCAGCGCGACGGGCACGCCCTCTTTCCAGTCGATGACAAGCTGGCGGGCGTCGTCGGGCGCGGCTTGCGGGGCGACGGTGTGGACCCACGCCTCTTCCGGGAGGACGCCATCCGGCCGGTGCGTCTCCTTCCCGCCGATGGTGGTGCCCCAGAGACCGGTGTTCACGGAGTAGTCCGTCGTCTTGGCCTCCACCTCGAAGCCGCGTTCGTGGAGGTAGGCCGTGCTCGCCTCGCGGGAGAGCGCGAGCGACCGGATGGGCGTGAGGACCTCCAACTCGCCCGCGAGGAGGCGGAGCGCGCCGTCGAAGCGGATCTGGTCGTTGCCCGCGCCGGTGGAGCCGTGCGCCACGGACTCCGCGCCGAGGCTCTTTGCGGCCTCCACCAGCGCCTCGGCCTGCACCACGCGCTCCGGGCCCACGCACAGCGGGTAGACCCCGCCGCGGCGGACGTTGCCCTTCACGAGGTACTGCAGCACGCGGTCCCACAGATCGCGACGGGCGTCCACGAGCGTGTGGCTGGCGGCGCCGAGCTCGGTCGCGCGCGCTTCGATCTGGCGCTTCTCGTCATCGGAGAAGCCGCCGGTATCGACGGTGACGGTGTGGACGGGCTGGCCCGTCTCCTCGCGGAGGTACGGGACGCAGAAGGAGGTGTCGAGGCCGCCGGAGAAGGCGAGGGCGATGGACATAACAAAAAACGCCGACCCCTGGACAGGATCGGCGAACGCATGGGGGCTCGGTGTGCTCGTGCGGCTCCCTAGGCGATACCCGTCCCGTCCGACAGGGTCGGTCGGCGTCGAGGGCGTCGGGTACGGGGAGCGGCGTACGGCATGAGGCCCGCAAGAAACGGGCGCTCCCGCGCGATGTCAACCGCCCAACTCCCTGGAAGCGCTCCCGATGCCCAAAGAACCTCGCGCCCGTCCGGCTGGCGGTCGCTCTCGGCGGTTTGTGCGTGAAGGGTGACACCTCGCCCGCGGCGGAACGTTCAAGCCGCGAACGATCCTTCCCCACCATGACCGCCAACGCCCTCCGTTCCGCGGGCCTGATGGCCGTCCTCATCACGCTGTTCGCCCTCATCGGGCAAGCGCTGGGCGGCACGAACGGCCTCCTCATCGCCTTCGGCGTCGCCGTGGCGCTGAACTTCGCGAGCTACTGGTTCTCCGACCGCATCGTGCTGCGGATGTACCGCGGCCGCGAGGTCTCCCGCGCCGACGCCCCGCAGCTCTACGACATGGTGGACCGCCTCCGCCAGCGGGCCGGGCTCCCCATGCCGCGCGTCGTGCTCATCCCGAGCGCGCAGCCCAACGCCTTCGCGACGGGCCGCAACCCGGACCACGCCGCCGTCGCCTTCACCGAGGGCATCCTCCGCGCCCTCCCGGCCGACGAACTGGCGGGCGTGACGGCGCACGAGCTGGCGCACATCAAGCACCGCGACATCCTGACGAGCAGCATCGCGGCCACGCTCGGCTCCGCGATCACGCTCCTCGCGCGGTTCGCCATCTTCGTCCCGATGGGCGGCAACGACCGCGGCGGCAACGCGCTGCAGGGCCTGCTGCTCATGATCCTCGCGCCCCTCGCGGCCATGCTGATCCAGATGGCGATCAGCCGCGCCCGCGAGTTCGAGGCCGACCGCGGCGGCGCCGAGATCTCCGGCGACCCGATGGCGCTCGCGCGGGCGCTCGTCCGCCTGGAGCGCGGCGCCGAGGCGATTCCCGCCGAGGCCAGCCCGAGCACGAGCCACATGTTCATCGTCAACCCGCTGGCGGGCGTGGGGAGTGGGATCGCGGGACTGTTCCGCACGCACCCGCCCACGGACGACCGCGTGGCCCGGCTCGAAGCCCTCGCCGCCGGCCGCTGATCCGTCGCTCGCGCTCGGCGTAGACTTCACGCCCCCCTCGGAGCCCCGGGCCGCCCCGCGCGGTTCGGGGCGCTCTGCATCTCCCGCCATGTCCGACCTCCCCGACGACCTCGCGCCCGACACGCTGGCGGTCCACGCCGGCCGCGGCGACCTCCGCCAGCTCGGCGTCCACGCCCCGCCGCTGGACCTCTCCACGACGTACCCGTTCTCCGACCTCGACGGCGCGGTGGCGAGCCTGGACGCGATGATGGAGGGGCGCGATCCCACGGCGGGCGGCCCCATCTACAGCCGCCTCCACGCGCCCACGGTCGCCCGTTTCGAACAGGGCCTCGCCGCGATGGAAGGCACCGATGCCGCCGTCGCCTTCGCGAGCGGGATGGCGGCCATCACCGCCGTCCTGCTGGCGGCGCGAACGCCCGAGAAGAACCACGTCGTCGGCGTGCGGCCGATCTACGGCACCACGGACAAGCTGCTCTCCTCCGGCACGCTCGGCCTGGAGGTCACCTGGACCGATGCCGCGGGCGTGGCCGAGGCCGTCCGCGAGGACACCTGCCTCGTCTGCGTGGAGACGCCCGTCAACCCCACGCTCGACCTGGTGGACCTCGCCGACATCGTCCGCCAGTCGGGCGGCGTCCCGGTCGCGTGCGACTCCACCTTCGCCACGCCGGTCTTGCAGCGGCCCGCCGCGCACGGCGTCGCGTTCGTGGTCCACAGCGGCACCAAGTTCATCGGCGGCCACGGCGACGTGCTCGCGGGCGTCGTGGCGTGCAGCAACGAGTGGGCTGCGGCGCTGCGCGAGGTCCGCATCCTGACCGGCGCCAACCTCCACCCCCTCGCGGCCTACCTCCTCCACCGCGGCCTGCCGACGCTCCCGCTGCGCGTCCGCCGCGCGCAGGAGACCGCCACCGCGCTGGCGGCGCGGCTGAGCGATCACGGCGGCGTCTCGCGGGTGTACCACCCGAGCGTCCCCGGCCGCGATCCGCTCGGCCTCGTCGGCCGCCAGATGGACGGGCCCGGCCCGATGCTCTCCTTCGAGGTGACGGGCGGCTTCGAGGCCGCGGACCGGCTGATGCGCGCGCTCCGCGTCATCACGCCCGCCGTGAGCCTCGGCTCCACGGACACGCTCATCCAGCACCCTGCCGGCCTCACGCAGCGCGTGGCCAGCGCGGACGCGGGCAGCCTCATCACGCCCGGCCTCCTCCGGCTGGCGGTCGGGCTGGAGGACGCGGACGATCTCTGGGCCGACCTGCTCCGCGGCCTGCCTGCATAGTGCCTCCGGTCGCGGCGTCTCGAAATCGCTATGACGAGACGCCGTGAATGCGGTCAGACCGAGACGCGAGAGCAGCACTTCCCGCGTTTGGAACGGTGGCGGCTCGGAGGAGGCGCGAAATGGCCCGTGCACTGGAACCCGCACGCTCTTCGCCGATTCCTCCCAGGTCACACTCAGGAAACACCCGGTCCACCCCTTACCTTCTGGATTGCGCCTGTTGCACCGCTATGCGGTCACGGCGCCCGGCCGGGCGGCCTTCCGGATCCCGCGTCCACCGCGGACGCTCCCTTCCCCACGCTAACCCCATACTGCGCCCGATGTACGTGCCCCGCAGCCAGCGGATGCTGGACCAGTACCTCCAGGAGATCGGTAAAGTCGACCTCCTCACGCCCGAGCAGGAGGTCGAGCTCGCCGTCCGGATCAAGCAAGGCGATCAGGCCGCGCTCCACCAGCTCGTCCGCGCGAACCTCCGGTTCGTGGTCTCGGTCGCGAAGAAGTACCAGGGCCAGGGGCTCTCGCTCGCAGACCTCATCTCGGAGGGCAACTACGGCCTCGTGAAGGCCGCCCAGCGGTTCGATGAGACGCGCGGCTTCAAGTTCATCTCCTACGCCGTGTGGTGGGTGCGCCAGAGCATCCTCAAGGCGCTCTCGGACCAGGTCCGCACCGTCCGCCTCCCGCTCAACCGCGTCGGCACGCTGAGCAAGATGCGGAAGGCGAGCGCCCGCCTCGCGCAGGAGCTCGGCCGCCAGCCGACCCCGGACGAGATCGCGGAGCACATGGGCATCAAGGAGGAGAAGGTGCGCGAGGGCATGCAGCACTCCCGCCACTCCCTCTCGATGGACGCGCCGTTCGACGACGACGACGGCAACAGCCTCCTCGACGTGCTCCCGGACGACTCCTTCGAGTCCCCGGACGACGACCTCACCAACGAGAGCCTCAACATCGACATCGAGCGCGCGCTCGCCACGCTGCACCCGCGCGAGGCCGAGATCACGCGGCTCTACTTCGGCATCGGGCACGAGCAGCCGCTCACGCTCGTCGAGGTCGGCCAGCGGTTCGGGCTCACGCGCGAGCGCGTCCGCCAGATCAAGGAGAAGGCCCTCCGCAAGCTCCGCCAGAAGCACCGCCGCGAGGAGCTCGTCGCGCACCTCAACTAGCGCGCGCCCCGCTGGCGGACGCCGCCAGCCGGACGATCTCAGAGGCCCGGCCGACTCGTTCGGCCGGGCCTCTCGTGTTCGGGTGGTCCCGTTTGCCACGGTGCGACGCATGGAAGGGCACCCCTCCCTATCCCATTGGCTCCATGCGACGCTCCTTCCTCTTGGCCTCGGCCCTTGTCCTCGCGCTCGTCGGCGCGACCGCGCTCTCTCCTGACACCAGCGAAGCCGCCGCCGTCGTGACGGCGGACTCCGGCTCGGACGCGGTGGCCGAACTCGGCCTCGGGTGCACCGTCACCATCCGCGCCCGCAACTCCGGCTCGCGCGACATCGAGATCGACCTGACGGATTCCAAGGTGAAGGTCCGCAACGGCCTCTGGAAGCGGATCGACAAGGCCGGCGGGGCGGTCCGCGGCGCGTGCTCCGACGACGAGGTCTCGGTGGACCACGACGGCGAGACCTATGGCGAGACGTGCAACCTGGACCTGGGCTGCAACACCCGCCGCCGCTACAAATTCGAGATCAAGCGCGGCGGCAACACGCACATCCAGTACTACCCGAGCGCCAACGGCTGGACCCGTCGCACGACGATCGACCTCGGCGACGTGAGCCGCCACTTCTAGGCGCGCCCCGCTGGCGGAGGCTCCCGGCGAGCAGACCCGCGACGCGACCCCGAGGCCCGGCTGCCCCTGCGGTGGCCGGGCCTCGCGGCATTCCAGGCCCGCTGGCCCACACCGCCAGCGCCGCGGGAAACCCCGCGCAGGGGCCAGGGTTGGGGCCGCATCTCATCCCCGCACGCTCATGTCCGCGCTTCAGAATCAGACCACCATCGTCACCGGCGCCTCCTCCGGGATCGGAGAGGCCACGGCCCGTCTCCTCGCGAAAGAGGGCGCGCGCGTCGTCCTCGCGGCCCGTCGCGCGGATCGGCTGGCGGCGCTCCGCGACGAGATCGAAGGCGCTGGCGGAACGGCCCTCGTGGTGGAGACCGACGTGACGGATCGCGAGCAGTGCGAGGCGCTCGTCGCGAAGACCGTGGAGGCGTTCGGGGGCGTGGACGTGCTCGTCAACAACGCCGGCGTCATGCCACTCTCCATGGTCAAGAACGTCCGGATGGAGGAGTGGCAGCACATGGTGGAGGTCAACGTCAACGGCGTCCTCTACTGCACCGGCGCGGTGCTGCCGCACTTCACCGAGCAGAAGAGCGGGCACATCGTCAACGTGTCCAGCGTGGCCGGGCGGAAGGTGTTCCTCGGCGGCGCGGTCTACTGCGCGACGAAGTTCGCCGTGACGGCCTTTTCCGAGGGCCTCCGGATGGAGTTGGGCCCGGAGTACGGGATCCGCGTGACGTGCGTGGAGCCGGGCGCCGTGGCCACGGAGCTGCCTCGCGCCATTCAGGACCAGGACTTTATCGAGGCGTCCGAGTTCGACGCGACGCCGCTGGAGGCGGAGGACATCGCGGAAGCCATCCGCTACGCCCTTACTGCGCCGCCTCGCGCCACGGTCAACGAGGTCATGGTCATGCCGACGAACCAGCGGATGTAACCGCCGCGCTGGCGGAGCCCGTCGCCGGGCGTTCGCTTGCTCGGGTCAACCGCCAGCGGGCGGCGCCTGAGAATCGGCAGGGCTCGGTGCGGGCGGCTCGTACTCCGCGGGCAGGGCGTCCGCCAGCCGCTCGAAGCCGAGGTAGCCGCTCGTGGAGATCGCGAAGGGGTCCTCTGGAACGCCGCGTGGGTCGAACCGCGCGAACCCGGTGAGGTGCAGCGCGGAGCGCTGGACGGAGGCGGGGCGCGAGCGCGTCTCGCGGAACCACGGGTGCCGGAGGTACGCCGGGTCTTCGGCCTCGGGGAATGTGACCTCTAGCTGGCCGCGGACGCGGAGCGAGCCCCAGCCCGCCGAAGCGGTCCGGATCAGACCGTCCGCCCGAACGGGGAAGCGGGTGCCGGAGCCTCGGCCGCCCCAACGGTCCTCGAAGACGTGGACGAAAGTGTAGCCCTCGGCCGTCGCCGTGCCTCGGAGAAGGCTCCGGAGCAGGTGCGGGAGCGAGCCCCGGTAGGCGGCCTCGCGTTCCGCGGCCCATCGCGCGGCGGTCTCCGGGGAGTCCGGCGCGAGAGGCGTGAACTGTTCGTCGCCGTCGTAGCTCACGCGGCCGTCCGAGGCGGAGAAGGCGTGGAGGTCGTAGCGGAGGCGGTAGCCGAGCGCGCGGTTCTCGATGAGCAGCGGCGCGCTGGCGGTGGCGGTGAGCGTGCCCCAGCGCGAGCGGAAGTCCAGCACCCACGGGTTGAGGAGGCGGGCGGAGTCGGCGCGGGCGCTCGTCCCGAGGATCTCGCGGGTGAACCGCTCCAGCCGACGCTCCCACCGGGCATCACGTTCGGCCTCGACAGTGGCTTCCGCCAGCGCGCGGGGCTCCAACTGGAGCGCGAGCCGCACGTCGTCTCCGGCGGCGAGCGACACGGGCGCCGCCGCGGTCACGAAGCCGACCATGCTGGCGACCACGCGGTACGCGCCGGGCTCCAGATCCGCGATCTCGAACCGGCCGGCGGCGTCCGTCGCGTCTCCGCGCGTGGTGCCGGAGAGGTAGACGTTGGCGCCGGGCAGCGGCTCGCCCTCGGCATCGTGGACGGTGCCGGAGAGGCGGGCGGGTTGGGCGGCGGCGCTGGCGGCGAGCGTGAGCAGGAGCACGAGCCGGTGCATCCCGCAGGAAACGGCCGCCAGCGCGTGGCGTCAAGGCGGTTCTACGCGTCGTCGCGCGTGGCCTCGTCGAGCGCGTCGAAGATGCGGTCGGGCATCTCGATCCCGGCGGCGGCGACGTTCTCTTCCAAGTGCTCCACGGACGAGGTGCCCGGGATGGGCAGCATGACCGGCGAGCGCTTGAGGAGCCACGCGAGGGCGACCTGGCTGTGCGTCGCGCCGAGCTCGTTCGCGGCCTCCTCCAGCGTCTCGGAGTCGGAGAGCTTGCCGGCGTTGAGGGGGTACCACGGGATGAACCCGATGCCCTCCTCTTCGCAGAAGTCCACGACGGCCTCGTGCTTGCGCTGGCCCAAGTTGTATTCGTTCTGGACCGTCGCGATCTCCAGCCCGGCGTCCTGCGCGGCCTTGATCTCGTCCACGCCGACCTCGCTCAGGCCGATGAACCGGACCCAGCCCTCGTCCTGCATGTGCTTGAGCTCCGCGAACTGCTCGTCGCGGTCCACCTCCGGGTCGATCCGGTGGAGCTGGTAGAGCGGGATGGTGTCCAGCTTCAGCCGCCGCATGGACATCTGGACGGCTTGCCGGAGGTACATCGGGCGGCCGAGCGGGTGCCACTGGCCGGGGCCGGTGCGGAGCAGTCCGCCCTTCGTGGCGATGGTGACGCCGTCGTACGGCGCGAGGGCGTCCGCGATGAGGTCCTCGGAGACGAACGGGCCGTAGGAGTCCGCCGTGTCGATAAAGTCGATGCCGAGTTCGACGCTGCGGCGGAGCACCGCCAGCGCGGCGTCATGGTCGGCGGGCGGGCCCCAGATGCCGTCGCCGGTGATCCGCATCGCGCCGTAGCCGAGGCGGTGGATGGTGAGCTCGCCGCCGAGGTCGAAGGTGCCGGAGGCGTGGGCAGAGGGGGTGGCCATGTCAGAAGGGGAGAGAGGTGTCTTCCCGTCCGACGCCCGCGCCTGCGCGGGGTTCAGACCAGCAGCATCAGCGTGAGGACGCCGATGGCCACGAGCATCGCGGCGAGCAGCGCTGCGACGGCGATCCGTGGCGGGGCGGGGTCGTCTGGCGAGGGCAGCGCGTCCACCACGTCGGTGGCCTCTTTGAGCCCGAGCCCGGTCCGGTCGCGGAGCAGCGCGATGGCCTCGGCAGTGCGGCCCTCGCGCACGAGCGCCTCCACATCCGGCATGGGGTCCGCGCCGGGACTCCGGCCGATCCGCTCCATCTCTTCCACGGCGTGGAGCGCGTCTTTGAGGCAGGCGCCGGTTTGCTCGCGGACGGCCTTGATGGCCTCGATCTTCCGGCCCTCGCGGATCAAGTCCGCGACGCGCGTAGGAGCGGTTTCCGTCATGGGAAGTGGGAAAAGCCCGAACCATCAGGGTACCCACGTGTGCCCCAGGCTCCAAACGAAACCGCGCGCACACAGAGTGGACACGTGGGCGCGCCTCGCGCTGGCGGCGCGTCTCTGCCGGTCCGGTTCAAACGACAGCGCCCCCCGCCGGTCTCCCAGCGGGGGGCGCACCGCGCCGAAGCGCGGGGGCTCAGGGCCGCGTTAGCGGACCACCGTGAGGCGGCCGGTCTCCACGCGGTCGCCCGCGACGAGGCGCCACATGTAGACGCCCGGCGAGAGGGACTCGCTCACGTCCACGGTGTGGACGCCGGCGCGGAGCGCGCCGTCGATGACCGTGGCCACGGTGCGGCCGCGGACGTCGTAGAGCGCGAGGCTGACCTCGGCGTCATCCGCCAGCGCGAAGCCGAAGGTGGCGGCGCCACGCGTCGGGTTCGGGCCCACGCGGACCTCCTCATCGGCCACGAGGAAGGCGGCCTCGGTGATCTCCGCGTTCAGGATCTCCATGCCGGTCCACTCATCGGCGCGGACCACGACGGAGGCCTTTGCGGCGGCCGGGTCGCCCTTGGTCACGGAGAACGCCTCCATGCCGCAAGTCTCAGACGCGGCCGGGTCCTCGGCGTTGAACGTGCCGGCCATCAGCGTGTAGGTGTACGCACCGTCGGCGATGCTCGCCGGGACGCGCTGGTTGAAGCCCGCCTTGTAGGAGGCGCCAGCCGGGACGCTGAAGGAGCGCGGGTTGCGGACGTACACGTCGTCCTCGCCACCGGAGACGATGGCCCAGAGGTCCACGGCCGCAGCGGCATCGCCCTCGCTGTTGTCCACCTGGAAGGTGAAGCGGAGCTGGCCACCCGCAGACGGGAGGGTCGTGCCGTTGTCGGAGACGGCTTCGAAGGAGTAGGCGCACTCGCCGGTGGCGGGCTCCTCACCGGTGCCGGAGAGGCTGACCTGCACGGACGCCTCGTCGGCGTCGTTGCTGTTGATGGTGAACGTGCCGCTGGCGGCGCCCGCCATTGCCGGCATGAACTGGATCGTGGCTGTGCCCGAGCCGCCCGCGGCCACCGTGGACGGGCCGCTGACGATGCTGAAGCCGTCGCCGGAGATGCCGTACGTGAGCGCCAGCTCGGCGTCGCCGGTGTTGTTGATCGTGACCATCATCTGCTCACTCATGCCGGTCTGGACCGTGCCGAACTCGACCGCCAGCGGGTCCACGTCGATCTCGGGCTCGGGCGTGACGGGGTCCTCGCCGGTGCCCGAGAGGCCGACCTGGACGGAGGGCTCGTCGGCGTCGTCGCTGGAGATGGTGAGCGTCCCGCTGGCGGCGCCTGCGGACGCCGGCTCGAAGCGGACCGTCACGGTCTCCGAACCACCCGCCGCGACGGTCGTCGGGACGAGGCTCGCGAGGCTGAAGCCGGCGCCGGAGACCTCCACGTTGGAGATCGAGAGCGCGGCATCACCGGTGTTGTTGATGGTGACGTCGAGCGTGGAGGACGTGCCGACCTCGACCGTACCGAAGGCGAGGCTCGTCGGCGTCACGTCGATCTCCGGCATCGGCATCG
Source organism: Bacteroidota bacterium (assembly GCA_012960515.1). Taxonomy (GTDB): domain Bacteria; phylum Bacteroidota; class Rhodothermia; order Rhodothermales; family Rubricoccaceae; genus Rubricoccus. The sequence goes on along the minus strand of DUBD01000290.1, from coordinate 11,432 downwards.
CCGCCTCGTCACCCGAGATGCGGATGTTGTCGATGGCGATGTCCTCGTCGCCGTCGTTCAGGTTGATCGTGATGCGGAGGTCCAGCGTGGAGCCGGTGCCCGCGATGGCCGCGGTGAACTCCGTCAGGGCCGAGGTGATCTCGGCTCCGTCGCCGGTGCCGTCAAAGTCCGTATCGACGAACGGCGCGCTGTTGAACGTGCTGCCGTCGTTCTCGAGCCAGAACAGGTTCTGGTAACCGCCACCGTCGATCTGGTAGTCTACGTGGACGAAGTTGGGCGCGTCCCAGTCCTCGTTGGTGCCGTCGTCGTCCTCCGCGAAGAGGCCCGCGAACGAGAGGTTCTGGAAACCAGAGATGTCGATGCCGGAGAACGTGACCGTCTGCTCAGGACCGGCGCCTTCGCCGTCAATGTCCTGAGCGGCGAACACGAAAGAGCCGACCGTGCCGGTGATCTCGTACCCGGCGGCCACGTCGGAGAAGTCCGTGCGCGTGAAGAAGTCCTCGCTCCCGTCGGTGAATTCAGGAGTGGACGTGGTATAGGCGGGGTCGCCGTCCTCGAAGGACTGCTGGTAGATCGTGGTCTGGGCCCAGACCGGCGCCGCGAACAGGAGCGCGGCTGCAAGGGAAGCGAGTCTCATACGTGAGAGTGGGATCCGATAGAGGGGAAGTGGGGAGGCCGTCCGAGTACGGCGGCCCTGAGAATAGGGGTGGCCTCCCGCCGAAAGGCAACCCCCACGTTAGCGCTTCCGATGAACCCTCTCTTCACATTCGGGGTCCCGGATCCCTCTCGGTTCTTACGCTCCCACTTGGAGCTGCAAGCCGTCGTACGCCAGCCGGACGCCCTCGGGCAGCATCGCGTTCGCGTCTTCGTGGAGCACGTTGTGCGTCATGTGGATGAGCCACGTCTCCCTCGCGCCGACCCGCGCTGCCACCTCGGCGGCCTCGCCGAACGAGAGGTGCGTCGGGTGCGTCTCTGGGCGGAGGCCGTCCAGCACGAGGACCTCCACGCCGTCCAGCAGCGCGAAGGAGCCCTCCGGCACGCGGCTCACGTCCGTGAGGTACGCCAGCGCGCCGATGCGCCAGCCCAGGATGCGCGCGCTCCCGTGGTAGACCGGGACGGGGGTGACCTCCACCGAGGCCTCCGGCCGCGTCCGGCTGGCGACCGCGATGGGCGCGCCCGGCGGGACGGGCTGAAGCTCCAGGCGCGAGACGCCGGGGTAGGTGCCGTCGCGGAAGATGTAGGCGAACATCTCCGCGAGGGTCTCCGCCGTTCTCGCCTCGGTGACGACGGGGATGGGCGACCGGTCGCGGAAGAAGAAGGGCCGGAGGTCGTCCAGGCCCATGACGTGGTCGAAGTGTGCGTGCGTGACGAGCAGCGCGTCCACCTCGGTGACGCCGTGCGCCAGCGCCTGGCGCCGGAAGTCCGGGCCGGCGTCGATCTGGAGGTGGACCGGCCCGGCGGGCGTGTGGGCGGTGACGTGCGCCGAGGTCCGCGTCCGCGCGTCGCGCGGGTCGTCCGAGGTGCAGACGGCGCACCCGCACCCGATGACGGGCACGCCCACGGAAGTGCCGGTGCCGAGCAGGGTGACCTCGAGCCTCACGCGTCCTCGCCGTCGAAGCCGTCCGCGGTGTCCACGCCGGCGTCCAGTTGGCTCCAGGCGTCCGCGAGGGTGGCGCGGACGGCGGGGCGGAGGTAGAGCTGGTCGTGCGGGAGTGCGCGCACGGCCTCCGCCAGCACGAGGAGCTGCGCGTCCGCCGGGTGCAGCTTGTTCAGCACGACGACCTCGCGACCGGCCACGGTGCACAGCCCGCCGCGGAAGCTCCCGCGCTCGCGCCGCACCCGCACGCTCAGCTTTCGGAGCGCGTCTTCGAGCTCGCGGATGGCGGCGGCGGGCTTCACAGGAGAGGGAGGCGCGAGAGGGGAGGGAGGGATGAGGGTACGTCCACCCCTCATCCCCTGTCCCTTTATCCCTCCAGGGTGTACTTGGAGAGCAACGAGCGGCCGGACTTCTGGTCGCGCACGGTGAACGCCAGCGGGTCCACCTTGGCGTCGTCCTCCAGGCGGAACGGGAGGTTCCGGAGGCGGAAGCGCCAGCGCGTCAGAGGGCTCGGGAAGCCGCGGCGGAGGTACGAGCCGAGCAGCGGGTGCACGCCCACCACGATGGGCCGCTTCGCGTAGCGCTCGTCCACGATGTCGCGGTAGTGCGTGAGCCACGCGCGGATGCGCTCCGCCAGCTCGGCGGGGGAGATGTCCTCCTCCACGGTGCGGCGCGAGCGACGGCGCGGACGGGGAGCGTCCGGGGCGCTGGCGGTGTCTGCGGCCGGGTCCGCGGCGGGCGCGTCGTCCGGCGTGGTCTCCGGGGCGGAGTCCTCGGCGCGGCGGCGGCGGCGCTCCGGCTGCGGGATCTCCGCGGCGCCGGCGGCGGCCATGGCCTCCAGCGCGTCTGCGTCGTCGTCGGCCTGGGTGGTGATGCTGGGGCGGAGGCGCTGGCGGGTGATCTGCATCACGCCGAAGTCGCTCATCCCGATCACCTTGGTGACGGCGCGGTCCTTCGCGAACTCCTTCTTGATGGCCTCGGTGACCTTCCGACGGTCGCGCTCGTAGCGGAGGTCGATAAAGTCCACGCAGATGATGCCGCCGAGGTCGCGCAGGCGGAGCTGCTTGGCGATCTCGCGCGCGGCCTCCACGTTGACGTTGAGGAGGTTCTCCTCCGCGCGGCGCTTGCCTCGTCCCGCCCGGCCCGAGTTCACGTCCACGACGTGCATGGCCTCGGTGTGCTCGATGATGAGGTACCCGCCCCCCTTCATGTTGACGCGCTCCGAGAACGCCTCCGCGACCTGCTTCTCCAGGCCGGCGGAGCGGTAGACCGGCTGGTTGCCCTTGTGGAGCACCACGCGATCCGCCATCTGCGGCGCCACGGCCTTCACGTAGCTCTGCAGGTTCTTGTGCAGGCGGGGGTCGTCCACGAGGATCCGGTCGTAGTCCTCGGTGAAGAGGTCCCGGACGATGGAGGAGACCATGTTCACGTCCTCGTAGAGGAGGACCGGCGGCTCAGGCTTCCCCTCCAGCTTCTTCTCGATGGTGCGCCACTTGTCCACGAGCAGGCGGAGGTCCTGGTCCAGCACCTTCGCCTCGCGGCCCTCGGCCACGGTGCGCACGATGACGCCGAAGTTGTCTGGCTTGAGGCTCGTTGCCAGCGTGCGGAGGCGACGGCGCTCCTTCGCGCTGGCGATCTTCTTGGAGACGGCCACGTAGTCCGCCGCCGGTACGAGCACGAGGAAGCGGCCCGCCAGCGAGATGTCCGTAGACACGCGGCTGCCCTTCGAGGAGATGGGCTCCTTCGTGATCTTGACGAGGACGCGCTCGCCGCGCTTGAGGAGCTCCTCCGGTTTGTCCGGCACCTGGGCGCTCTTGCCCTTGGAGGAGCCGGAGCCCTTGCCGTTGTCGTTCCGGCCGCGCCCGCCGCGCGAGCTCTGCTTGGAGTCCTTGTCCCGGCTGCGGGAGCCCTTCTCGTTGGCGCTCTTCTCGCCCGAGCCAGAGTCCCTCTCGCTCGACCCCTTGCCGGAGCGCGAGTTGTCTGAGCGCGAGTTGTCCGAGCGCGAGCGGCGGCGCGAGCGGCCCTTCTGCTCGTCCGAGTCTTCGGAGGCGTCGGTGTCCGCGTCGTCGGAGCGGTCCGAGGCGGTGGAGCGCCCGCGACCCCGGCGCGACCGCCGGGAGCGACCGTCGTCGTTGGCGTCTTTCGCGTCGTCCGTGTCCTTCGTCTCCGCGGCATCGTCGGCTGACGTCTCCGCGTCGGTGCTCTTGCTGCGGGACCGGGAACGGCGCGAGCGCTTCGGCTTCTCGCCCTCATCAGAGGACTCCTCGCGGTCCGCGGCCTCGCCGTCGTCAGCGGAGGCCTCGTCCGCGGAGCGGCTGCGGCGGCGCGAGCGCTTCGGCTTCTCGTCCGCCTCCTCGTCGTCCTCGGAGCGCTTCCTGCGGGAGGGCGTCGGCTTGCTCGTGAGGTCGATGGTGGGGGGCAGCGCCTTGGTCTTGCGCGCCGGCGTGTCCGCCTCGGCCTCGGGCGAGTCAGCCGCCTCGCTCGTCGGCTGGCGGTGCTCGTCGTCGGATGCGGCCGGCGTCTCGGCGCTCTCCTTCTTCTTGCGAGAGCGGCTCCGGGAGCGGCGGCGCTTCGGCTTGTCCTCCTTCTGCTCGTCGTTCTCCGCCGCGTCGGGAGCCGGCGCCTCCTCCGGAGACGTGCCCGCGCTCTCCTGCGGTGCCTCGGGCTCCGATGCGGAGTCCCCAGCCGGGGCCTCCTCGGCGGGCGTCTCGGGCTTCTTGCGGGAGCGGCGGCGCTTCGGCTTGTCCTCCTTCGCTTCGGCCTCGCTGGCGTCGTCCGCCAGCGGCTCGGGGGCCTCAGGCTCCTCGGGGCTCTCGTCCTTCGCCTTGCGCGAGGGGCGGACAGACCCCGTCTTCTGCGTCAGGTCGATGACGTGCGGGAGGCGCCGCTCTTCCTGCTCCTCTTCCTCCTCAGAGGTGGAGTTGTTGTCGCTTCGGCTACGGCCTCCGCGGCGGCCACGGCCTCCCCGGCGCCGCCGCCGACGGCGGGAGCGCGAACGCGACGTGTTGGACTCCTCGGCGGTTTCTTCCACCTCCAGCGTCTCCTCCACGTCGGGCTCGGAGTCGTCGTCCGCGACGCGCTTCTTCGGCGCCTTGGCGAGGATGGGGCCGCTCTCCAGACCCGGCACGTCCATCCCCGCGATCGCGAAGAGCTGCGCGGCGTTGTCCGTGAGGTCGGAGAAGTGGAGGAAGGCGTCCTGCCGCTGGCCGATATCGACGAAGGCGGCGTGGATCTGGGGCATCACCTTGGCGACCTTGCCGAGGTAGATGTTGCCCAGCGTGCGGACGTTGTCAGGATGCTCGACGTAGAGCTCGACGAGCTCGCCGTCCTCGACGATGGCGATGCGAGCGCGGTCCTTGCTCGCATTGATGACGATCTCCTTCTTCATGGAGGGGGGGGCGTCGGCGGCGCGAGGGGCCGGGGCGGGCGCGGGTCACCCCGAACGTCGCGGGGGCGCGCAGAGCCGCCGGGCCA
>DUBD01000290.1:0-6289 GCA_012960515.1 Bacteroidota bacterium | reverse complement strand
GGCGCGCGCACGCCACCCGGCGAGCGCGCTCAGCAGCGCGCCGACGAGGAAGCGGAAAACGGTGACAGGGGGGGAGCCCATAAGGCGGGGCCGGGTCCGGGGCGCGCTCTGGGAAGAGGCGGGCGCGAGACGGCGGCGCCGGGCACAGGATCAGAGGGGCCGGGCGCGCGGGCAAAGCTGGCCTCCGGGGTCGGGGCGTCGGCGCGCTGGCGGGATGAAGCTACGGGAGAGCCACGCGATGCGCTCCCCGGGGCGGAGGTGAACAGCGGTATCCGCGCGGTCTTCCCGGACGGAGGGGGACTCACGAACGAACCTCCCGGGGCGCGCGGTCGTTGGAACCAGGCCCCGGATTGCTGGTCTTCACCTCGCGCTTTTTCTTGACACCCGCGGCCCCGCCTCGACGGGATGGAGTGGGCCGCCACCCTTTCCCCTGATGGCCAACGCACAGACTCAGACCCCCGCCGGAAGCGCTGCCGGCGGCGACGGCGCCCCCGCCAAGCCGAAGAACACCGCCGGCCTGGCGGGCGTGAAGGCGCTCGACTCTTCCATCTCGTTCATTGACGGCGAGGCCGGCGAGCTGATCTACCGCGGCTACGAGATCGACGACCTCGCGCGGAACACGTCGTTCGAAGAGGTCGCCTACCTGCTCTGGAACGGGGAGCTTCCCACGCAGAGCCAGCTGGACGAGCTCAACGGCCAACTCCGTGCCGAGCGGGCGCTCCACCCGGACCTCCTGGACCACCTCCGGCACCACACCCCGGAGAACACGAACCCGATGGCGGCCCTCCGCACGGCCGTCTCGATGCTCGCGCACTACGACGAGGAGGCGGACGACATGAGCCGCGAGGCCAACGTCCGCAAGGCGATCCGCCTCACGGCCAAGATGCCGACCATCGTCGCGGCGTTCGACCGCATCCGCAAGGGCAAGGACCCCGTCGCGCCGAAGGGGGAGGGCACGGCCGCGGAGGACTTCCTCTACATGCTCAACGGCGAGGAGGCCGGCCCCAGCGCGAAGGCCATCATGGACGCCGCGCTCGTGCTCCACGCGGAGCATGGCCTGAACGCCTCCACCTTCGCCGCCCGCGTCATCGGCGCGACGCTGAGCGACATGTACTCCGCCATCACCGGGGCCATCGGCGCGCTGAAGGGGCCGCTCCACGGCGGCGCCAACATCAAGGTGATGGAGATGCTGCTGGACATCGACGCCCAGGGCGCCGAGCCGACGCAGTACATCGACGACATGCTCGGCCGCAAGGAGAAGGTCATGGGCATCGGGCACCGCGTCTACCGCGCGCTCGATCCTCGCGCTACGATCCTCCGCGAGATGCTGGAAGACCTCTCGGACGAGAAGGGCGAGCGCAAGTGGCTGGAGATGTCCGACGCCATCCGGCTCCACATCCTGGAGCAGAAGGGGCTCAATGCGAACGTGGACTTCTACTCCGCGAGCGTCTACTACCTCCTCGGCATCGAGACGGACCTCTACACGCCGATCTTCGCGCTCAGCCGTATCACGGGCTGGACGGCGCACCTCCTGGAGCAGTGGGAGGACAACCGGCTCATCCGCCCGCGCGCCGGCTACGACGGCCCGAAGGGCAAGACGGTCGCGCCGATCGCCGAGCGGTAGCGCCGTCCGGCTGGCGGCACCGCCCGCCGAGACCGACCGCCAGCGGGGCGCGGGGCTGAGGCTCCGCGCCCCGCGTCTGTTGTGGGGCACGCGCACGGCGGCGTGGGGGGAGGGCACGCGGAGCGGTGCCGTGGTACCTTGCGAGAGCGCTTCCGCGTGGCTCGCGCGGAACTTTCACTCCAGACTGAAACCTCGCCGGGCGGCCATTGTAGCTTCCTGCGCCGGTTTTCTCCCGCTCTCTCATGGCCACCGCCGTCCAAGACGCTCCGGGCACGCTCCCGTACACGCCTCAGCCCGTCCAGCGGTACAAGCTCCGCGTTGGGATGATCGCGTGGATGCTCCACCGCCTGACGGGCGTCGCCCTCGTGGGCTACCTCTGCATCCACGTCTGGGGCCTCAAAGCGATCACCAACCCCGAGGCGTACAACGCGCTCATCGCGAGCTACCACGCGCCCATCTTCAAGGTGGGCGAGTTCCTGCTCCTCGGCGCGGTGGTGTACCACGCGCTGAACGGGATGCGCATCGTGCTCATCGACTTCGTGGGGTGGAGCCCGAACCAGCGGAAGCTGTTCTGGTCGCTCGGCGCGCTCGCCGCCGTCCTCTTCCTCGTCGGCGGGTACCCCAGCATCGCCGCCCTCGTCGATCACTTCGCCGGATAACGCCGCCAGTCCGTTCCCGCTGGCGCCCGCCGCCAGCGCGACCCGGACGGCCCGCACTGCCTCCCGACATGGCTACCAAGTACGGCCGCACCGCCCGCTCCAGCGCGTTCCAGTGGTTCGTCCACCGGATCACGGGCACCTTCCTCGTCTTCCTCCTCGTGACCCACTTCTGGGTCCAGCACTACGACCGCACCACGGCGAGCATCTCGCACTCCGTGGTCACGGCGGAGGAAGCCGCCGCCGGCGTCCTCCCGCGCTACTCCGACGAGGCCGCCGAGGCGGTCCGTGAGTTCGAGTCCCGCCAGGGGCAGGTCTCCCCAGAGGCGCCGCGCGTGGTCCCCGCGCAGGACGGCCGCATGGGCCAGATCGAGGGCGACGCCCCCGGCCCCACGCACCCGCCCGGCGAGAGCGCCAGCCCGACGCCGTACGAGATCCTCATGCTCCGGCTGGCGGACCCCGTCTACGCGGGGCTCTGGAAGGCGTTCAACCTCTTGTTCCTCGCGTTCGCGCTCCACCACGGTTTCTACGGGCTCAACAACGTCATCACGGACTACGTCCGCAATGACATGGTCCGGGTCGGGCTCTCCGCCCTCTCGTGGACCGTCGCGCTCGTTCTCCTCGTGATCGGCGGGTACTCCGTCATCGTCGCCGGATTGTAACCGGGACCTGGGGCCGAGCGCCCGGGCACTCCCCGGAGCCGCGCGCCCCCATTCCCCAGTCCCCCACCCCATGACCTTCACGCACGACATCGTCATCGTCGGCGCCGGCGGCGCCGGACTGATGGCCGCGCTCTACGCCTCCGAAGGCGGCGCGGACGTCGCCGTCGTCTCCAAGCTCCACCCGCTCCGCTCGCACACGGGCGCGGCGCAGGGCGGCATCGGTGCCGCGCTCGGCAACGAGGAGGAGGACAACTGGCTCTGGCACGCCTTCGACACCACGAAGGGCTCGGACTACCTCGGCGACCAGGACGCCATCGAGCAGATGTGCCAGGACGCCCCGCGCACCATCATCGAGCTGGAGCACTACGGCGTGCCGTTCTCCCGCACGAAGGAGGGCAAGATCGCCCAGCGCCGGTTCGGCGGGCACACCCGCAACTTCGGCGAGGCCCCCGTCCGCCGCGCGTGCTACGCCGCGGACCGCACGGGGCACATGATCCTGCACACGCTCTACGAGCAGTGCGTCAAGAACAACGTCAACTTCTACGACGAGTACCAGGTCCTGGACCTCGTCCGCAACGACGACGGCGCCGTCTCCGGCTGCGTGGCCTATGAGATCCTGACGGGGGAGGTCCACACCTTCCACTCCAAGATCACCTGCTTCGCGACGGGCGGCTACGGCCGCGCCTTCAAGACGACCTCCAACGCGCACGCCGGCACGGGCGACGGCTTCGCCATCGCGCTTCGCGCGGGCATCCCGCTGGAGGACATGGAGTTCATCCAGTTCCACCCGACGGGCCTCTACCGCCTCGGCATCCTCATCACTGAGGGCGCCCGTGGCGAGGGCGGCATCCTCCGCAACTCCGAGGGCGAGCGGTTCATGGAGCGCTACGCGCCGACGGTCAAGGACCTCGCGCCGCGCGACATGGTCTCGCAGTGCATCTACAAGGAGATCCGCGAGGGCCGCGGCGTCGGCGGCCGGGACCACGTGGTCCTGGACATGACGCACGTGGGCAAGGAGGTGCTGGAGCACAAGCTGCCGGAGATCTCCACCTTCAGCCGCGTCTACCTCGGCATCGACCCGGTCAAGCAGCCGATCCCGGTCGCGCCGACGTGCCACTACGCGATGGGCGGCATCCCCACCAACAACGACGGGCAGGTGGTGCAGTCCTCCGACCGGAGCGACGTGGTGGAGGGCTTCTACGCCTGCGGCGAGTGCGCCTGCGTGAGCGTCCACGGCGCCAACCGCCTGGGCACGAACTCCCTTCTGGACCTCGTCGTCTTCGGGCGCCGCACGGGCATGGCGATGGCCGAGGCCATCCGCCAGGGGCAGAGCCTCAACCCGCTCCCGGAGAACCCCGAGGCGACCACCCGCGAGATGCTGGAGTCCATCGTCTCCCGCACGAACGGGGAGCGCGCGGTCTCCATCCGCACCGACCTCCAGGAGACCATGATGACCAACGTCTCCGTCTACCGCACGGACGACACGCTGGCGGAAGCCCTCGGCGACCTCCAGACGCTCCGCCAGCGCGCGGCCACGGTCACCTGCGACGACAAGGGCAAGCGGTTCAACACCGACCTCATGGACGCCGTCGAGGTGCAGTTCATGGTGGACTACGCCGAGGCCATCACGGAGAGCGCCAAGAACCGGACCGAGAGCCGTGGCGCTCACCTCCGCGAGGACTACGCCTCCCGCGACGACGAGAACTGGCTCAAGCACACCCTCTTCTGGAGCGACCAGAAGGGCGGCACCGAGATCGGCTACAAGGACGTCATCATCACCCGGTTCCAGCCCAAGGAGCGCAAGTACTAGCAGAGGGATCAGGGAGACGGGATGGAGGCATGAGCGCCCATCCCTCGATCCCTCATCCCCCATCCCTCCACTATGGCAGACACCCTCACCGCCCCGGCCGCCCCCACCGCCAGCCAGAAGGCTGCGCGCGCGGAGGCGAAGAACGGCGCTCCCACGGCCGCGATGACGCTCACCGTCAAGATCAAGCGGTACGATCCGGAGAAGGACGCCCGCCCGCGCTGGGAGTCCTTCCAGGTGCCCGCGGACCCGATGGACCGCGCGCTGGACCTCCTCCACTACGTCAAGTGGCACCTGGACGGCAGCCTCTCCTTCCGAAAGAGCTGCGCGCACGGCATCTGCGGCTCTGACGCGATGAAGATCAACGGCGAGAACAAGCTCGCCTGCTCGGTCCTCGTCCAGGACATGGGGCTCACGAACGGCGACACCATCACCTTCGAGGCGCTCCCCGCGGCGCCCATCGTGAAGGACCTCGTCATCGACCAGAGCCGGTTCTTCGACAAGTACCGCGCGGTCATGCCGTGGCTCATCCACGACGGCCCCACGCCGGAGAAGGAGCGCCAGCAGAGCCCGGAGCAGCACGCCGTCATCGAGGACGCGACGAAGTGCATCATGTGCGGCGCCTGCACGCACTCCTGCCCGAGCACCTGGGCCGACCCCGACTACCTCGGCCCGGCCGCCATGCTCAAGGCGTACCGCTACGTCTTCGACTCACGCGATACGGAGGCGGAGGAGCGGCTGAAGATCGTGGACTCCAAGGACGGCCTCTGGAAGTGCTACACCATCTTCAACTGCGTCCAGGCCTGCCCGAAGGGCATCGACATCACGCGGTGGCTCTCCGCCCTCAAGCGGAAGGCGGTCACGACCCGCTACTAAGCCTCGCGCCCGACCCGCTGGCGGCCCGTTCCGCCAGCGCCGCGCCCCGCTCGCTTCGGCCGGCGGGGCGCGCTGTATATGGGCGGCGTATGGGGGACGGCGAGGTGCCGTGCGCCTGGAAGTGCCCCGTTTGGTAGGGGGCAAGGGGGTAGCATGTTGTGCCTGTCACTCTGCTGCTCCTCTATGCGCATTGCCACCGCGCTCTTTCTGCTCCTCTCTGTTTCCGTTGCGAACGCGCAAACGCCGGGCTCGTGCGAGCTCGGCACGGCGCAGGGCGACCTCTCGGTCTCGAACGTGTTCGCCCGCGTGTTCAACACCGGAAGCCTCTTCTACGGCAACACCACCACCTCCGGCGACGGGTACGTCGTCCCGAAGTTCAGCGGGACCTCGCCTATGTTCGCGGCCGGGCTGTGGATCGGCGGGACCGTGGACGGCGACCTCCGCGTGGCCGGCTCCCGGTACGCCGGGTTCACGTTCTGGCCCGGCCCGCTCGGCGAGGGCGCGGCGCTCCCCGACCCCGACGACTGCTCCGCCTACGACCGGATCTACGTCGTCTCGCAGGCGGACGTCGCGCGGTACGAGGGCGGAGAGGAGCCCTCGGCGGACCTCGCCGCGTGGCCGGTGGGGCTCGGCGCGCCGGCGGTGACCGCCAGCGGGGCGCCGG
>DUBD01000289.1:5863-9477 GCA_012960515.1 Bacteroidota bacterium | reverse complement strand
CGATGCCAGCCGCGTCAGCTCCGGCTGCGGGGCGCCCACCGCGACGATGTGCTCGGCTGTGTCCACCCCCGCCGAAGCCGCGACCCGGCGCAACCCCGCGCGCGCCGCATCGCGGGCGCCCGCGTCGGGTTCCAGGCGGAGGTCGGAGAGCGTGAACAGCCCTCCGAAGTCCACGGGGACAGACTGGCTCCCCTCCACCACGTGGGCGAGTTCGACGGGGGCGCCAAACGTCTCGGCCATCGCGCCCGCCAGCCGGACGGCCTCGGGCGTGTGCTCGGAGAAATCGACCGCCACCAGGATGGGGTGAGCGGGGGAGGGGTGCGCCCGCTCGGCGGCGGCGCTCGGCACCACGAGGACCGGGATCGCGCTGCCCCGGACCACGCCTCGTGAGACGCTACCGTAGATCACGTGGTCCAGCGCACGCCGGTCGTGACGGCCCACGACGATGAGGTCCGTGTCCAGCTCCGTCGCGATCTGGACCACGCCGTCCGAGGGCGCCTCTCCGTGGACCACGTGGATGCTCGGCGCGAGGACGTCGAACGCGTCGGCGCTGCCCAGCACGTCGTTCACGAAGGTGGCCGTGCGGGTGCGGAGTCGGTGGTCAGAGCCGGAGGTCTTCGCGAGCCGCGCGCGGAAGAGCGGGTCCACGTACACGAGGTGGAGGGAGGCATGGACACGTTCCGCGAGGTCGGCCGCGGTGGTCAGGGCGGGGGCAGAGGCGTCGGAGTGGTCGAGCGCGCAGAGGATGGAGCGGAGCATGGCAGGGGCGGAAGGTCCGTGCTCAGGATCCGGTCCGGGCGGCGGCGGCACTACCGGGCTGCGCGGGTGCCGCACGCGAGGGGCGCACCGGCGGCGATGTGGGCGCTTCCCCTACGCCCCGTCAGCATCCACTGCCGGACCCCCGCGCTCCCACCACGAGGCGCAGGCAGTCCGGCAGCGGGCGGACGGCGGGATGGCTCCCGTCGGAGGCTCTTCTGGGCCTCACGCTCACGCTACGGCACGCGGGCGCGCCTTCGCTAGAGGAAAAATGCGCCTCTGAGCGTCGGGCGAGGGAGAGGGCGGGTGTAGGCGCCCGCCCGGCTGGCGGTCGCTCTGGGCGCGAGGAGTCGTGCCGCCAGCCGAGGGACGGGTTCCCCCGGCAGGGCTGCTAGGGAAGCCCCTACACCCGCGCGCGTCCCGGCCTGCCGCGCGGCGAGTTGAGGGCGGTCTAGCCTCGCGCCGATCCTCTTCACCCGCCCCGGCTTCCCATGCCTCGCTTCTTCTTCGTTCTCCTCGCCCTCGTGTTCGCCACGATGTCCGCCTGCGGTGGCGGCGACGATCCCACTCCGGCACCCACGGCTGCTCCCGAGACAGCGGAGGCCGAGCCGGCGCCGCTCCCCGAGCCCGAGCCCGTCCCCGCGTTCGACGGTCCCGCGGCCGAAGTCACCCTGACGCCCGTCGGCAACGAGATGGCGTATGAGCAGACCTCGTTTACGGTCCAGCCCGGCCAGACGGTGTCGCTCACCTTCGAGAACACCGCCGACAACCCCGCGATGAGCCACAACGTGGTGATCTTGCGCGAGGGCACGGACGTGAACGCCTTCGGGCAGGCCGCGATGTCTGCGGCGGATACCGACTACATCCCGCAGCAGATGGCCGATCAGGTGATCGCGCACACGGCCATGAGCGCGCCCGGTGAGACGGTGACCGTCGAGTTCACCGCGCCCGCTGCCGGGACGTACACCTACGTCTGCACCTTCCCGGGCCACTTCATGACCATGCAGGGCACGATGACGGTCCAGGCCACGTCCTAACCCTCTCCGCCCGCTCTCTCGGGTGGGCGCGTTCCCATGACCGATCTCCAGACCCCCGCCGACGTCCGCACCCTCGTGTCCGCGTTCTACGACGGCATCGAGGCCGACCCTCTGCTCGGCCCGTACTTCGCCGACGTAGACGGGGCGGCCCACCGCGAGCGCATGGTGGGGTTCTGGTGCTCGGTCGTCTTCCAGAGCGGCGAGTACCGGGGGCGGCCGTTTGCGCCCCACGCCCGGCTGGCGGGGCTGACGCGCGAGCACTTCGCGCGGTGGGTGGCCCGGTTCCGCGCGACGGTCCGAGCCCGGTTCGAGGGACCACGCGCCGATCTCGCGGTGGCCCGCGCGGAGCAGATCGCGGGCGTCTTCCAGGTCAAGCTCGGGCTCTGGGCCGTCGAGAACTAGCCCCGGCCGCGCAGTCCGCCAGCGGGTCAGGCCTCGGCGCGTCCGGCGCCTTCGCCCTCCACCCAGGCGACGGCGTGCTTCATCAGCTCCGTGCCGTTCGCCAGCCCCAGCTTGGTCTTGATCCGCGCCCGGTAGCTCTCGACCGTCTTGACGCTGAGGTGGAGCCGCTCCGCGATCTCGCGCGAGGGCACCCCGCGCCCGGTCATCTCGAACACCTCCAGCTCGCGGTCGCTCAGCACTTCGAGGGGGCTCTGCATCGCGTCCTTGCGCCCCGCCGCGGCACCGAACAGGAGCTTGTCCTTGAGCTCTTCGGAGAGGTGGATGCCGCCCCGCAGCACGCGCCGCACCGCCCCTACGATCTCATCGCCCGCTTTGAGCTTGGAGACGTAGCCGCGGGCGCCGGCCCGGACGGCCCGCTCCGCGTACAACTCCTCGTCGTGCCGGGAGACCACGAGGATGGGGAGCGACGGCTCCCGCGCGAGGAGGTGCTTGAGCAGCTCCAGGCCGTTCATGCCCGGCAGCGAGATGTCCACCACCACGAGGTCGGGTTGGACCTCGTCGTAGAGGTCCAGCGCGGACTCCGCGTCGCCGGCCTGCGCCGCGACCTCCAGGTCGGGCTCGGCGTTGAGCGTCATCGCGAGGCCCTGACGCATCAGGGGGTGGTCGTCCACGAGGAGGAGGCGGGTCATGGGGCTAGAGCGGGACGGTGCAGGTAACGACGGTGCCGCGGTCGGCGCCGGGGCGGATCTCGAGCGTGCCGCCGGCAAGATGCGCACGGTAGTGCATGATGCGAAGCCCCATCCCCCGGTGGTCCGCCGGACGCGCAGGGGCGCTCACGGACGGGCGCGGGTCGGGCGCGGGCTCTGCGGCGGGCTCGCGCTCGAGCGCTCCCCCCGAGCGGATCGATTCCTTGAAGCCCACGCCGTCGTCCTCGACGCGGAGGCGGAGCTGCTCTTCTCCGCGCACCAGCCGCACGCGGACGGTCTCTGCGCGGCCGTGCTGCGCGGCGTTCGCAAGCGCCTCCTGCGCGATGCGGAAGAGGTGGGTGGCCGCCGCCGGCGGGAGGGCGTCTGCCTCTCCGTGCCCCGTCCCGACGGCCTCGACGCGGACGTCCACGTCGTACAGCTGGCGGGCGCGTTCGGCCATGCGTTCCAGGGCGGCCTGGAGCCCGTTCTGCTCCAGCTCCACCGGCACGAGGGACCGCGCGATGGCGCGCGCGTGGGCATCGGCCTCCTCCATGAGCGAGACGACCTGGCGGGCGGCCTCGGCGGAGGGCGACCCCTCGGCCTCGAGCTGGCGGGTGAGCCCGCGTGCGAACAGGCCGATCCCCGTCAGCGTCTGCCCGAGCCTATCGTGGAGGTCCTGCCCGATCCTGCGCCGCTCCTCCTCCGCGATGCGGAGCACCTCGCGCTCCAGGTC
>DUBD01000289.1:0-5811 GCA_012960515.1 Bacteroidota bacterium | reverse complement strand
CCGGGTCCCGCCGCTCGGAGATGTCGCGCACGAGCCCGACGAAGAGCCGGTTGCCGTCCTGGAGGCAGACCTCGCTCACGGCGAGATCCATGGGGAAGGTCTCGCCGGACTTCCGCCGCCCGGTCACCTCGCGGCCGATCCCGATGATGCGCCGCTCGCCGGTGTCCAGGTAGGCCTGCACGTACCCGTCGTGCTCCGTGTGGTACGGCTCTGGCATCAGGACGTGGACGTTCCGTCCCCGGACCTCCTCGGCGGTGTAGCCGAAGATCCGCGACGCGCCCGGGTTGAACGTCTGGATCCGCCCGCGCTCGTCGATGGTGATGATGCCGTCCACAGAGGTCTCCACGACGGCGCGCGCCTGGTCCTGGCTCTCCGCCAGCTCGTGGCGCTGGCGGTCCAGCGCGAGGCGGGCGTGGAGCACGCTCGCGGCAGCGTGGAGGAAGATGCGCTCCTCCGCGTCGAAGACGCGGCCCTCCGGTGTGAGGGCGACGAGCAGCGCCAGCGGGTCGTGGCGGGAGCCGATCCGCGCGAGCACGCCGCCGTCCGCGGAGAGCGGGGGGAGGGACTCAGCGACCGTCGGCTCGTCGTGGAGGAGGGCGCTGGCGTAGAGCGGCGCTACGGGGAACGACTCGGCCTGTGGGGTCACGCGGACACACGCGGTGGGCACGAGGGCCCGCTCCCCGCCGCCGAGGTCGTCCAGGGCGAGCACCAGCACGGGCGCGTCCAGGGCGTGAGCGACGGCGCTGGCGATGGGCGTCGCTGCGAGGTCCACGTCGCCGAAGGCGGCCTCCGCCAGCGCGGCCATGGAGAGCTCGGCGAGCGCGGAGGAGAGGGTGGGGCGGAGGTCGAACGGCGACATGTGCCGAAAATAGTCCGTCTTCCGCTGGCGGCTGCGGCGGGCCGCCCAAACGAAAAGCGCCGGCCCCTGTGCGGAGCCGGCGCTTGAGTACGCCCGAGAGGATTCGAACCTCTGACCTTTGGTACCGGAAACCAACGCTCTATCCAGCTGAGCTACGGGCGCGGCGTGAGCACAAGATAGGGCGGCGGGGCATCGGCGCGCGAGAGACGGCGGCGGAATGTGTGTGAACCGTCCGCCGCCGTCCGCTAGCGGCTCGGCTCGGCGAGGGCGTCCGCCAGCGGGGCGGGGGAGGGGGCAGTCCCTGCAAACCCTTCACGCGGGGCTCGGCGCGCCTTCGCGGTCCCCGCCCGTTATTGGAAGCCAACGACTTCGCGGCCGTCGCCGCGCGCCATGCCCGTCCGCATCACCGCCGTCGAATCCGGCTCCATCGCCGAGACCCTGGGCCTCGCGCCCGGCGACCAGATCCTTGCCGTCGGCGGCGAGGCCGTGGCGGACGAGTTGGACTTCCGCTTCAAGACCGCCGAGGAGACGGTCGCGCTGAAGGTGCGGCAGGGCGGCACCATCGCGGAGCACACCGTTGAGAAGGAGATCGACGATGCGCTGGGCGTGGACCTGGAGGAGTTCCGGATCAAGACCTGCGGCGACGACTGCGTGTTCTGCTTCGTGGACCAGAACCCGCTCGGCCTGCGGGACACGCTCTACTTCCGCGACGGGGACTTCCGGATGTCGTTCCTCTACGGCAACTACATCACCGTCACCAACCTCCGCGAGCGCGACCTCGCGCGGATCGTAGAGCAGCGGCTGAGCCCGCTCTACATCTCCGTCCACTGCACGCACACGCCCACGCGCCGCGCGATGATGGGCCACCGCACCCAGGACGACCGGCTGATGGAGAAGCTGCGGTTCCTCGCGGACCACGGCATCGAGCTCCACGCGCAGATCGTGCTCGTGCCCGGCTACAACGACGCGGGCCGGCTCGTGCAGACCATCCTCGAACTGGCCGACCTGCACGAGCACCTGTTCAGCGTGAGCATCGTGCCCGTGGGCCTGACGCGGCACCGGCGCGAGCTGATGGACCTCCGGCCGGTCACGCCGCGCGAGGCGCAGCAGCTCGTCCGCCTCGTGCGCCGCTGGCAGGGCTACTTCCGCGAGACGATCGGCCGCGGCTTCGTCTACGTCTCCGACGAGGTGTTCATCCTCGGCGGCGAGGAGTTCCCCATGGAGGAGGAGTACGACGGCTACCCGCTGATGGAGAACGGCGTCGGCATGAGCCGCGATTTCCTGGACGAGCTGGAGTTCCAGGCCGAGGAGTTCCCCGAGGCGCTCCCCGAGCCCCGCACGCTCACCCTCGCGACGGGCACCCTCACCGCTGATCTCCTCCGCCAGCGCGTGGCGCCGGCCCTGGAGCGGGTGCACAACCTGACCGTGCAGGTCGTGGAGTGTGAGAACCTCCTCTTCGGCGACGTGGTGACGGTGAGCGGGCTCCTCAACTTCAAGAGCCTCAAGGGCGCGCTCGCCCCGCTGGCGGAGGCCGGCGGCGTGGGGGACCTGGTGCTGCTCCCGCCGGACGTGGTCAACTTCGAGGGGCTGTTCCTGGACAACCGGCCGGGCCAGATGGAGCCGGCCGACCTTTCCCGAGCTCTGGGGGACGTCCCGGTGGAGGTGTTCGCCGGGGACTGGAACGAGGTGTTCAGCGCGCTGGGCGCGGACGCGGTCCCGGCGTAGCACCGCGCGAGCGGGCGGCCCCGCCAGCCGGGCGTAACCTCGCGGTTCCCATCTCGCCGCCCGACCGACCGGTGAATCCCGGCCGGCCCGGCATTCGTTGGCCCCGCGAGTGACTCCGCCCCACCTCCCCGTGCCCGACCCCACCCCGACGCCCGCGCCCTCCCCGGCCCGGCCGTCGCTCCCGCCCACGACCTACGCCCTCACCGACGCCTGGCCGTGGGCCCGCCCCTTCCGGCTCTCCGGCTGGGCCGAGCGCAACGAGTTCCACCCGCTGGCGGCGGCGCTGCTCGTGCTGCTGATCGCCTTCTTCCTGTTTCAGGGGATCGGAGCGGTGGCCGTGGCGGTGGGGCTGGCGCAGAGCGTCATGAGCGGCGGCGAACTGACCACCGATCTCGAAGCTCTGATTTCGGAGCACGGGATGCTCTTGCTCGGTGCCAACACCGTGGGGCAGTGGCTCGGATTCACGCTCCTCGCGATCCTCGTCGCGCGGATGAGCACGCCCGGCTGGCGGCCCTTCCTCCGGCTCCGCCAGCCGGACGGGCTCGGGTTCGTGCTGGCGGGCGTGGGTTGGGCGGTGTTCTACCCGCTCGTGCTCTGGCTGGGCCAGGTCAACGCCGAGCTCCCGCTCCCCGAGGGCATCCGCGAGTGGGAAGCGCAACAGGGCGACGTGCTCGAGATGCTCCTCATGGGCGCAGACCTTCCAACGTGGTTCCTCTTCCTGACCGTCGCCATCACGCCGGCCGTCTGCGAGGAGCTGATGTTCCGCGGCTACCTCCAGCGGCAGGTGGAGCGCGGGCTCGGGCTCGTCTGGTCCATCGTGATCGTGGGCGTGGTGTTCGGGCTGTATCACCTCCAGTTGAGCAAGGCCATCCCGCTGGCGGCCCTCGGGATGTACCTCGGCTTCGTGGTCTGGGCGACGGGGAGTATCTGGAGCGGCGTCCTCGTGCACCTGCTCAACAACGGGTTCGCCGTGATGGCCGTCGCATACGCCCGCTCACAGCCGGACGTGGACCTCGATGCCATCGAGGCGGCGGGGATCCCGTGGTACCTTGCCGCCGTGAGTGCGGCCTTCACCGCGGCCGTGTGCTTCGCCATCCTGCAACGCCGCCGCGCCATCGTCGGGGACACACCAGACGCCGTGCGCGCCGCCCCCGCGGCGGACTCCCTCACCTCTCTCCCTCCTGCCTCTCCCGCCCATGTCTGACGCCGCTCGCTACGAGGAGTGGGTTTCCGCCTTCTCCACCTCCACGGACTTCGAAGCGGACCTCGTCCGAGACCGCCTCGATGAGGCCGGCATCTCCGCCGTCGTCCTCACCCAGCGCGATCACTCCTTCAACCTCAACGTCGGCGACCTCTCGCCGGTGCACGTGATGGTCCCGCCGACCGAGGCCGAGGCCGCCGCCGCGGTCCTCGCCGAGGCTCCCCTCACCGACGAGGAGTTGGAGCGCGCCGCGATGGAGGCCGACGTCATGGCCCCCGACGCGCACGACCCCACCTCGGAAGCCCGCCTGGACTCCGGCATCGACGAGATCAGCCTGGAGGTCCCCGAGGACGACGAGGACGAAGACGACGCGTAGCGCGTGTCCAACTTCGCTCAACGGGTCCTGACGGCGCTGGTCGGCGTTCCACTCGCGCTCGGCGCGATGTGGCTCGGCGGGTGGTGGTTCGGCGCGTTCATCGCGCTGGCCGCCGCGGCGGCGCAGTGGGAGGTCTACGGCCTCTTCCGCGCCGTCGGGCACCGGCCGTTCGTGTGGCTCGGGCTGGCGGTCGGCGTCGGCGCCAGCCTGCGGCCGCTCGTGCCGGACCTGACGGGCCCGGCGCTCCTCATCGGGACGGCCGTCGTCGTGATCGCGGCGCTGCAGCGTCCGCCCGAGGCGGACCGCACCCAGGCCCCGCTGATCGACACCGCGGCCACGCTCTTTGGCGTGCTCTACCCCGCCATCCTCATGAGCGGCGCGCTCGCGCTGCGCGAGGCGGACCTCCCGGACCTCGACGCCTTCTGGCTGACCGCGCTGACCGTCGCGGCGGTGTGGGCCTCGGACACGTTCGCGTACCTCACGGGCCGCGCCATCGGGAAGCATAAGCTGTTCCCGCGCGTCTCGCCCAACAAGACCTGGGAGGGCGCCCTCGGCGGCGTGGCCGGCGCGCTCGTGCTGGCGGCCCTCGCGAAGGCGACCGTCCTGGACGGCGTGCTGCTCTGGGGCGATGTGCTCGTGTTCGGGCTGTGCTGCGGCGCGGCGAGCCAACTCGGCGACCTCGCAGAGAGCCTCTTCAAGCGGGCCGCCGGCGTCAAGGACTCCGGCAAGACGCTCCCGGGCCACGGCGGGATGCTGGACCGGGTGGACGCCGCCATCGTGGCCGTCGCGCTCGTTGCGGGCTACGCGCAGTTCGTCCGCGGCTGGATCCTCTAACCGCCCACCGCAGCCGCCAGCGCGAGGGGAGGGGGCATTACGGCTATGTTGCGCCGGGCACGGAGGCGGGCCTCGCGCGTACCTCTCCCCGCCTCTTTCTCTCCCCCTGAATGTTCCTCAACGAGCTCTCGCCTGAGCAGCGCCGCGCGCTGCACGTCCTCGCCCGGCAGATCATCGACGCCGATGACCGCCTCACACTCCTGGAGGTGGAACGGCTGGACGAGATCTATGAGGAGTCCGGCGTAGGGCCGGAGAGGGCCAGCGCGCCCAACGCGGCCGGCGACCTGAACCTCCTCTTCCCGACTGAGCGAACCCGCTCGGTCGTGGTGCTGGAGCTCCTCCTCGTGGCGTACGCGGACGGGCACCTGCACTCCCGCGAGGAGTCCGCCATCCAGCAGATTGCAGCTCGGCTTCAGATCGACCAGGGGCTGTGGTCCAACATCCGCGATTGGGCAGGGCGGTACGCCGAGCTGGCGCGGGAGGCCCGTGCCTTTGGTCGTTCGCGCGCGCAGCTGGCGGACGATTAGGGCGCGGGCGAATCGGGCGTGAGGATCCCGTGGAGCCTCCTCGGGTGATCCCCGAAGTGCCCTCGCGGCCCGCCCCGCACCGCGAGGTTCGGTAGTTTCGCCGGCCGAATGCCACGGGGTCTCGCCCCCACACACTTCCCCTTCGCCTACATGTCCACGATCCGATTCGGTACCGACGGCTGGCGCGCCGTTATCGCCGAGGGGTACACCGACGCGAACCTCACGCTCGTCGCCCGCGCGACGGCCGCCTGGCTCCACGCGCAGTCCGACGAGCCCTCCGTGGTCATCG
>DUBD01000288.1 GCA_012960515.1 Bacteroidota bacterium | reverse complement strand
GTTCCTTGATTAGGAGATGTTGGTTGAGCTGGCCTTGGTTATGAGTATCCCATCCGGTGCCGTTGAGAAAATTCAGGTTGTGTGAGACCTCGACAAAGCGCACGCCTCGCTCCACGAGGCGACGGGCGAGAAGACAACGCTGACCAAACTCTCCACCGTAGGATTCTCGCAAGTCGGCCGACTCCCCCGCGAGATCGAACGTGCTCATGAATTTTGGGCCGGCTAGTTCGAGGCTGTCCTGCAAGGTGGAGTCATAGTCTTGGATTCGACGATCTTCGCGATTACGGCTGACGTAACCCTTGCGGAGAACTCCCAGCAACTCCTCCCGACGCTTCCAGCGGGAAGAAACCACGCTTGCCGGACGAGCCAGACCTGCCGGACCGAACCGCCAGCGGGCGGCGCTCCGCCGCGAGCGGAAGACGGACGTGGAACGTGGCCCCGCGTCCCCGCCCCGCGCTCTCCGCCCACAGCCGCCCCTGGTGCCGCAGCACAACGCTCCGCGCCACGGTCAGGCCCATCCCCAGTCCTTCGGTCGTGCGCCTCAGCGGCGCCTCGGCCTGGGTGAACGCCTCGAAGATCCGCTCCAGGTCCTGCGGCTCGATCCCGCACCCCGTGTCCTTCACGCGGATGTGCGCCTCCGTACCGTCGGCCTCGGCTTCGATGCGGACCTCGCCGTCGGGTGGCGTGAAGCGGTCCGCGTTCTCCACGAGGTGCCGGAACGCGAGGGAGAGCCGCCGCCGCTCCCCCACCACGTGGACCGGCTGCTCGGGGAGCGCCACAGTAACGGGCCGCTCGATCCCCAGCCACGCCGTCTCGATTACGTCGTGCAGCGAGAGCGGTTCGGAGACGATGGGCGTGCGCCCCGCATCCAGCTGGCTCATCTCTTCCAGGGTCTCTACGATGGACTCCATCCCACGGGCCGCGGTCACGAGCTCCTGCGCGTGCTCCACCAGTTCCGGCGGCACCTCCTCGCGAAGGATCTCGCCGAAGCCGCAGAGCACCGCCAGCGGCGTGCGCAGTTCGTGCGAGGCGACGGCCATGAAGTCGCTCTTGACGCGGTCGAGGTCCGCGAGGCGGCGCTGCGTGCGCTCCAGTGCCTCCGCCTGGCGGGCCCGCTGGAGCGCGACGGCCGCCTGGGACGAGACGATGAGCAGCATCTCCGCGTCCACGGCGTCGAACGCCTCGCGCGGGTTGATCGCCTCCAACACGCCGATGGGCTGCCCGTCGATGCGCATGGGCACGCCGAGGAGCGTGTGAGGCACGAGCCCCGTCGCCGCGGAGGGCTCCGCGAAGTGCCGGTCGTCGAGGTCGAGATCGACCGCCAGGAGCGGGCGGTTCTCGCGGTAGATCGTGCCCGCCAGCGAGTCGCGGAGCGGTACGCGGATGGCCTTCAGCGCACCCTCGGGGTCCCCCGTCGCGGCGACGAAGCGGAGGACGTTCTCGCGCGGCTCGAAGAGGAGGATGGAGGCGGCCTCGCAGCGCAGCACGTCCGTGGTCGTCCGCAGGATGGCGTCCAGCAGCCGCCGCACGTCCCCGATCGCGCCCAGCGCGACGTTGATATCGAGCAGGGCGCGGAGACGGCGGACAGCGTCCTCGGCGGGCTCACCGAGGCGGGGGGGAAGGTGGGTTTCGGTCACGGACCGCTGCGGGGACGCCGGGAAGTATCGGCCTATGCAACGAGGGACTTGAACCTCTGCTTAAACCCCTCTGCGGCCGCGGTATAGCCGCCCTCGGCACCGTCCACGAAGTGGACCTGACGGCCCATCCGGTGGACCACGAGGCACGTCATCACGGCGCGGTCGGAGACGTGGAGACCCCACGCCAAGTCGCCCCGCGCGTAGCGCTCGTCCAGGAAGGCCGCCAGCTGGCGGCGCTGCTCGGGGGTCCCGGCGAGCACCATGCGAAGGACGCCGTCGAACTTGCGGTAGTCCGTGGACGCCCGGAGCAGACGGGGATACGCGCCCCAGTCGGTCTCGGACGTGACGGACTGGCGGCGCAGGAGCACGCGGCCCACCTGATTGCGCGCCCACAGCCCGGCGCGTGCGAGGCGACGGCCCGCGTGCCGAAGCCCAGTCTCCGGGATAAGGTGCGAGGGGTCCGAGCTCAGACGCAGGTGCGCCAGCGCGACCGGGTGCGACTCCTCTCCGTACACGCGCTCCACCTCGGCCAGCACCTCGCGATACACCGCAACGGGGTCCGCGCCCACCGCGGCGACGAGGAGGGATACCGTCTCGCCGTGAGGGCTGGGGATGTCCGCCCACCGGCACTCCAGTCCGGCGTACGGGTCCTCTCCCCCGCCGGGCATCGCGCGGGAAGCGTAGCGCGAGGCTGTCGCGGGATTCTTGACCCGCGCCTCCGCCCACGCGAGGCCGCTGCCGCGGAAGAGCGCCTGCTCGTAGTGCTCGGAGACGCGGAGCTTGGCGACCGCCACCTCGTGCCCTTCGTCCCGGATTTCCCGGACCGGAATCGCGCCCACCCGGAGCGGGAGCCCGAGGCGTTCCTCAGCATGCGCTTGCAACGTGGCGAGGGCCCCGAGCGCGACCTCGCGAAGCGCTGGCGGCACGGCGAGCGTGGCCCCGTCCCCGCCGAACACGAAGGGGACACCCTCCCAGCCGGCGGTGTTCACGACCGCCGCGATGCCCGCCGCTCCTACGTAGTTGACCTCGCGGTAGCGCCCGGCGTGGATCGCCTCGGTGGAACCTTCGACGTCCGTGATGAGGATCGTCCACTCGTCTGGGAGAGGGACGTACACCGCCGGGTCTGCGAGGTCGGCGAACTGGGTACGAGCGGGGAGGTGGGCGTAGAAATCGGCGGGCACGCGGCAACGTAGCCCCGGGGGCGGGCGGACGCCTCGGCGGACGGGCCCGGCGGGCAAGCCCCGCTACTCTTCGCGGTGGACCGTCTCCGGCGAGAACGCCGGCGTGCAAATGGCCCAGTACTCGCATGTTGCCTCCGCCGACGGGTTGACGTACCGAATCCGCTCACCGGCCTCGCACAGGATGGTCTCCCCCGGCCCGACGTCCGTGTAGCCGCCGTCGTGCTCCACCCGCAGCGTCCCGACGGCCACGATTGTGACCTCGTCGAACGCGGGCGTCTGGGCCGGCTCTTCCCACCCGGGCGGCGCCACCATTCGCGCCACGGACACGCTCTCCGTCCCGGTATTTACCCGGCCGACGTGTTCGTCGATGGTTTTCCCGCCGGGGACGGGGATGCGCGTGGGGCGAGTGATGTGGCGGGGCATCGGGGGAGTGGCGGTGGTCTCGCGCAGAGACGCCGCCAGCCGGGCGAGGTTCTGCCGCCCGGCTGGCGGCGCCCGCTCCCACACGGGGAGGACGCGAGGGAGCGGGGCGGTAACGAGGGGGATCAGGCGTCTCGGCAGCGAGGACGGTAGTCGCTCCCCCCATCTCGGGAGCCGCGAAACGGGGCTCGTCCGCTAGACTAGTGGTCCCGGCCCTCCCCTCCCATGCGTCTCCCCGTTCTCCTCGCCCTCGTCCTGCTGGCGGCCGCCGCCAGCGCGCAGCCGTCGGACCCGCCTGGCCTCGGCGTCAGTCCACACCCCGGGCACGACGTTCCCAAGATCGGGGCGGATGGGCAGACGGAGATCCCAAACGCCGCAACGGCAGGCGGCGCCGCCCAAAACGCGAGCCACAGGAGCCTCCGCACCATGGTCGGCCTCGAGCCCGCTGCCATCGGGGAGTGGTTTGCGGCGGTGAATCGCTCGGGGCTGCCCGTCACGCTGGACGTGGTCCGGAACAGCGTGACGTTCAAGGTGGAGATCGTCCCGGCCCCGTACGACCGGGCCGCGCTCCAGGCAAAAGTGGAGGCCGCCGCGACCTCGCCCGCCGCGTTGGAAGGACAGGACGACGAGGAGGTGGCCGCCCTCGACGCGGCCATGAACCTCCCCCCCACGCCGCGGCGGGTCACGCGCGAAGGGGACGACCTCGTTATCGCCTCCACCATCTGCACCGTCCGCATCCCGGTCCCCTCGGTCACGGCGGTGGAGCCGTCCGAGACGAGCGCCACCTACTTCAAGGTCACCGCCGAGAACATCCGCGTGAAGTGCAGCGGCGAGCCGTACACCGTCGCCTTTACCAACTTCGACTCGCAAACGCGCGAGACCCGAGACCGGGCCATCCAGGCGTTCCGGGCCGTGGTCCAGACGTGGAACCGCGGACAGGCTTCGCCCCCCTCCGCGCAGACACCTGACTGCATCGCGGGAGAGTGCACGGACGGAACCGGCACCCGGCGCTACCCGGACGGCGCCACCTTCACGGGCACCTTCCGCGACGGTCTGCCCACCCGCGGCCTCTACAGGATGACGAACGGCAGCACCTACGAAGGAGAGTTCAACACCGACGGCAAGTTCGACGGCGAGGGGCTCTACACTTTCGGCCCGGGCGACTACGAGGGGCACGCGTTCCAGGGCACCTTCTCCGGCGGCCAGCCGACGGCCGGGACGTACACCTGGACCAACGGCCAGACCTACACCGGCGACTGGGACGGCTGGATCCGCACCGGCCACGGCACGATGGTTTACGCCAGCGGCAACCGCTACGAGGGGGAGTGGCAGGGGGGCCAGCGCGCGGGTCAGGGCACCTACACCTGGACCGACGGCATGGTCTACACCGGCCGCTGGGCGAACGACGCGCGGCACGGGCACGGCGTCATGACCTGGCCGAGCGGCCAGCGCTACGAGGGCGACCACAAAGCCGACAAACGGAGCGGCTACGGCACCATGACCTACGCCGACGGCCGCGTGTACACCGGCACGTGGTCCGAGAGCGCCCCGGTGGAAGGCACGCTCCAGCACCCCGGCGCCTCCCCACGTCCCGTCCGCAACGACAACGGCACCTTCGTCTACACCGACGAGTAGCGGCCGCCACCTCGCGCTCACCCAACTCGGGGTTCGCCCGCCGCCAGCGCGGGCGAACCCCGAGTTGGGGGCCTCACGCGGACCGTTCGGGGTGCCCCAGCGGCAAGCAAGGCGGACATCTCGCCGGTTCGCTGAGTCTCCCTGATCGGCGCGAAACCCGCCCCCCGTATGTACCCGTACGAACCGTCCCTGTACACCCGCCGCCCACGCACCATGCTCGCGATCCAACTCGCGGTGCCGGCGGCGCTCCTCCTGCTGCTCGTTCTCGCCTCGCGCCAGCGCGAGAAGGCCCCCACCGACAGCTAAGCCGCGCCCCAGCACCGGACGCCCCGCCTCCCAGGCCCCGCGCCCCGCCCTCTCTGGACGGCGGGGCGCGATGCGTTCGGGCGGGCGGCCCGTTTCGGCGAGGGCAGCCGCAGCGCTACAGGCCTTCCGCGTCTTCGCCACGGAGGACGGCGCCGCCGGCTGCCTGCACGCGCGGTGTGACGAGCACCTCCTGCACGTTGACATGCTCCGGCTGCTCCGCTACCCACGCGATGGCCTCGGCCACGTCTTCCGGCGTGAGCGCGTTCGTATCGGCGTAGACCGCGTCCGCGCGCTCTCTGTCGCCGCCGAAGCGGACGAGCGAGAAGTCCGTCTCCACCAGCCCCGGCGAGACGAGCGAGACGCGGACGGGCGTCCCGAGAAGGTCCTGCTTCAGCCCGAGCGCCAGCGCACCGACGGCGTGCTTCGTGGCGCAGTAGACCGTGCCGCCGGGGTAGACGAAGTGCCCCGCTGTAGAGCCGAGCAGGATGACGTGCCCACGCCCCCGCTCCAGCATCCCCGGCACGACCGCGCGGATCCCGTTCAGCACCCCCTTGATGTTGACATCTACCATGCCGTCCACGTCCTCCACGGTGTTCTCCCACACCGGCACGAGACGTAGCGCGAGGCCCGCGTTGAGCACGGCCACGTCCGGCGCCCACTCCGGCGGGAGGTCCGCGATGGCCCGCGCGTGGGCCTCCGCATCCGTCACATCGAGCGGGAGCGCGCGGGCGGTGCCCTCGCCGTGATCGGCATTCAAGCCCTCGGCGCGCTGGCGGAGGCGGTCGGCGGAGCGGGCGGCGAGGAGGACGCGATACCCTCGCGAGGCGAAGGCGTGCGCGGCTGACGCGCCGATGCCAGAGGAGGCGCCCGTGATGAGAACGGTGAGGGGCATGGGGGGACTGGGGACTGGGGACTGGAGACTGGAGACTGGAGCTTATCCCGGTGGGATCCCGAGCGCCACTCCCGCTCATGGCCCCCGCCAGCGGACGGCAGCGTATGTCTGGGCATCCCCTCCCCTACTGCCATGAAGCTCCCCCTCCTCGGCCTCGCGGTGCTCCTCGCTCTCGGCGCCTCGTTCGCCACCCCGGACGACCCCTCCCCTGCGGCCGTCGTCGAGACCGCCGCCCACACCGTCCACATCGAGTACCACGAGCAGCGCGGCCTCTGGCGCCGCGCGACGGTCTCCCTCCGCATGGCTGACGCAGACCGCCCATGGCGCGGCGCGCTTCAGGGCGTCTCCTTCAACGGCCTCCGCCCCGCCTCCCCGCGCGCCGTCACCCGGGCCCGCGAGGCAGGCTACCCGCTCGTCGGCCGGCTCCTCTCGTCCGGTCACCAGACCGGCGTCAGGATGTACGTGCCCGCTCCGGAGAACCTGAAACGCCTCTGGCTCCAAGGCGAGCGCGGCTCCACCGCATCCGTCCGCATCTGGACCGAATACCACAACCCCTCCACCTACGGAGACGACGACGACACCGAGGACCCGCCCAAAGACCCACCGAGCGACGGCGGAGACGACGGCAGCGGTGACGACAACGACGACTGCGGCCCCTGGCCCCCGGGGTGCGAGGTCTACGACCCGTTCAACTGCAAGTGCGACATCGGCCTGGAGGACCCCTGGGGCGACGAGGCCCAGGTCCGAGGCTCCTCCGCCAGTTTCGGCTTCTAATCCCTCCGGGCTGGCGGACGCTCCGAGCGGGACCGCCAGCCCGAAAGACGCCGTGATCCCTCGCGAGGACGAGTGGCGCACGAGAGGGACACAGCCTCCGGCCCGATGTCTCCGTTCCGCCTTCTCTTCGCCACGCTGGCGCTCGCTCTCGCCGCCAGCGCGAGTGCTCAACCCGGCCGCCTCGCGGACCGCCCGTTTCTGGATGCGGGCTACACGCTCACCATCACGCCTACCCAGGCACCGGCGCCGCGCGGCCTCCAGCAGGTCCGCGTGCGCGTGGAGCCCCGCCGCGCGGCCGTTCGTGCCCCCTGGCAGGGACAGCTTCAGAACCTCGCGCTGGACGACGGGTCTGCCGTCCGCAAGCTCCGCCTCCGCTCGTGCGGCGCGGGCGTCTGGTGCGGCACCACGCACCTCGCGCGAGGCCTTAGGATCGACCGCGTGTTCCTCCGCGGGTCTCTCGGCGGCACCTCCACCTTCCGCGTCGCGCAGGAGGGCGAAGACGAGGAGCCCGAAGAGCCGGAGACGCCCGAGGATCCTCCGGAGGAGGACCCGCCCGAGGAGGATCCAGAGGACCCCGAGGATGAGGAGGACGAAGACTGCACGCCGCCCCCCTGCGGCGGCATGGTCGATCCGTGGACCTGCGAGTGCTACTCCGACATGCGCGATCCGTGGGGCGTGATGACCTCCAGCGGGCGCACGCTCACCATCGAGTTCTAGGCTCTGTCCGGCGACTCCAGATCGGCCTACACGCGGCCCCGGAGCCGCCCCCGGTCCTCGCGTTCGGCCTCGCTCCAAATCACCGAGCAGAGCCTAATCGCACACGCCGGGCTGGCGGTCTCGCTCAGAGCGTCCGCCAGCCCGCCGCGCCGCTCTACTCGTAGTCGTAGAAGCCCTTGCCGGACTTCCGGCCGAGGTGCCCCGCGGCCACCATCTTCCGCAGGAGCGGGCACGGGCGATACTTGTCCTCGCCCATCTCGCGGTGAAGCACCTCCAGGATGGAGAGGCACACGTCCAGCCCGATAAAGTCCGCCAGCACGAGCGGACCCATGGGGTGCGCCATGCCCAGCTTCATCACCGTGTCCACCGCCTCGGGCGTCGCCACGCCCTCGTGGACGCAGAAGATGGCCTCGTTGATCATGGGCATGAGCACGCGGTTGCTCACGAAGCCCGGCGCGTCGTTGACCTCCACGGGCACCTTGCCGAGGTCCTCGCTCAGCTGGCGGACCGTCTCGTAGGTCTCGTCGCTCGTGGCGAGGCCGCGGACCACCTCCACGAGCTTCATCACCGGCACCGGGTTGAAGAAGTGCATCCCGATGACCTGCTCCGGCCGCTTCGTCGCGCCGGCGATCTGCGTGATGGAGATGGAGGACGTGTTGCTCGCGAGGATGCAGCCCGCGGGCGCGTTCTCGTCCATCTGCTCGAAGATCTTGGCCTTGAGCTCCGCGTTCTCCGTCGCGGCTTCCACCACCAGATCCGCGTTCGAGACGCCTTCCGCGAGGTCGGTCTGCGGCGTGATGCGGTCCAGCGTCGCACCCTTCTCCTCCTCGGTCAGAAGCTCCTTCTTGACCTGCCGGCCGAGGTTCTTGTCGATGGTCTGGCGGGCGCGGTCGAGCGCGGCGGCGTCCAGGTCTACGAGGGTGACGGCGTGGCCGTTCTGAGCGAACACGTGGGCGATGCCGTTGCCCATGGTGCCCGCGCCGATGACGGTGACGTTCATGCTGATGCGTGCTGTGTACTGCGTAAGGGAAGTCGAATCGGGTCCGCGCAGAGCCCCTAGGGCTGCGCCCAGACCGTCTCGCCGTCGGCGTCGATGTAGCGGAGGAGGCGGCCGGAATAGACCCGCGCGAGGCCGTTCCGGAAGGACTCGGCGCGCGTGTACGTGGCGGGCACCACGAGGTCACCGGAGACATCCACGTAGCCCCAGCCAGCCTCGGTCTGGACGGCGGCGCGGCCGCCGGAGAACGCCAGCGCGGCGAGGTACTGCGGTTCCACGACGAGAGCGCCGGAGGCGTCCACAAAGCCCCATTCGCCGGCTGCGTTCTGGACCGGCGCGAGCCCGTCTGCAAAGGGCAGCGCGAGCAGGTACGCCGGCGGAATGACGACCTCGCCGTCTTCGTCCACGAAGCCCATCTGGCCATCCACCCCGATCCGCGCGAGACCATCGGTGTGGCGGAACGCGGGGCCGTCGAAGTCCGGCGCGATGGCGACGGCTCCGTCTCGGTCGAGGTAGCCCCAGGTGGTAGCCCGCAGCGCCCCCTGATCCTTCTCGAACGGCGCCAGCCCGCCGGAGAACGAAGCGGCGGACACCGCCTCGGGACGAACCTCGAACGCGACCGTCCCGGCGCGGTTCAGGAACACGAACTCAGAGCTCACCCGGAACAGGACCTGGAACTCGGAGCGCTCCCGCGAGACTTGTGCGAGGGCCAGCCCCTCGCTGTAATCCAGCGCGAAGTAGAGCACGGGCGGTACCACCTCGCGCCCGGCAACGTCCACAAACCCGTACCGCAGAGAGAGGCCCTCACCCACCGAGACGCGGCCGCGCCCTTCGGAGAACGGAGCCGCGCTGGCGTACCGAGGCTCCACGACCCACTGTCCCGAGGGTGCGATGTAGCCCCACTCGCCGTCCACCTGGACCGCGGCCCGGCCCTCGAAGAAGTCGCTCGCGCTCCTTCTACGTTCGCTCGGCGTGTACCCTCCTCG
>DUBD01000287.1:1529-9599 GCA_012960515.1 Bacteroidota bacterium | reverse complement strand
GAGCCTTTCGCAAGTCCTCCGGGCTGGCGCTCGCCGCCAGCGGGCTCGGCGGCGTGCCGACGTTCCTCGCGCGGGCGGCCCAGGCCACTCCCGTTCGCGGACCGCACGCCCGCCGCAAAACGCTCGTCTGCGTGTTCCAGCGCGGCGCGATGGACGGCCTCGCCGCGGTCCAACCACTCAACGACCCGTTCCTGCAGCGCCTCCGCCCGCGGCTGGCGGTGGACCGCCGCGGCGACGACGCCCTCATCGACCTCGGCAACGACTTCGGGATGCACCCGGCGCTCGCGCCCCTGGCATCGCTCTACCGCGAAGGGCTGCTCGGCGTGGTCCACGGCGTCGGCTCGCCGATCGTGACGCGGAGCCACTTCGACGCGCAGGACTTCATGGAAACCGGCCTCCGCGACGAGCGGCGGACGCGCTCCGGCTGGCTCAACCGCGCGAGCGGGATGCTCGGCCACGAGGCCCCCGTGACGCCCTTCCGCGCCGTCGCCATCACGCCTGCGCTCCCCGTCGCGCTGCAGGGCGATGCGCCCGCGCTCGCCATCGCGAAGCTGGACGACTTCGGCGTGGTCTCGCCCGGCATGACCGGGCTGGACGCTGCCGGGCAGGGCCTGGAGGCGCTCTACGCCCAGACCGCCCGCGACGTCCTCGGCGACGCCAGCCGCCAGGGCTTCGAGGCCGTCCGCCTTCTGGAAGACGCGCGGCTCAACAAGCTCCAGCCCTCGTCCGTGGAGTACCCGCGGACGCCCCTCGCGCGGAGCCTGAGCCAGATCGCCCAGCTCGTCAAGGCAGAGGTGGGGCTGGAGATCGCGTTCGCCGAGAGCGGCGGCTGGGAAACCCATGCGCAGCAGGGCTCAACGAGCGGTGGATTCGCGCGCCGTGGCCGCGATCTCGCGGGCTCGCTCGCCGCGTTCTGGGAAGACCTCGGCCCGTACCAGGACGACGTGGTGCTCATGACGATGACCGAGTTCGGCCGGACCGTCGCGCAGAACGGCTCCGGCGGGACGGACCACGGGCGCGGCTCGTGCCTGTTCGTGATCGGCCACGACGTGAAGGGCGCCGAGGTCCACGGCTCCATCCCCACGCTGGACCCCGACGCACTCGAAGACGGCCGCGACCTCCCGGTCACCACGGACTTCCGCCGCGTGTTCGCCGGGCTGGCGGGCGACCACCTCGGCATCGAGAACCCGCACGCACTCTTCCCCGACTGGGACGGCCCGACATTCTCGCTCCTGCGGTAGCATCCCTCGCCCAGCGGCGCCGCCAGCGGGGCGGCCCGAACCCTTCCGTACATCTGCCGTAGACACCGGCACCTGGCGCCCTCACCCACGCGCCTCGCCATGCCTGTGCCTCTCCGTACCCTCGCCGTCTCTGCCGCGCTCACCCTCGCTGCGTGCACAGACGCCGATCCACTCCCGTCCGACCCTCCGCCCTCCCCGCCGGCGCTCGCCACCTTCGAAGGCGAGTACGAGCCCGTGGACGACGGGACCGCCGTTCCCGGCTGGGAGGACTTCCGCGATTCGCTCCGCGCCACCGTCGCGCGGAAGGACACCGCCGCCCTGCTGGCGGTCGTCGCGCCCGATGCCCGGCTCTCCTTCGGCGACACGCCGCCAGGGCCTGAGGGCTTCCGTGCCATGTGGTTCTCCGGCGACCCGCCCCAGGGCCGCGACCCGTGGTCCACGCTCCGCGGCGTCCTGGACGGCGGCAGCCTGGACGAAGACGGCGCCGTCATCGCCCCGTTCGTCTCCGGGTTATGGCCGGACGACCACGACCCCTTCTCCTCCGTCGCCATCGTGCAGGACAGCGTGATCGCGCGCGATGCGCCCTCGCGAGCCGCAGCGCCCGTCGCCCGCGTGTCCCACCTCATCCTGCCCGCGCTCGCGCCGCCGAATGCCGGCTGGCGGATGGTGCGCCTCCCCGACGAGACCGTGGCCTACGTCCCCGCCGCGCTGGCGCTCAGCCCCGTCGGCTACCGCGCGACGTTCTGGGCGGAGCCGGACGGCACCTGGTTCCTCCGGAGCTTCCTCGCAGGCGACTGATCACGTCTTCCGGTCGGAGCCCGGTCCCCAGAGCGCTTGAACTGCGCCGGGAAGTACCTCGGCATCCACCGCCAGCGCGGCGCCGGACACGGCCTCGCCGTCCGCGTGCACGGGGAACGACCCCTTCGTCGCGCGGATCGCGATGCGTCCGGCGCGGCCCATCTGAATCTCCGGCTCGGACGTGTGTGCGGCCTTCATCGCGAGGGGGAGCACGCGCGAAATGCGGCGCAGTGTGAGCGGCCGCGCGAGGCACACGTCCAGCGCGCCATCGTTCGGCACGGCGTCGGGCGTGAGGAGGAAGCCGCCGCCCACGGAATGCCCGTTGCCGATCTCGCAGAGGAAAAAGGGACCGGCGTAGAACGGCTCGCCCGCGTCCGCCAGCCCGAACGGCGCATCGGTACCGGGCGTGGCGGTGCGGATCTCGACCTCGATCGAGCGGCTCCGCCAGCGCCACAGCGACCGCCCGACCG
This sequence comes from Bacteroidota bacterium, assembly GCA_012960515.1. GTDB lineage: Bacteria > Bacteroidota > Rhodothermia > Rhodothermales > Rubricoccaceae > Rubricoccus. Next base: position 7,090 of record DUBD01000287.1, on the reverse strand, counting down.
CCGCGAGGTACGCGGCGCGCCCTCCCAACTTCTTGAAGTGGAGCGCGTCGATCGCCGCCATCGCGTCGAACCCGGAGCCGACGCAGTTCGCGAACGCCCGCTCGTGGACGGCCTGGCCGTCGTTGGTCCAGCGGAGGCGGCCCACGTCGAGCGGGCGCGGGCCCGTGCTCTCCATCGCGCGGACGAGCGCCTCCATCGCGGGGCGCACCTTCGTGGGCATCGCCAGCGCGTGCGCGAGGTCGTTCCCCGTGCCGAACGGCACGACCCCGAACGCCGCCGGCGCGCCGATCAGCCCCGTGATCACCTCCTGGACCGTCCCGTCGCCGCCCACCGCGACCACCGCATCGTTCTCCTTCGCGAGGTCTCGCGCGAGGTCCGTGCCGTGCCCCGGCGCGTTGGTGAGGTGCACGGCCGCCTCGATGCCGAGATCGCGCGCGCGCGTCTGGAGATCCAGCGCGACACGGGCCGCGCGGCCCGACCGTGCGGCGGGGTTGAGGATGAAAGCGAAGCGCACAGACGCCGGGGAAGGGGCCGGTAACTTACCCGCCCTCTTCGCCCTCACGGTCCCCCGATTCCCGTGCTCCTTCGTGCCTTCGCCACCGCGCTCGCCCTCGTTCTCGCGGCGTGCGGCAGTGAGACCGGCCCTCGCGACCTGACCGACGACCTGGGCCGTGCGGTCCAGTTGGAGACCGCGCCCGATAAGGTCGTGGCGTTGGCGCCGAACCTGACCGAGATGGTGGCCGCGGCTGCCGGCGTCGAGCGGCTGGCGGGCGTCGCCATCGCGGACGACTTCCCGCCGGAGGTGGAGGCGCTGTCCGAGTTCCAGTCCTACCCGCTGGACCGCGAGCGGCTCGTCTCGCTTGGCCCGGGGCTCGTGCTGGGAACCGTCGGCGTGAACTCGCCGCAGGACCTGGACGCGCTCGCGTCGCTCGGGCTTCCGGCGTACGCCTTCGCCTTCCAGGAGGTCGCCGACATCCCCCGTGCGCTCCGCACGCTGGACACGCTCCTTGCGAGCGAAGGCGGCCACGCCGCCGCCGCCGCCTTCGAAGCGCGAGTCGCCGCGGTCCGCCGCGCGACGGCCACCTTCCCGACGCGCTCCGTCCTCCTGCTGATTGGCGCGGACAATGGGACGCTGTTCGCGTTCGGGCGCGATTCCTACGCAAGCGAGGTCGTCCGCCTCGCGGGTGGTGACAACCTCACGGACCGCTTCCCCGGCGACGCCGCCCAGCCGTCCGTGGAGCAGATCCTGGCTTCCCCGCCCGAAGTCATCCTCGTCGCCGGCTCGGGCGATGTCCGCCGCCAGCTTGTCGAGTCCGTGCCCGCGCTGGCGGCACTGACGGCCGTACAGGAGGGCCGCGTCTACGCCGTGGAGCCGGACCACATCCTCCGCCCCGGCCCACGCACGGCGGACGCGCTGGAGGCCATCGCGCGGCTCCTCCACCCCGAGGCGTTCGCCGCCGGCGCAGCGTGACGCCACGCTCCCCCCTGCTCGTCGGACTCGCGCTCGTCGCGCTGGGGCTCGTCGCGTTCGTGGCGGCCATTTTCGTGGGCTCGTCCGGGCTGGACGCTGGGCGCGTCTGGGCGGCGCTCGTGGGCGACGGCAGCGTGGCAGAGACCGCCATCGTGCGGCAGATCCGGATGCCCCGCGCCCTGCTGGCGATGGCCGTCGGCGGCGGGCTGGCGGTGGTCGGCGTCGCGATGCAGGCGCTCGTGCGGAATCCCCTCGCGGAGCCGTACGTGCTGGGCGCGAGCGGCGGCGCGAGCGCGGGAGCCGCGCTGTTCTACCTCGGGTTCGTCCCGCCAGTCATCGCGAAAACCGTCTCGATGCCCCTCGCGGCCGTGATCGGGTCGTGGCTGGCGCTGGTGTTCGTGTTCGTGGTGGCGAAGGACGGGCCGCGGCTCTCGACCGCTCGATTGCTGCTGGCGGGGGTCGCCGTGTCCGCGCTGCTCGGCTCCGTCACGGCGTTCGTGACGTTCGCCAGCCCGGAGCCGGACAAGCTGCGCGCGGTGCTGTTCTGGCTGCTCGGCTCGCTCTCGGGCGCCCAGTGGCCGGGCGTTCTCCTTCCACTGGGCGTCGCGATGGGCGGGGCCGCTGTGCTCTGGGCGCTCGCGCGTCCGCTCGATCTTCTCGCGACGGGTGAGGAGCCCGCCCTCGCGCTCGGCGTCCACGTGGAGGCCCTGAAGCGCGGGCTGCTGGCGCTCTCCGCGATCGTGACCGGCGTGCTCGTGGCCTCGGCGGGGTTGGTCGGGTTCGTCGGGTTGATCGCGCCCCATGCCGTGCGGCTGGCGGCGGGGCCGGGGCACCGGCGGCTCGTGCCCCTCGCGTTCGGGGGGGGCGCGGTGTTCCTGCTGTTCGCGGACCTCGTCGCGCGGACGCTGCTGGACGGGCAGGAGCTTCCGGTGGGCGTCGTCACCGCGCTCTGCGGCGTCCCGTTTTTCCTCTTGCTCCTCCGGTCGTCGGACGCCGAGCGGGTGGTCTAGCCTCGCACGCCGAGGCCGCCAGCGGGCGGCGTGAAGGGTCTGCGCGGTGGCACGAAGGCGCCGGGTGCCTCCGTATCCTTCGGTGCGCGCCGGCCGGACCGCCGCTCCGCTCGCGGAGAGGAAAGTCCGGACACCGCAGGGCACCCCGCTCCGTGAAAACGGAGGCGCCTCCGGGCGACGACACGTGCAACAGAGAACAGACCAGCCGATGGCCCTCCGGGGCACAGGTGATGGGTGAAACGGTGGGGTAAGAGCCCACCAGCGCGCTCGGGCGACCGACGCGGCTAGGCAAACTCCGGGGGGTGCAAGGCCACGCAGCGCTCTCGTCGCGAGACGAGCGGACGGCCCGTCCGATGAGCGCGGGTAGGCCGCGCAGATAGATGGCGGTCCAGGGCTTCGGCCCGGACAGAATCCGGCTTACAGGCCGGCGCGCGCGTGCGGCGCTCGGGGCTTCGGCCTCGGGCGCCGCTCTCGGTTGGGCCCAGCTGGCGGTTGCTCTCGGCGGGCCTGAACGAAACGAGGCCGCCCCGAACGTCGGAGCGGCCTCGAAGCGGGATGCGGTCCTGCTTACTCGGTCTCAGCGGGAGCCTCGGCCGGCGGCGCGCTCGGCGTCTCGCCGGGGACGTCCGGGCCCGGAGCGCCGGGAGCGATCGGGAGTTCCGTCGCGGGAACCGGATCGACGCCCTCAGCGGCCTCCTCGAACGCGGACGGGTCATTGACCTCCGCCGTGTCCGTGAAGAACGTCGTGATGACCGAGAGGAAGAGGAAGGCGCCACCGAGCGCCCACGTCACCTTCTCGAGGAGGTCGGGCGCCTGGCGCGCGCCGAGGACCTGGGTCGTCTGACCGCCCGCGATGCCGGAGAGGCCGCCGCCCTTCCCGCTCTGGAGAAGCACGACGATCGACATCAGGATGGCGATCAGGAGAATGAGGACGACGAGGAAGATGAACATCGGGGACTCGGAATCTCGGGCGGGGAAGGTACGCCCATGCGCGGCGGGGGCCCGCCGCAAGCGTGCGTGAAAAGGTCGCTAGGCAGCGGAGTCCGAATCGCGCGCGTCGAGGTGCGCCTGCGCCAATAACAGCGCGACGCACGTCTTCGCGTCCAGGATCTCGCCTGCGCGGGCCTTGCGCACCGCCTCCGCCAGCGGGAGGCGGACCGGCTCCACGAACTCGTCGTCGTCCGACCCCGCCTCGCCGTCGCTCAAGCCCTCGGCGAGGAACAGGTGGATCACCTCGTCCGAGTAGCCGATTCCGGGGTACGTCTTCCCGAGGTACGTGAACCGTTCGGCGCGCAACCCCGCTTCCTCCTCCAACTCGCGCGAGGCCAGGTCCTCCGCGTCCTCGCCCTCATGGTCGAACTTCCCAGCGGGCACCTCCAGGAACTCCCGGCGCGGCGGGTAGCGGAACTGGCGGAGGAGCACCGTGGTGCCGTCCTCGAACAGCGGGACGACCGCGGACGCGCCGGGGTGTGCGATCCACTCACGGACCGAGGTGCCGCCATCGGGCAGGCGGACCTCGTCGCGGCGGACGTGGAGGAGGACTCCGTCATAGACGGTCTGGGAGGAAAGCGGGGTCTCGGTGAGATCCATGGAGGGGAGTCGGGGTCGGCCCGGAAGATCGCGCCGCGCGCTGGCGGTCGCGGTCAGAGGCCGAACTGGAGGCGGAGGTGGACCTTGCCTCGCGAGGCCGGCAGGTCTGGGTTGAGCGCGTACGTGATCGCGACGAGCCCGAGCCCCGTCTCCAGTTGCGCGCCGACCCCGTAGCCCGGCAGCCACCGCGTCTCGCCGGGCGTCTCTCCGAGCGTGGGCGTGCGGACGGCCCCGAGGTCGCCGAACGCGAACGCGTACGTGTCGCCCCCGAGCCCGGCGCGGAGCTCCGCCAGCGCGCGGCCCACGGCGTTGCCCAGGAACGTGTCCTCGTCGTAGCCGCGGAGGGAGGTCGCGCCGCCGAACCGGAACAGCTCGCCCTCGTCGTAGCGCGTCGCCTCCGTGGTCTCGCCGCGGTCCGTCAGCAGCAGCCGCGCGTCCCCACCGATCACGCCGACGAGACGGCCCGCCAGCGGCACGTAGACGCGGGCGGTGGCATCCAGCCGTTGCTGGCCCACCCGCGTCGGCAGCGCGAGGCTGTCCAGCGCCTCGCGAGAGCGGACGCCCTGCTCCGCAGAGGTCGCCAGCACGAGACCGCGGGTCGGCGCGAGGCGGGAGTCCACGGCGACGTACCGCAGCGCCACCCCGCCGAACCACGCCGACGAGCGGCGGACGCGGGGAAGCCCGTCGGGGCCCGCGCGCGTTCCCGCCTGGCCGGGCTGGACGCCCTCTCGCGAGGCCGTTAGCGCCAGCGTCAGCCCCGGCGCGACCCGGACGCCCGCCTCCGCCCCGACCCGCTGGCGGTTGTACGTGGAGTCGCGCCCCTCCCCTTCGAACGCCAGCGCCGCCCGGACCGGGAGGTCGAACACGAACGGATCCGAGGCCGCGGCGGAGAAGCTCGACGCCAGCCCCGGGCTCCGGTCCAGCGCGAGCGCCAGCGCGCGGCCTCCGCCGAACGGACTCGCGAGGTCCACGCGTGCCGTTCCGACCACCTCACCAGAGCGCCCGGCCGACGGGGGGAGGTAGCCGAGCACCGCGTCCACGATGCCCGGCGGGCCTTCCTCCACCTGGACGTCCAGCACCAGACGGCCCTCGGCGTCTCTCGCGAGGCGCGGCGTCCCGACCTGCGCGAACGCCCCGCTCTCTTCCAGGTCGCGACGAACGCGCTCCACGTCCAGCCCCCGCACGGGTTGCCCGGCGACCAGCCCCGAGGCTCGGAGCGCGAACTCGCCCGTCGCCCGCCTCGCGCCCCGAAGCACCACGCGGTCCAGCCCGAGGCGTGGCCCCTCGCGCACGCGGAACGTGACCGCCAGCGAGTCGCCGGGCTCCAGTTCGGCATCCGCCCGAGCGTCCGCGAACCCCTCGGAGCGTGCGAGAGCCGTGAGCGCACCCAACGTCGCCTCGATGGACTCAGCCCGAGCCGGCTCCCCTTCCTGCGCGGCAACAACAGACCGGTAGCGCTCAGAAGGGAAAGAATCTGCCACCACACGGAG
>DUBD01000287.1:0-1474 GCA_012960515.1 Bacteroidota bacterium | reverse complement strand
GAGCGTAGAGGTAGCCCTCGCCCGCGAGGTCCGCCAGCGCGGCGGGCGCGGGTGCCTGGACCGTAGCGCCCAACGCGCCGAGCGTGCGGTCGCCCTCGCGAATCTCCCACGGCTGGGCACTGGCGGCGGCGCTTAGGAGTAGAAGGAGGCCCGCGCACGCGCCCCGTATCTTGCTCCCCCCTGCCCCGCCTGCTGTGATTCGCCGTTTCGTCCTGTGCTCTGCCATCGTGCTGGTGTCCGCCCTCGCGGCGGAAGCGCGCGAACGTCCGGCCCCGGACGCTGTTGCCGACGCGCTCCGCGCGCAACCTATGGCTGTGGACACGCTGCGGTACGAGGTCCGCGCCGGGCAGACGCTGATCGTCGCGTTGCCCGCTGAGTTCGAGGGGCGCGAGGCCTCGTACCGGCTCCTGGAAGCGCCCGCGCTCTCGTGGCTGGTGGACCGCTCGTTCATGTGGCGGACGACACCCGCCGAGCGCGGCCAGCTCCCCATCCGGATCGAGCGGAGCGCGCCGGGCGCGTTCCCGGACACGCTCGTCCTACTCGTGGACATCGTCGAGTAGGTGGCGCGACGCTCAGAGCTTTCCCGCCGGCTCGTCTCGCAGGTAGACGAGCGGCACGCGCGCGCCTTCCACGGCCCGCTGGCGGAGTGGTTCGAACGCAACCGCCGCCCGATGCCCTGGCGCGAGCCGGGCGCAAACGGCCAGCGCGATCCGTACCGCGTCTGGATCTCGGAGGTGATGCTCCAGCAGACGCGCGTGGAGACCGTCCTCCCCTACTTCGAGCGGTTCACTGCTGCCTTCCCGACTGTGGAGGCGCTGGCGGAGGCGGAGCAGGACGCCGTCCTCAAGAACTGGGAAGGGCTCGGCTATTACTCGCGCGCCCGCAACCTTCACCGCGCCGCCCAGACCATCGTCGCCCAGCACGACGGGCAGTTCCCGCGGACCGAGGACGAGGCGCTAGCGCTACCCGGCGTCGGGCCGTACACCGCGGCGGCGGTGCTCTCGCTCTCCTTCGGCGTGCCGCTGGCGGTGCTGGATGGCAACGTGATCCGCGTGCTCGCCCGCGTCTTCGCCGTGGATGCGGACGCGCGGAAGCCGGCCACGCGCACCGCCCTCCAGCACGTCGCCGACGCGCTCCTCGACCGCGGCAAGCGCGCGGTTCAGTTCCGTCGTCTCCGCACTTGCCAGCGAGATCGCAACGACCTCGCGCTCGAGCACCACTGACTCACACAGGATCGGCGCCAGCTCCGCGACCGCGGCGCCGACGTACAAGCTGCGCCCAAGACTCTGCGCGCCGAGCTCCTCGACCCTGTTGGCGACATCCGAAGCGAACCGCAACCCGGCTTCACGCATCGCCTCCCGCTGCTCGATCGGAAAGAAGCCCTCGCCCCCTTCATGACAGTACTCCTGCCCGAGCAGGTCCCAGTCGATCTCCGTATCGAGCTCGACCAGCGAAGCCGCGAACCTCAGGCTGC
>DUBD01000286.1:4751-9684 GCA_012960515.1 Bacteroidota bacterium | reverse complement strand
GAGGTAGAGGCGGCGCTTCGCGCTGCCGGGGTTGAACGCGCTGAACTGGTACGGGTCGAGGACAGCGCCCTCGTAGCTGCGCTGCCCGCGGTAGCCGGTCTCCACGCGGTTGCGGATGACCCACGCCACGAGCTCTTGCTCAGGCGCGCGCTTGGTCTCGGAGTAGATGCAGCGGGCGAGCCAGAGGACGTCCTCGCTGACGGCATCCCGCGAGAACGGCGGGATCACGTGGGCGACGGTTACGACGGGGTTCTGGCGCGTCTCTGCTTCCTGCGCGGTCATGGAGGCAAAGCCGAATCCGATGACGGGCAGGAGAGCCGCGAGGACCAGGGAGAGGGCTGCGGCGGCTCGTTGCGGAGGAACGTGCATGCGGTATGGGGAAGGTGAACCAGGTCAGGCCAGGGGCCTGGGACAGTCGGGGGAGTGCCAGAACCCGGCCAAACGCCTCGCGATGTGAGAAGGCCGGGCGAAGAGATGGCGAAGGCGCAGGGATCAGAGGGTCAGACGGGCGATCTGCCGACAAGTGTCCAACGCTCTGTCCAGATCCCGCGACCCTCTGGCGAGGGTTTGGTGATGAAATGGAGAAGGCGTCCGCATCTGTGCACACTCGCACCCGGGGGTGTTCTCTTCCCGCGACACCGCCGTCTCCCATGCCGGACCCTCGCGCTCTCCGTCTGCTCGCCGATGCCAACATCCCGTTCGCGGAGGATGCGTTCAGCCGCTACGGGCAGGTCCGCACTCTGGTGGGACGCGAGATCACGCGCGAGTCGCTCCGGGAGACGGACGTCCTGCTGGTCCGCAGCGTCACCCGTGTAGACGCCGACCTGCTGGCGGGGACGCCCGTCCGGTTCGTCGCCAGCGCGACGGCGGGCACTGACCACATCGACCGCCGCGCGCTGGCGGACCTCGGCGTCGGGTTCGGGCACGCGCCGGGGTCCAACGCGGCCTCGGTCGTGGACTGGGTGCTAGCGGCACTGCTCCATCTCGGGGCCGCGACGGGCGAGGCGGTGGAGGGGAAGACGCTCGGCGTGGTAGGCGTAGGCGAAGTGGGCGGACGCCTCGTGCCTCGCGCCGAAGCTCTCGGGATGCGCGTCCTCCGCTGCGACCCACCGCGCGAGGCCGGCGGCCACGGCGGCCCCTGGACTCCGCTCGCCGATCTTCTCCGCCAGTCGGACGCGGTGACGCTCCACACGCCGCTGGAGCGCGAGGGCGCCCACCCCACGTTCCACCTCCTCGGGGATGCTGAGCTGGCGGCGATGCGCGAGGGCGCGTGGCTGCTCAATGCGGCGCGAGGCCCCGTCGTGGACAACGAGGCGCTGCTTCGGTCCGTCGCCGCGCGGCGCCTCGGGGCGGTCGCGCTGGATGTCTGGGAGGGCGAGCCGGAGCCCAACACCGGGCTCGCCTCGCGCGTGGACCTCGGGACGCCACACATCGCGGGCTATGCGTTCGACGGCAAAGTGAGGGGAACGCGAATGATAGAGGCGGCTCTCCGGATCTGGTTGCGGGACAACGGGCTCGCGCTTCCAGCGGAGTGGGGCCCCGAGTCGGTGCTGGCGCCGCCCAGTCCGCTCGTCGTGCACGTCCCGGAGGGAGCGACGGCGTCGCCCGCGGACCGCACGCGCTGGCTGCACGCCCTCGCACGGCAGGCGTACCCCATCGCGGAGGACGACCGGCGCTTCCGCCAGTCCGTCGTCACGATGCCGGACGCCCACCGGCGGGGGCTCGCCTTCGCGGATCTGCGGCGGAGGTACCCCGTGCGCCGCGAGTGGAGCCGGTTCCGCGTAGACGGTCCCGTGCCCGCCGCGCTGGCGGGGGCAGTGCGCGAGGGGCTGGGTATGAGCGCGTGAGCGCCGGTAGCTTGCGACTCGCAACTCCCGACCCCATGCTCATCGACGGAAAGGCCATCGCGGCCGAGGTCCGCTCCGAGGTCGCCGACGGCGCCCGCCAGTTCGAACGCGCCCACGGGCGCCCTCTGGGGCTCCGCGTGGTCCTGCTCGGCGACAACCCCGCCTCGCAGTCGTACGTCCGCGCGAAGAAGAAGGCCGCCGCCGAGGTCGGCATCGACGCAGAGACGCTGCTGCACCCGGCGTCGATGTCGCAGGACGACCTGCTCGCGCTGCTCGGCGAGCTGAACGCGGACCCCGCCGTGGACGGCATCCTCGTCCAACTCCCACTCCCGGACGGCATCGATGAGGCCGCGATCATCCACGCCATCGATCCCGCGAAGGACGTGGACGGCTTTCACCCGGAGAACGTCGGGAAGCTGGTGCTGGGGGAAGACACGCTGGAGCCGTGCACGCCGGCGGGCATCGTGGAGGTGCTGCGGCGGAGCGGCGTCGAGACGAGCGGCGCGCACGCCGTCGTCGTGGGCCGCAGCAACATCGTGGGCAAGCCGATGGCCAGCCTGCTCCTACGCCGCGGCCTGGATTGCACCGTCACGGTCTGCCACAGCCGCACGCGCGATCTCGCTGAGATCACCCGCCAGGCGGACATCCTCGTGGCGGCCATCGGCCGAGCGGAGTTCGTCACTGCCGACATGGTCCGCGAGGGCGCGACGGTGATCGACGTGGGCATCAACCGCGTGGAGGACCTGACGCGGGAGCGCGGCTACCGCCTGGTGGGCGACGTGGACTTCGAGGCCGTGCGCGAGAAAGCCGCCGCCATCACGCCCGTCCCCGGCGGCGTCGGACCGATGACCATCGCGATGCTGCTCCACAACACGCTCCGGGCCGCGGAGCGCCGCGCCGCGTGATGCAAGGTGCCCCGCTGGCGGACTCCCTCGCCGCCGCCGCCGCCGACAGCGTCCTGAACGAGGCCGATAGTCTCGTGGAGCCGGACACGTCGCTCATTTAGGGCGACCGGGGGCTCGGCGCTGCTGCGCGGGAGCTGGAGCAGGCGGCCGAGCAAGTGGCCCAGGGCGATTTCGGTGGCGCGCTCTCCCTCGCGGGGGACGCCCTGCTCACATTCACGCTGGAGAGCCTCATCCCGGCCATCCTCGTGGGGCTCGCGTTCTGGGTGGGGTACCGCGTGGTGCGAGGCGTACTCCATCGCGCGTTGGGCCGCACCCACCGCATCGATGCGGGCGTGGAGCAGTTGATCCTGCGCGTGGTCCGGATCGTGTTCGTGGCGTTCGCCGTGGTGACGGTCCTGAGTCAACTCGGCATTCAGGTGGCGCCGCTCATCGCCGGTCTCGGCATCGCGGGTCTCGCCATCGGTTTCGCCGCGCAGGACACGGTCAAGAACCTGATCGCGGGGGTCACCATCCTGCTGGACCGCCCCTTCCGCGTGGGCGACAACATCGAGTTGCAGGACACCTTCGGGACGGTGGAGGAGATCACGCTGCGGAGCACGCGCGTGCGCACGCTGGACAACCAGATCGCGATTCTGCCCAACGCGAAGGTGATCGAGGAGAAGATCCTGAATCACTCCATGCACCGGGCGCTCCGCGTGGTGGTGCCCTTCGGGATCGCGTACAAAGAGAGCCCGCAGGAGGCGCGCGAGACCGTCCTCGCGCTCACGGCGGACGATGCCCGCTTGCATCCGGACTACGAGCCGCAGGTGGTGGTGACGGCGCTGAACGACTCCAGCGTGGACATGGAGCTGCGGGTCTTCCTGAAGGACCCCGGTCTGGAGGTCCCGGTGCGGTTCGAGTACCAGGAGAAGGTGTTCGAGGCGCTCAAAGCGGCCGACATCGAGATCCCGTTCCCGCACCTCCAGCTGTTCGTGGACGAGGCGAAGGCGTTCGAGGGAACCCAACTCCTGCAGCCGCCCGCTGGCGGTTCGCCTCAAGCGGAGGCATAAGCCCCGCTCGCCGGGAGCGGCCGCCAGCGGGGCGGTCTGTCCGGCGCACCGATGGCGTATGAGAGGGCGAACCCCTCTCTGCTGCGATGCGCCTGCTCCTGTTGTTCTTCGGTCTGGTCTTGGTCGCGGCCACGTCGCCCCCGGACCCCGTCGTGCTCACCCCGGTCGAGCGTGCCCAGGTGAGCGACGAGCAGCGGGCGCAGCTGGCGGCGAGCGCGACGCTCCGCGAGGGACTGGTCCTCGACGCCCGAGGGATCCGCGCTGCGCGCGGCTATTCCTTGCTCGCGAACGGCGCCGACTGCTCCGCGCGGGGCGTGACCTGCGCCGTGCTCCAGATCCGTGAGCCGGCGTGGGAGATCGTCATCCCATTCGCGTCGGACGGCGGGCTGGGCGGCACGCGCGTGATGGCGACGGTGGATCGGCTCCGGCTCTCGGCCCCGCTGGCGGCGGCCGCCAGCCGGGCGGGAGTGGACGCGCTCCGCGCCGGCGCCGACGGCTGGGCGACGGCGCCCGAGGGCGTCCGCCTCGCGACGAGCGATCCGGAGCGGGCGGATTGCTCCGTGCGCGGGGCATGGTGCGGCATCGCTGGGTCCGACGGACGCGCGGTGATTCTGATCGGCGGCGGGTGACCGCTATTCCGGGCGGTTCGCGTATGGTGAGGCGTCCCCCAACGCCTCGCTCATGCGCGCCTACCTCGTTGCGGCCCTTGCCTTTTGGGCCGCCCTGCCCGTTTCTGCTCAGATCAACACCGAGCGCCTCCGCAAAGACATCGAGCCGGGCCAGTACTACCAGTTCGACTTCGGCGGGGGCTTCGCGGCAGGCAACACGGATTACGTGCAGTTCGGGGTTGGCGGACGGATGGACATCGTGGGGGAGGGGCCGTCCGCGTTTGCCGTCGCGCACTACGTCTTCAACGAGGTGGACAACGTGACGGACGTGAGCAGCGGGTTCGTGCACGCGCGCTACAACCACCCGCTCGTGCCGCGCGTGGTGGGCGAGGCGTTCGCGCAGGTGGAGCGCAATGAGCAGACGCTGCTGGAGCGCCGCTACCTCGTGGGCGCGGGCGCCCGGTTCGAAGTGCTGGAGACGGAGCCGCTCGGCATCGCCCTCGGCACGACCCCGATGTTCGAAT
>DUBD01000286.1:0-4741 GCA_012960515.1 Bacteroidota bacterium | reverse complement strand
AGAGGCTGCAGGCGAGCACGATGGAGGACCCCGCCGGCGCGTTCCGTTGGAGCAACTACCTCTCCGTTCGGGTAGACGTGAGCGACACCGCGGAGGCGCTCGGCGTGGTCTACGTGCAGCCCCGCGTGTCCGAGCCGGATGATGTCCGAGTGCTCCACGAATCGCGGCTGGACGTCTCCGTGTCCAGCCGGTTCAAGATCCGCGTGCGCGCCGGGACACGCTTCGACTCCGAGCCGCCAGTGGACGTGGACCGGACGGACGTGATGCTGACGACCGGCTTCGTGTTCTCCAGCATCGGCGACTAGGCTCTGTCCGGTGATTCGGAGCGAGGCCGAACGCGAGGACCGGGGGCGGCCCGCGAGGAGCGTGAAGCAGACGCGCGAGCTACGGCGATGGAGCGCGACGCAGCGGGACGGCTCCGGGGCCGGGTGTAGGCCGATCTGGAGTCGCAGGACAGAGCCTAGGTCGCGCGCTGGCGGTGCACCTCGGGGGTGCTAGTCGTCGCGGAAGCGCCCGATGATCGGGTCGTCGTCGTCCCCGTCCTGGCCGTCCGGGAGCACGAACGAGAGGATGAGGTAGAGGATGATGCCCGCGCCCTGGCCGAAGATGGCCGCCAGCACGAACGCGATGCGCACGACGGTCGGGTCCACGCCGAAGTACTCCGCGATGCCGCTGGCGACGCCGGAGATCTTCTTCAGCTTCTTGCTCTTCGCCAGCTTGCGGCCGCGGGCGCGGCCGGCGGTCATGGAGCGCGTCCGCGCTCGCGAGGCGTCCACGGCGTCCTTCGCGCGGCGGCCCGCCTTCTCCGAGGCCTTCCGGGCCTGCTCGAACGCGCGCTGGGCACGTCGGCCCGCCTCGTCGTTCTTGGAGCGGCGGCGCTGGCGGCCCATCGTCTTCTGGCGCCGGCGGCGGGCGGCCTTCGCAGCGCGTTCCCGGGCCTTCCGGCGGCGTCGCGCGGCGGGATTCCAGGACAACACCCCGAATCCGGTCAGGATGATGAGGATGCCCGCCAGCCAGGGCAGGATGGAGACGAGCGCCGTCAGCAGCCCGGACCCGATCCCGATGAACCCCAGCAGCTGCATCGTGTACAGCGAGCCGAGCGCGATGAGGCCGAGGCCGGCGCCGGTCTGGAGGTTGAGGAAGCCGCCATCCTGCTTCCGCTCCTCCTCGTCCACCTCGGCTTCCACCTCGGCCATGTAGGCGAGGATGTCTTCTTCAGAGACGTCCGAGAACTCGTCGTCGTAGAGTTCGGCGTCGTCGGAGCGGGAGGAGCGGCGTTGGCGCGTGGCCATCGGTGCGGGTGGGGAGGGCGGCGGGAAGCTACGTCTGGGCGTCGTCCCGGTTGCGCTGGCGGTCCGTGCGGACGGTCTCGTGCTCGGTCAGGAAGCCGCCCAGGCGCGCGTCGTGGGGCTCGGCGGGGAGGCTCGGCACGACGCACGCGCTGGCGACGACCGCCAGCCGGAGCGCGTCGGTCCGCGCGAGGTAGGCGTCGTAGAAGCCGCCGCCGTAGCCCAGCCGGGTGCCGTCCATCGCGACCGCCAGCGCGGGGACGAACGCGAGGTCCACGCGCTCGGAGGGCACGAGGGGTGCGTCCCGCGGGGGCTCTTGCACGCCGAAGCGCCCGGCCACGAGCGGTCCGGTCCACGCGCGGTGCTCCAGCCGCGGGGCCTCGCCGGGCGCGCTGAGCGTGACGGGCAACGCGATGGTCACGCCGCTCGCGCGGAGCTGGCGGAGGAGCGGACGGAGGTCTACCTCGCCGGGGAGCGGCCAGAACGCGCTCACCGTCCTCGCGCCCTGTTCGCGGACGAGCGCCCCGGCGCGGCGGCAGATTGCCTCGCTCACCGCCGCCCGGCCGGCCTCCCCGAGATCCTCGCGGATCGCGCGGAACTGCGCTCTGAGGCGGGCTTTCTGCGCCGCTACCGATTCCATCTCAGCCATGTCCGATCCTACGACGAACCGCCTCGACGCGTTCGACGCGCACCGCGCGAAGATGAACGCCCGCATCCTCGACGAGGGCGACCACCTCGGCATCAAGCGCTTCTTCAACCTGGACACGGCCGCCTACCGCGACGGCGCCCTGGACGGCAAGACGAAGGAACTCCTCGGCCTCGTGGCGAGCATGGTCCTCCGCTGCAACGACTGCATCGACTACCACCTGGAGCAGTGCACGGAGGCGGGGTGGACGGAAGCCGAGATCGAGGACGCGATGAACGTCGCGCTCGTCGTGGGCGGGAGCATCGTGATCCCGCACCTCCGGCACGCCGTCGAGACGATCGACCTGATCCGGGAGCGGTCCGCGGAGTAGCGGCCGCCGCGCGGGCGGCGGCTACCAGCGCTCGCGGTCGCGCTCGTCCATCACGCCGAGATCTGTGTAGGCGACGAGCGCGGGGAAGAGCGGGAGGAGGTAGCGCTGGCTCGTGACGAGGTACGGCATCCCGCCGCCGCCCGTCCCGCCCTCGTCCGCGACGTGGCGGCGGACCGTCTTGCGGTGCACCGTGAAGAAGGAGTCCGCGTCCGGCGCGTGGAGGGCGTGATCCGCCGCCGCCAGCCGGTCCAGCACGAACGCGAGGATGGAGCCCCGGAGCGGGCCGTGGAGCGCAGCCGCCCCCCGGCGGGCATCGCCGAGTGACTCGCGCCGCTCGTTCTCGCGCTCTGCCGCCGCCGCCAGCCGCTGGCGGAACGCCCCGGAGATGGCGTCGGCCTCGGGGGCGCTGCCGAGGGTCTGGCGGAAGCGGGCCGCGGCGCGGTCTACCTCCTCCGGGTACAGCCGCCGGACCCGCGGCGGCGGGTGCTCCGCGCGATCCGCCAGCCGCGCGAGCGCCTCGTGCACGAGCGTGTCCAGATCACCGACGAGCGCCTGCGGAGTGCCGGGCTCGGGGAACGCCCGCGAGTGCCCGCCCTGGAGCACGAGCGGATCCCCCAGCGCGACGTGGCCGACGGGGCAGCCGGCGTAGTGTGTGCCGTAGGCCTCGCCCGGGAAGACGGGGAGGTCCAGGAGCGGCCCCTTCGCGAAGGCCCGCTGGATCAGCCGGAGCTGGGCCGTCTGGAATCCGCTGGAGGGCGTCAGCGCGTGCCGGAACTGGCTGAACTCGATGGAGGAGAACAGCACGTCGTCGTTGTCGCTCCGGCCGACGTACGGCATGATGGAGGGGAGCACGTTCCGCGCGCTGTGCCGAAGCCGCGCCGCGGCGGTCATCGCGGGACGCCAGAACGCGCTCGGTCCGCTCTCATCGGGCAGCGGCTCCGTGACCGTCTCGTCGGGAGCCTCCGCCAGCCGGGCGAGCGTGCCCGCCACCACGCCGAGGTCCACGATCATCAACCGGAAGGTGACCTCGCAGAGCTGGTGTACGGCGATGAACGCGCGCTCGTCGGGGACGGTCGTGGCGGGTTCGCCGGCGGAGAGGAGGCCATCCAGCCCGAGGTAGCTCGCGTAGTCCAGGCCCATCCGCCCCTCAGAGTCTGGCGCGTTGACGAGCGGCGTGCCGTCGGCGTCGCGGCGGCGCGCGGAGTCTTCGGAGTCTCGGTCGGCGGGGTCGAGGGCGAGGTCCCACCAGGGGTCGGGAGCGGACATGGGCGCGAGGGGAGAGGGCTCCAAGATCGGGCGGCGGGAGGCGCGCCGCGCGTCCGGCTGGCGGGGCACCCCGGCGTGGGCTGTCTGCGCGGGCCTCGCGCCCTAGTATGCGGTTCCTCCCCCCGCGCCTCATGCCCCTTTCTACAGACGACCTCGATCCGGATCTGCTCAAGGAAGCCGTCGCGGAGGCCCTTCGCGAGAACCGCGAGTGGCTCGTGGAGGTGGTGCAGGAGGCGCTGGAAGCGTGCGCGATGGACGAGGCCCAGCGTGAGGCGGAACTCCGCGCCGACGCCGCCCGCCAGCCGCTCGTGCTCGGCGGCGCCCGCGGCCACGCCTGACGGGATCCCCTCCGCCGCGAAACGGTAGGGCCGGGCTCACCCGCTCGCTTCGCTGTGCCCGTTCGCTTCGGTTTTCTCGTTGCTCTTCTCGTCCTCGCCGGTTGCGCCTCGGACGACCGCACGCCGCTCGTGGTCTACTCCCCGCATGGGAGCGATCAGCTGGAGCACTACGAGGCGGCCTTCGAGGCGGCGAACCCTGGCGTGGACGTGCAGCCGCTCGATATGGGCGCGCAGGAGGCGTACGAGCGAATCCGCACGGAGCGCGCGAACCCGCAGGCGAGCGTCTGGTGGGGCGCGCCGCAGGTGACCTTCGCGCTCGCCGCAGAGGACGGGCTGCTCCAGCCGTTCACGCCCTCCTGGGCCGGCGCGGTCCCGGCCTCGGCCAAGGACGCCGAAGGGCGGTGGTACGGCACGTACCTCACGCCGGAGGGCTTCCTCGTCAACACGAACACCGTCCCGGAGGACGAGTGGCCTCGAGATTGGGACGACCTCCTAGAGCCGCGCTGGCAGGACCGCATCCTCATCCGCACGCCGATGCAGAGCGGCACGATGCGGGCCATCTGGAGCGCGATGATCACCCGCCAGCCGTCCGAGGCCGAGGGCTTCGACTGGCTCGCGCGGCTGGACCAGAACACGAAGGGCTACGCCGCGGACCCCACCCAGCTCTACCTCGGCATCGCGCGTGGAACGGCCGACGTGACGCTGTGGAACATGCCGGACAGCTACCTCCAGGCGGAGGAGAAGGGCTACCCGTTCGCCTTCGTCGTGCCGGAGAGCGGGACGCCCGTCCTCGTGGACGGCATCGCGATCCCCGCGGGCGCTCCGCAACCGG
>DUBD01000285.1 GCA_012960515.1 Bacteroidota bacterium | reverse complement strand
CGCCACAGCTACCCCGCCACGAAGGCCATCGGGCAGTTGGTGATGATCCTGCTCGGGATCGGGCTGATGGGCGCGCTCCTCCTGCTGGAAGGCGGCGGCCACGCGCACTGACCGGCGCGAGAGACGGAAACCGCAAGGGCGGGGGCTCGCGTCGCGCGATTCCTAGAGCGGCGAGTCCAACAGAAACGCCCCGCCGACGACGAACGCCAGCGGGGCGGGAGGCCGGAGGCCGCGGAGCTTAGAACAGCTGGCTGTCCTTCGTGATGGACTCCAACGACTGGCGGTAGCTCGCGAGGAAGCTCGCCGCCATCGCGCCGTCGATGATGCGGTGGTCGTAGCTCAGCGAGACGTACATCATGTGGCGGATCGCGATCACGTCGCCCAGCGCGGGGTCCTCGATCACGACCGGCCGCTTCACGATGGCGCCCGGCGAGAGGATGGCCACCTGCGGCTGGTTGATGATCGGCGTGCCCATCAAGCTGCCGAGGCTGCCCACGTTGGTCACGGTGAAGGTGCCGCCCTGGAGCTCGTCCGGCTGCAGCTTCTTGTTCCGCGCGCGGCTGGCGAGGTCGGCCATGGTGTGCGCCAGCCCGGTGATGTTCTGCTGGCCCGCGTTGCGGACGACCGGCACGAGCAGGCCTTTCTTCCCGATCGCCACGGCGATCCCGATGTGGAACGCCTTCTTGACGTGGATCTCCGTGCCCTCGACGCTCGCGTTCATGAGCGGGTGCGCGCGCAGCGGCTCGATGGCGGCGTGGAGGAAGTACGGCGTGTACGTGAGTTTGACGCCCTCGCGCTGCTGGAACGCCGCCTTGTGCGCGTTCCGGTGCTCCACGAGCCCGGTCACGTCGATCTCAGCGAAGCTGGTGACGTGCGCGCTCGTGGCCTTGGACCGCGTCATGTGGTCCGCGATGAGCTGGCGCATCCGGTCCATGTGGATGACCTCCACGTCGCCGCTGGCGGTCGTCGTCTGCGGGGCGGGCTGCGGCCGCGGAGCCGGAGCGGCGGGCGCCGGCGCTTGCTGGGCCGCGGGCTGGACCGGCTGGGGAGCGGGCGCCGGCGCTTCGGCCGGAGCGGAGACCGTCTGGCTCCCGCGCGATTCGAGGTAGCCCATCACGTCGGCCTTGGTGATGCGGCCGTCCGTGCCGGAGCCCTGGATGCTCTGGAGCTCGGAGAGCGAGATGCCTTCCGTTTCCGCGATAGAGCGGACGAGCGGGGAGTAGAAGTTGCCGCTGTCGTCACGGCGCGGGATCGGGCCGTCCGAACCCTCGGCGGGCTCCGCGAGGTCCGGGCCGCCGGGTTGGCCGGAGAACCCGTAGCTCTTCTCAGCGGGCGCGGGCGCGTCCGAGCCGGATGCATCCGATCCCGAAGCCTCCGGGCCGCTGGCGGTCTCCGCGACCGGCGCGACGGCCGGGGACTCGACCGTGCCCTCTACGGCGGAGCCGACGATCGCGATGGGGGTTCCGACCTCGACGGTCTCGCCCTCCTCCACGAGAATCTGGACGAGCGTGCCCGCGGCGGGCGACGGCACCTCGGAGTCCACCTTGTCGGTGGAGATCTCCAGGAGCGTCTCGTCCAGCTCCACCTCGTCGCCGACGGCCTTCTTCCACTCGAGGACCGTCCCCTCCATCACGCTCTCGCCCATCTTGGGCATCACGACCTCGACGCCGCCACCGGCGGGCGCGTCCTGGGCCGGGGGAGGCGTGGACTCCTGCGCCTCGGCCTGCGCGGCCTCCTCCGTACGCACGATGGGCGCGGCCGGCTTGGCCTCGGGCTCGTCCTCCGCCAGCGCGGCGGGCTCGTCCACGTCGAGCGGCTCGGCGGCTTCAGCGGCGCCGTCGTCTGCGGGCGCGGAGCCGTCGCCACCGGCGGGCGCGTTCACGTCCGTCTCGATGATGGCGATCGGCGTGCCGACGTCGACGGTGTCGTTTTCCTCGACGAGGATCTCGACGATGCGACCACCGGCAGGGGACGGCACCTCGGAGTCCACCTTGTCGGTGGAGATCTCCAGGAGCGTCTCGTCCTGCTCGACCGTGTCACCGACGGCCTTTTTCCATTCGAGGACGGTGCCTTCCATGACACTCTCGCCCATTTTGGGCATGACGACATCGACGCGAGCCATTGCAGAGGGGGGTTCGGGAACGGGCGTAAAAGGTACGGGCGTGGAGCCTACGCCGTCGCACGCGGAAGCGCTCCCGAGCAAGCGGTGAAGATGCGCGCGCCCTCCGCGCCTGCTCGGCGCTTCCGCCAGCCGCTGGCGGCGCGAGTGGGGGAGGCAGTTCCGGCGCCGTGTCGAGAGATCCGCGCCTACATTCCTGCCGACTCCCCATCCTTCGCACATGACTCGAATCGCGACCACAGGCCTCGCGCTGGCGCTCCTCGCCGGCGGGTGCTCGTCTTCCGCCCCTGCCACCCCCGCGGACGCCGAGGTGCCCGTGATCCGGGTGCCCGAGGCGCCGGGCGTTTCGTCGGACCGTCCCGCTACGGATCCCGAAACCAGCCTCGATACGCCGCTCTCGCTCGATCTGGCGGTCCGCACGGGCGTGCTGGACAACGGGCTGACCTACTACGTCCGCGAGAACACCGAGCCCGAGGCCCGCGCCGAGCTCCGGCTCGTGGTCAACGCCGGCAGCCTCCTCGAAGAGGACGACCAGCAGGGCCTCGCGCACATGCTGGAGCACATGGCGTTCAACGGGACCGAGCGCTTCCCGGAGCAGGCGCTCGTGCAGTACCTGGAGCGCATCGGGATGCAGTTCGGGCCGGACGTGAACGCGTACACCTCGTTCGACGAGACGGTGTACATGCTCCAGGTCCCGACGGACTCGATGGAGACGTTCACGACGGGCTTGGACGTGCTCCGCGAGTGGGCGGGCGCGGTCACCATCTCTGAGGAGGAGGTGGAGAAAGAGCGCGGCGTGGTGCTGGAGGAGTGGCGGCTGCGGCAGGGGGCGCAGGGCCGCATCCAGCGCGAACAGCTCCCCGTCCTGCTGGCGGGCTCGCGCTACGCGGAGCGGCTGCCCATCGGCGACACGGACGTGCTGGAGACCGCGCCGGCGCAACGCCTCCGCGACTTCTACCGCGACTGGTACCGCCCGGACCTCATGGCGATCGTCGTCGTGGGCGACGTGGACGGTGCCGAGGTGGAGGCGATGATCCGCGAGCGCTTCGCAGACCTCGCCAACCCCGCCGACGCGCCCGAGCGCGTCTCGTTCGACGTGCCCCCCCACGAGGACACGCGCTACGTCGTCTCCACGGACCCCGAGCTGCCGCAGTCGCGGATCTCCGTGGACCTCAAGAGTGCGCCCAGCAGCCGCCAGTCGGTCGGGGACTTCCGCTCGGAGATCGTGCGCCAGGTGTTCACCGGGATGCTCAACGAGCGGCTGGCGGAGCGGGCCCGCGGCGCGGACGCCCCCTTTGCGATCGCGTTCGCGAGCCTCGGCGGCGGGCTCCGGGCCGTCAACGTGGCCTCCCTCGCGGCGCTGATCCCGGAGACGGGCGCGGCCCCAGCGCTGGAGGCGCTCGTGACGGAGGCGGAGCGCGCGCGGCGCTTCGGGTTCACCCAGGGCGAGTTCGAGCGACGCAAGGCGGAGATCCGCCGCGGCTACGAGCGCGCGCTGGCGGAGAAGGAGAACACGGAGTCGCGCCGCCTCGCGGGGCTCTACGTCAACCAGTTCCTCAAGGGCGACATTGAGCCGGGCATCGACCAGGCGGCGGCGTACGTCTTCGAGTTCCTGCCCACGATCACGCTGGAGGAGGTCAACGCGATGGCGGAGGCGCTGCTGCAGACCGAAAACCGCGTGGTGAGCGTGAGCCTGCCGGAGAAGGACGGTCTCGTGCCGCCCACGGAGTCCGAGCTGGCGGCCGTTCTGGACGGCGTCTCCGCGGCGGAGATCGAGCCGTACGAGGACGCCGTGACGGACGGCCCGTTGATCGCAGAGCTTCCGCCCGCGGGCGAGGTGGTGCAGGAGACGGTCTGGAACGAGGACGCCGACGTGACCGAGATGGTGCTCTCCAACGGCGCCCGCCTGCTCGTCAAGCCGACCGACTTCAAGGAGGAGGAGGTCCTGATGACGGCGTTCAGCCCCGGCGGCACGTCGCTCCTGGACCTGGAGACGTACCGCCAGTCGCAGTTCGCGACGGCGGTCGTGAGCGAGGGCGGCGTCGGCGCGTTCGACGCCGTGGCGCTCGGGAAGGCGCTCGCGGGGAAGGTGGTGAGCGTCCGCCCGTTCCTCTCGGAGCGCGAGGAGGGCTTCTCCGGCTCCGCCAGCCCGGCGGACCTGGAGACGCTGTTCCAACTCGTCCACCTCTACGCCACGGCCCCGCGCGAGGACGCGACGGCGCTCGCCACGCTGCAGACGCGGCTCGGTGCGTTCCTGGCCAACATGGGCGCCAGCCCGGAGGTCGCCTTCCGCGATACCGTCGCGGCCACGCTCGCCAACTACCACCCGCGGCGCGAGACGCTCACGCTGGAGGCGGTCCAGCAGCAGGACCTCGCGACCTCCCTCGCGGTCTACCGCGAGCGCTTCGCCGACGCGGACGACTTCACGTTCGTGATCGTCGGCAACGTGGAGCTCGGGACCGTCCGCCAGCTGGCGGCGCAGTACCTCGCCACGCTCCCCACCCTGGACCGCGAGGACGCCCCGCGCGATGTGGACGTGCAGCCGCCGCCGGGCGTGGTGCAGAAGACCGTCCGCCGCGGCGTGGAGCCGAAGGCGCAGGTCCAGATCACCTTCCACGGCGAGCTGGAGGGCTACTCGTTCGAGACGGAGAGCGCGCTACAGGTGCTCGGGGACGTGCTGCAGACGCGGCTTCGCGAGGAGCTTCGCGAGGAGCGCGGCGGCGTCTACTTCGTCCGCGTGGAGCCGATGTCGTGGCGGGAGCCGCGGCCGGAGTACCGGTTCACGGTCGGGTTCGGAACGGACCCGGAGCGCGTGGACGAACTCATCGGCGCTGTGATGGACGCCATCGCGGAGATCAAGACCGAGGGGCCGGAGGCGCGCTACGTGGAGAACGTCCGCGAGAGCGCTCGCCGCGCCGAGGAGACCAACCGCCGCGAGAACGGCTACTGGCTCCGCGCCCTCTCCGAGTCCGCCCGCTACGGCACCGCGCTGGCGGACGTCATCGCTGACGCCGAGCGCCGCCAGTCCGCCACGCCCGAGAGCGTTCAGGCCACCGCGCAGCGGTACCTCGACCCCGAGCAGTACGTGCAGGTCGTCCTCCTCCCCGAGGCCGACGCGGCATCGGAGGAGTAACCATCCACCGGCTGGCGGTCGCTCTCGGCGAGGGCCGCCGCCAGCCGGGCGGGCTCAGGCGTCCGTGGGAGCGGCCGGGCCGAGGCTCGCGAGGTAGAGCCGGAGGCTCTCGCGCTCCGTCTCCGTCATCCGCGCGGTCATCGTCCACGGCATGACCTCCGGGTTCATCTCGCGCCCGTCCGGCGTCACGCCCGTGGTCATGACCTCGTGGAACATCTCGGCGGGCCACTGGCCGGCCGCCCGGAGGTCCGGCGCGAGGATCGGCTCGGGGCCGTCCTCCACCATCTGGCCCTCCAGGTTGGGGCCGTGGCAATACGCGCAGACCCCCATCGCGAAGTACTCGCCCCAGGCGGCCGTGGAGTCCGCGTCCGGGTGGGAGGCGGGCGGGGTGCCGGCGTGGACGCCCTTGGAGACGTCGATCGGGCCGCCAGCGAGGATGCGGCCCATCGGCTTCCACTCCACCCGATCGAACTCGTTCTCGACGGGCGCGACCGTCTGGAGGTAGGCGACGAGGCTCGCGAGGTCGCGGTCGGACATCTGGTTGTACGCGCCGGACGGCATCACGAACAGCGCCCGCCCGTCCTGCCCGACCCCGTGCCGGATCGCGCGGTCCCAGTCCGCGGGGGTGTACTCGCGCCCGATGCCTCCCGGCGTGAGGTTGCTCGCGACGAGCCGGAACGGCGGCGCGTCGCCCATCTCCTGCCCCGCGAGGTCGTCACCGTGGCAATCCACGCACCCAAAAACTCCCGCGAGGTGCGCGCCGCGAGCCAGCGACGCAGAATCTGTGGGTACGGTCAGCGCCGCCACTTCCACGGCGTGCGCTGCCTGGATGGAGCGAGACCCCTTGGTGTACAGCGCGAAACCGCCGATGATCGCGAGGACGAGGAGGGAGCCGAGCACGATGCCGGTCCACTTGAGAAACGTCTTCATGGGACTGCAGGAAAGGGGCTGGAGTAGCGTACGAGGCCGCCGCGGACTGGCAGAGCCTATCGGCGGTAGCGTAAGGCTGCCGCTCCCCTTCATGCGCCCTTGCCGAGGCCGACGGCTCACGGCCCGTGGCGTTCGGTTACGCTAACCGGTACAAGTCCACCGCATCCGACCGGCCCCGCAGCGCCACCGGCCCGAGCGCATCGGCGGAGAACCGGCCGGCCGGGAGCTGCCGCCAGACGGCGGCGGTGGCGAGCACTTCGGCGTCGTGCGTCTTGCACAGCCCTTCCACTCGCGAGGCCACGTTGACCACGTCGCCGGTCACCTTGTACTCCTTGTGCTGCGCGGACCCGACGGTCCCCGCCACCACGTCGCCCGTGTGCAACCCGACCCCGACCCGCACCGGGTGGAGCCGGCCGGCGGCGGTCTCTTCGCGCACCCGCCGCACGATGTCCAGCGCGGCCTCCGCCGCGTTCTGGCAATCATCGGGCGACGAGAGCGGCGCGCCGAAGATGGCCATGAACCCGTCCCCGAGGAGCTGGTGCACGATCCCGCCGCGCGAGGTCACGGCTTCCACCGTCAGCCCGAAGAACGCGTTCAGGAAGTCCACGACGGCCTCCGGCTCGGAGTGCTCCGCGAACGTGGTGAACCCTCGGACGTCCAGGAACATCACGCAGACGGGGATCCGCCGGACGGGCGGGTCCGCCTCGTGGCGCAGGAGTTCCTCCACCACGGCGGGCGCGGTGTGCCGGCCGAAGAGGTTGAGCACGCGGGTCCGCTCGGCCTCGCGCCGGGCGGACTCCAGCACCTGCGCAGACTGCATCGAGAGGATGGTGAGCAGGCGGGCGTCGTCCGGCGTGAAGGGGCCCTCGCGCTTGTTGTAGAGCGTGAGCACGCCCAGAAAGCGACCGCCAGCCACGAGCGGTGCGCAGAGGACCGTCCGCACGGAATCGTCCCAGGCGAAGTCCGCGAACGGCTTCTCTGCGCGGGGATCGTCCAGGCGGAGGGTCTGACGGTGCGCGCCCATCCAGCCGAGCAGCGCCTCGTCTGGCCGCAGCGCCGAGGCCGGCCCCAGCCGCTCGGTGCGCTGGCGGACGGTGCGGACGAACGTGGCCCCGACCTCGCCGGACTGATGGTCCACGAGCGTGACCACGCCCTGCTCCGCGCCGAGCGCGTCCAGCGAGCGGCTGACCAGCGTGTGCACGGCGTCGTCCAGGTCCCGCGCGCTCCCAATCGCGATGGCGAGCTCGTTGAGTAGCGCGAGCTCGTCCACGGCACGGCGGAGCCGCTGGAGTTCGTCGTGGGGGGGCGTGGGCATGGGGTCGGCGGGGGCCTGCTTGGATGGTAACCGTCCAGCGTGGACATTGGAGCGGGCGGCGGCCTACGCCCTCGCGATGTCCCTCTCATCCTCCCGACCCGCCCGCCCGGCGGGCGCTGACCCGTTTCTCGGCCGCGAGGTCGGTCCGTACCGCGTCGAGGAGCGGCTCGGGGAAGGTGGCATGGGGGTCGTGTACCGCGCGCGGGACACTCGTCTGGGCCGAGCCGTCGCGCTGAAGGTGCTCGCGCCGCACCTCGTGGGCGACGAGCGCGCCCGGGATCGGCTGCTCCGCGAGGCGCGGGCCGTCGCTGCGCTGGACCATCCGCACGTGGCCTCCGTGTACGACGTGGGCGAGACCGACGCGGGCCTCTTCGTCGCGATGGCGTTCTACGAGGGCGAGACGCTGCGCCAGCGGTTGGCGGAGGGTCCGCTGGCGGCGGAAGAGGCGCGCTCCCTCGCGCGGCAGATCGCGCTCGGGTTGGGCGCGGCGCACCGCGCGGGCATCGTCCATCGCGACGTGAAGCCCGCGAACGTCATGGTCCTGCCGGAGGGGGGACCCGACGGTGGACCGTGCGCGAAGGTGCTGGACTTCGGGATCGCGCAGGCGGAAGACGCGGCGCTCACGCGGACGGGGGAGCGGCTGGGCACCGCCCTGTACATGGCGCCGGAGCAGCTCCGCGGTGCCCCGGTGGACGCCCGCGCCGACGTGTGGGGGCTGGGCGTCGTGCTGTACGAGATGCTTGCGGGCCGGCGCCCGTTCGAGGGCGCGTATGCCGCGGCCGTCGGGTACGCAGTCCTCCACGAGTCGCCCCCGCCGCTCGGCGCCGAGGTGCCCGCCGCGCTGGCGGCCGTCGTGGAGCGGTGTCTGGCGAAAGATCCTGCAGACCGATTCGAGAGCATGGCCGCGGTCGTCGGCGCGCTGGACGCTCACACGGCACCCCCGCCCGAGGCTCCGCCGAGACGCGCCGCCAGCGGGCGGCGGTGGGGCGCGGGCGCTCTCGCCGGGCTGGCGGTGCTCGCGCTCGGGTGGTTCGGGATCCGGCCGCTCGCAGACCCACCCTCATCGGAGGCGGCGCCCCAACGCCTCGTGATCCTCCCGTTCGACGCGAGCGGCCCGGACGCCGCGGCCCTCGCGGACGGGTTGGTGGAGGTGGTGACGGGGAAGCTGGGGCGGTTGCTGCCGGCGGAGTCGGCCGTTGCCATCGTGCCGGCCAGCGAGGTGCAGACCGGCATGAGCGCGACCGAGGCGCGGGACCGGCTCGGCGCGAGTCTGGCCGTCCGGGGCATCGTGACGGCGGAGACGGACACGGTCCGCGTGCTCGTGACGCTCGTAGACCTCGCGGACGGGATGCCGACGCAGCGCGAATCGCGCGAAGTGGGGGGCGACGGCGGGCGGACGCTCGCGCTGCAGGACGCTGTCGCGCTGGAAGTGGCGGACCTGCTTCGCGTGCAGGTGGCGGACGCCACCCGGGAAGAGCTGGGCGCCGGAGGCACGGAGGACCCCGAGGCGAACGCGTACTTCCTCCGCGGACGCGGCCACCTCCGCAACCGGCAGGGCGTGGAGGACCTCGCGCGGGCCCGCGCCCTCTTCGACGAAGCCCTCGCGCGAGACTCGCTCTTCGTGCTCGCCCGCGCCGCCCTCGCCGACGCCGAGTGGCAGACCTACGAACGGACGGACAACGTGGAGTGGGCGGAGCGCGCCCTCGCCTCCGCCGAGCGCGCCCGCCAGCTGGACGACCGCCTGCCCCAGGTGCACACCGTGTTCGCGCTCATCCACGAGGGGCTCGGGGAGTACGAGCAGGCGCTCCTCGACCTGGACCGCGCGCTCGCGCTGGACCCGGCCGATGCCGAGGCCGTCCTCCAACTCGCGCAGGTCCACTCCGCGATGGGCAACGGGCGCGAGGCCGAGGCCGCGTACCACCGCGCGATTGACCTGGACCCGGACCACTGGCGGCCGTTCAACAGCTTCGGCGTGTACTACCTCAACGTCGGCGATGCGGAGGCGGCGGCGCGTCAGTTCCGGCTCGCGCTGGAGCGGGCGCCCGGCAAGCTCTCGCTCCGGTACAACCTCGGGCTGGCGGCGTGGCAGCAGGGCGATCTGGAGACGGCGCAGGAGGCGTTCGCGCGCGTCCACGAGGAAGACCCGGACCACGTCGGGGGCACGTTCGGGCTGCTGGCGTCCCGGTTCCTCGCGGGAGACTTCGACGGGGCCGTCGCGATGGGGGAGCAGGCCGTGGACCTGCTGCCGTCCAGCTACGACGCCCGGCTGGCGCTCGCCGAGGCGCGGTGGTGGGCGGACGGTCAGCGCGAGCAGGCGCGGCAGGACT
>DUBD01000284.1 GCA_012960515.1 Bacteroidota bacterium | reverse complement strand
CGTGAAGTGCGCCGCCACGCGCTGGCGGCCCGCCTCGCCGTGGCGTGCGCGCAACGCGGGATCCGCGAGGTACCGGCCCAACGCCTCCGCCAGCGCGGCGGCGTCGCCGATGGGCACGAGGGCGCCGGTCTCTCCGTCCACGACCGCGTCCACCGTCCCCGTCGCTCGCGCGCCCACGACGGGAAGGCCTGCCGCGGCGGCTTCGAGCGGGACGTTGGGGAACCCCTCGCGGTGGGAGGGGAACGCCAGCACGTCCATCAGCGCGTAGGCCGGCGCGGGGTCCGGGAGGAAGCCCGGCGTGAGGATGGCGGGGTTGGCTTCGATCGCCGCCCGCACGCGCTCCCCCACCGGATCTCCCGCCTCGAAGTCGCCCACGAGCAGCAGCCGCGCCTCGGGCCAGGCCGACCGGACGTGCCCGACGGCCTCCACGAGCTCAGCGATCCCTTTGTCCCGCGTGAACCGCCCGACGAAGCCGATGACAGGGGGGCGTGATGGAGCGACGCCTTCTCCCCTCCCGGGCGGGAGGGGACGGGGAAGGGCGACGCTCAGGTCCCCTCCCTCGCTCGACTCGGTCACCCCCTCCCGGCCTCCCCCGTCCGGGGGAGGGGGCGCGATGGAGGGATCGGGGTCGGACGGAACAACAGAGTCAGACGCGAGCGAGATGCGCCCCTCATACCCCCCCTCCCCTCCCAGACGGGAGGGGACGCGGGCGGAGCCCGCAGGGGAGGGTGACCGGACGGAGCGCGGTCTCCCGCTCGGCTCGTCTCCTCCCAGCCCGAGCCGCTGGCGGAGCGCCTGGACGGCCTCGGGATCCGGGTGCACGAACCGCTCGATCTCCACGCCATTGCTCGCGCCCTGGCCCAGAACCGTCACCTTTTCCTCCCCCACCAGCCCCAGGTCCACGGCCCGCCGCGCGAGGCTCGGACTGACGGCGATCACGCGAGAGGCCGCGGCGCAGGACAGACGCTCCGTCGTGCGGAGGATGGCGCGCGTCCGACCCGTCGTGGTTTCCAACCGGAGGCCCCGCAGGGTGTAGAGCCGCACCGGGACACCGGCGATCCGCGCGGCGAGCGTCCCGAGCAACCCGGCCTTCGGGGTGCCGGCGTTGACGACGTCTGGCCGCCAGCGCCGCATCACGCCGACGAGCGCCGCCAGCGCGCGGAGGTCGGCACCGGGGGCGATCTCTCGCACTATGGGAACCGGGAACACCTCGACGCCCTCCCGTTCTTCGACGGCGTCCAAGTCCGCGCCAGGCGCACTGGCGACGGCCACACGGTAGCCCCGGCCCACCGCTTCCGCCAGCTGGCCGCGGAGAAGGTGTCGCGCCGTCATCGGGTGGGTGACGACGTAGAGGAGGCGGAGGGCTGTCATCTCGCGTTGACCCAACAGCCTCACTCGCAGAGGCCGGTAGGTTCCTGAGCTACACCGATGCCATTGCCCGGCCGCGAGGCCGTACCGCGCTCGGAATGAACGGTGAGGTCCCCGGGCGTTCTCGGGACCCAGCAATCAACAAGAGGAGGAATGGAAGAATGTGGACTCGCTGCCGGGCCAGGATTCCAAAGTTGCCGATCGCCATCCCCAACGCTGTAGCGTACAGGAGCACGAACACCAGGCTCATCCACAATAGCGGCGTATGCCGATAGGCTCGGACGAACGAGACGACCTCGCCCCGACGGCGCCAGGCCACCACCCACAACACCAACATCTCGATCGACG
>DUBD01000283.1:2041-10043 GCA_012960515.1 Bacteroidota bacterium | reverse complement strand
CCGCCGGCCCCAGCCGCCAGCCGGCCGGGGCCCGGCGTGCTCGTTCCCTCCCGTCTCTAGCTCTCCCCCCGATGCTCCAGTTCCTCGTCGTCTACCTCCCGGCCCTCCTCATCGGAGGCGGCCTGCTCATGATGCTCGCCTTCGGCCTGAAGAACGCGGCCCCGCGTCTTCGTGGTCAGGGCAAGCTCGCCATCGCGGCGTTCGCCCTCCCGGTCGTGATCTTCGCGATCGTCTACCTCGTCAACGCGAGCAGTGAGGACGCGTTCGCCCTGGCCTTCATCATGACGGCCATCGTCCTCGTCCTCTCCGGTCTCGCCGCGCTGGTGATCGCGGGCGTGCGTGGGCTCGTGAAATAGAGCGACCCACGCTCCGTTCTGCCCCCCAACGCCCCCCACACCATGCCGCTCCTCAAGCGCCGAACCAAACGCGACGCCGAGATCCCTTCGGGTTCGATGGCGGACATCGCGTTCCTGCTGCTGATCTTCTTCCTGCTCGTTACCACGATCAACACGGAGAAGGGCATCTACATGCAGCTCCCGCCGAAGCTCGACGAACAGGTCGAGCCGCCTGAGATCAAGGACCGCAACCTCCTCGTCATCCTCGTCAACAACAACGGCGACGTGCTCGTCGAGGGCGAGTTCATGCGGGTCGATGCGATCCGTGGCGAGATCGTCAAGCACATCACCAACGAAGGTCGGGATCCCGGCTACTCGGAGAACCCCGACAAGGCGGTCGTCTCGTTCAAGACCGAGCGCGCGCTCTCGTACGAGCGCTACGTGGAGGTCCTCGATGAGATCAAGGGTGCGTACATCGACGTCCGCAACCAGTACGCCAACCAGCTTGCTGGCGTGGACTACCCCACCTACCTCGCCCGTCTCGACGAAGACGACGTGGACGAGGTCAAGGAGAAGTACCCGCTGAAGATCTCGCTCGCCGAGCCCGATCCGGGGTGAGACACGCGGGCTTCGGCCCGCCTCGTGTGATCCCTCCCGAGACCTAGCCCCACCCCCATGTCTGCCCACTTCAAGAAGAAGGGCCAGTCCAAGCAGGAGATCCCGACAGCGTCGCTGCCGGACATCATCTTCATGCTCCTGATCTTCTTCATGGTGACGACGGTCCTTCGCGAGACCGAACTCCTCGTCATCACCCGGCTGCCCCAGGCGTCGGCGGTCGAGAAGATCGACCAGAAACGACTCATCCAGTACGTCTACGTCGGCCAGAACCGCGAGACGGGTGAGAGCGGCGTCCAGATCAATGACGCGCTCATCGACGACATGACGGACATCCGCGACGCGATGTACCGCCGCCTCGTCGAAGAGCCCGCCACGATCGTGTCGCTCAACGTTGACCGCGAAATCGAGACCGGGTACCTGTACGACGTGCAGCAGGAGCTCCGCGAAGCGGACGCCCTCCGCGTCAACTACTCGACGGCCTCCGAGGCCCCGCAGTAGGCGGCACCCGCGTCTGAGTCTCAGGGGCGGCCTCTTCGTGGGGCCGCCCCTTCCGTTTACCCGCTGGCGGCTCGAACCGCCGGCCCGCACCGCCAGCCCGACGCGCGTGAGCACCGAGCCCGACAAGATCGAAACCGTCACCACCATCGACGTCCCCCCGGGGCAGGAGGGCGGCGTGCGCATCGACGTGTACCTCGCGAGCAAGCTGCCGAGCACGACCCGCGCGAAGGTGCAGCGAGGCATCAAGGAGGGGCGGGTGGACGTGAATGGGAAGACGATCAAGCGCACCTCCACGGGCGTGCAGCCGGGCGATACCATCGTCTGCCGGATCCTGCGCCCGCCGCCGATGGAGATCGAGCCGGAGGACATCCCGCTCGACATCGTGTTCGAGGACGAGACGCTCATCGTGCTGGACAAGCCGCCGGGCATGGTGGTGCACCCGGCGTTCGGGCACCGGACGGGGACCCTCGTGCACGCGTTGCTCCACCACGTGGGCGCCGGGCCGCTGGCGGCCGACACCGTCGAGGACGAAGACGACGACGACGTGGGACTGGCCACCGCGACGGCCGGCTCCCGTTACGACGGCGACCCCACGATCCGGCCGGGCCTCGTGCACCGGCTGGACAAGGACACGTCCGGCCTGATGGTGGTCGCGAAAACCGATGAGGCACTGGCGGACCTGGGGCGCCAGTTCGCCGAGCGTACTATCCGTCGCGAGTACGTCGCCCTCGTATGGGGCGTGCCCGATCCCGCGGAGGGCCGGATCGAGAGCTGGCTGGACCGTGATCCACGTAACCGGAAGCGCGTGGCGGTACGCCCAGAAGGGGAGGGCAAGTGGGCCGCCACGAACTACTGGGTGGAAGAGGACCTCGGTCACCTCGCGCTCGTCCGGTTCAAGCTGGAGACGGGCCGCACGCACCAGATCCGCGTCCATGCGAAGCACATCGGGCACCCTGTGTTCGCGGATGAGACCTACAACGGGGCCGCAATCCGCTACGGCCCAGCGGTCGGCAGCCGGAAGAAGTTCTTCGACAACCTCTTCCGAGCGTTGCCTCGCCAGGCCCTTCACGCGCGAACGCTCGGGTTCCGCCACCCTGCGACGGGCGAGGACGTGTTCTTCCAGCGCGAGATGCCGGACGACATGGCGTACGTCGCCCGGCGCATCCGCGAGGTGGAGGGCGCAGGCTACGGCTCTGATTCGTAGACGACGGAGCCCGGCGGCAGGTCGGCAGCGACGGCCATCGCTACTTCGGCGGCGAACGCGCGCACGAGCTGGCGGCGGACGAGCGTGGCCGGGTACACGAGGCGGACGGTCCGGTGCGGCGCGGGCGGGTGGAACGGCCGGACGGATGCGGGGGCGTGGGACCCCTGGCCCTGCACCGCGAGCCACGGCAGCAGGGTCATGCCGTACCCCCGGTCCACGATCCGTTGGAGCGTCTCCAGGTTGCCGCTCTCGAACTGGACGGCGCGAGGGGTGGGGCGGCCGGCTGCGCCCTGTTCGAGGAGGGCCAGCGCCTGCTGGCGGAAGCAGTGGCCCTCCCGCATGAGCCAGACGTCATCCGGGCTGAGGTCGGCGACGGAGATCGCATCGCGCTCGTACAGCCGGTGGCTGGGCGCGACGTAGCCCACGAGAGGCTCTACGAACAGCGGCGTCTCCTCCACACCTCGCGCGTGAGGCGGCGTCGCCACTAGCCCGGCGTCGAGGTGGTCTCGGCGGACGCCGTCCACGATGGCTTCTGCGACGAGCTCTTCGAACACGAGTTCGACGTTCGGGTACCGCCGGCCGAACGGCGCGATGACGAGCGGGATCATGTACGGCGCGATGGTGGAGAGAATCCCCACGCGGAGCTCGCCCGCCAGCTCGCCGGTGGCTTCGCTCACGAGGTCCTCCAGCCGCTCGGCCTCCGCGAGTACGTGCCGCGCCTGGTTGACGACCGACGCGCCCACCTCGGTCGGGCGGATGGGGTGCGCCGTCCGGTCGAACAGGACCACGCCCAGTTCGGTCTCCAGCGCACGGATCGCGGCGCTGAGCGCCGGCTGGGTGACGTGGCACGCCTCGGCGGCTCGGCCGAAGTGCCCGTAGCGGTCGAGCGCCAGCGCGTAGGTGAGCTGGAGGAGGGTCATGTGATAAGGTCGCCTTATCGGGTGATCTATACAACAGATTGGATCTATCGTCGCGCCGTCCCGATCCTGGGGTCCGGCACGCTGGCGGCTCCCGTCAGCAGCCCCGTCTCAACGTCTCGCCCTCCCGTTTCCGTCGCGCGGGGCCCCGCGGTTGCCTGGCCGCGCGCGACGAAGTCCCACTACCTCGGGACGGCGAGACCCTTTCCCATGGCCACGTCTCCTCTCACGCTGACCCGTCCGGACCGCGAGCTGCTGCAGCAGATCGTGGCGTCTCGGTCGCGGCGGGGCGAGGCGGCCGCCAGCTGGCGGAGCCTCTCGGACGAGCTTCAGTCCGCGCACGTGATCGGCCCGGGCGACGCACCGAGGACGCTCGTGACGCTGAACTCGCGCGTGCGCGTGCGACGGCTGGGCACGGACGTCTCGCGAGAGCTGATCCTCGTCGTCCCCGGCATGGCCGACCTGCAGCGCGGTCGGCTGTCCGTAGTCACGCCCGTGGGCCGCGCGTTGCTGGGCCGCTCGGAAGGCGAGGTTATCACGTGCGACGCTCCCGCCGGGACGGTCCAGTACGTCATCGAGGCGGTGCTGTACCAGCCGGAAACCGCCGGCGCCTCCTGATTCTCTGCGCCGTGCTCCATCCCGCGTTTCTCCTCGCGTCCGCGGTCAACGACGACGGCTGCATCGAGCTTCCCGCCGTCAGCGGCGCGAGCCGGTACCCCATCGCGAACGCCTATTTCTCCCCGGACGCCCGCGGCACGTTCGTGCAACGGGTCGTGCCGCGCGGCGCGAAGGCCGGCGAGTGGGAGCCTCTGGACATGGCCTTTTTCGCCCGGTGCCTGGGGCTGGCGCTCGGTTCCCTCACGCCCGAGCTCTTCGCGCTACGCGGCGTGGGCGGGCCCGGTCAGCCCTGCGGCCGGCTGCTCCACACCGATCGCGCGTCCGAAGAGGCCCGGGTGGCGATTCTTCGCTCCGCGTTCCTCGTTCATCTCGCGGCCTACGAAAGCCGCCTCGTCTGATCCATGTCGTCCATCGAAGCACCCGTCCAGGAAGAACTGAACCCCTTCGCGATTGCGCAGGAGCAGTTCCACACCGCCGTCCGCTACCTGCCGGATCTGGACCCCGGGCTCGTCGATTATCTCGTCCGTCCGGAGCGGCTGATCACGGTGGAGTTTCCCATCGAGACGGCTGACGGGCAGGTGCAGAACTTCGTGGGGCATCGCGTGCTGCACAACAGCGTCCGCGGCCCCGGCAAAGGCGGCATCCGCTTCCATCCCGATGTGACCGCCGATGAGGTCCGCGCGCTGGCGGCGTGGATGACGTGGAAGTGCGCCGTGGTGGACGTGCCGTTCGGCGGCGCGAAGGGCGGTGTGGCGTGCAACCCGGCTGAACTGACCGAATCAGACCTCCGGCGGATCACCCGTCGCTTCGTGTCCCAGCTGGGCGACGCCCTCGGGCCGTTCGTGGACGTGCCCGCCCCGGACGTGAACACGAACGCCCGCACGATGGCCTGGGTGTACGACACCTACGCCATGATGCACCCCGGCGAGAACAACCTGCCCGTCGTGACCGGGAAACCGGTGGACATAGGCGGCTCGCTCGGACGTGCCGAGGCGACCGGCCGGGGCGTGCTCTACGCCTGCCAACGCGCGCTCGCGCAGGGTCTCGTGGACGGGCTGGACTCCCTGGACGGCGCGACCGTGGCCGTCCAAGGCTTCGGGAACGTGGGGGCGACGGCCGCCCGTCTCTTCGCGGAGGCAGGCGCGCGCATCGTCGCGATCAGTGATGTGAGCGGCGGGCGCTACAACGAGGAGGGCATCGACATGGACGCCGCCATCGCGCTCCGCGATGAGGCCGGCGTGGTGGACGGGCTGGTGGGCACCGAGCCGATCTCCAACGACGACCTGCTGGCGCTCGACGTGGACGTCCTCGTCCCCGCGGCGCTCGAGAACCAGATCCGCGCCGACAACGCGGACCGCATCCGGGCGCGCTTCGTAGTGGAGGGCGCCAACGGTCCCACCACGCCCGCTGCGGACCGCGCCCTCTACGCGCGCGGAATCCCGGTTCTCCCGGACATCCTCTGCAACGCCGGCGGCGTGACCGTCAGCTACTACGAGTGGGTGCAGAACCACGAGAACGAGCAGTGGGACGAGGACCTCGTCAACGCGAAGCTCCTCGCCAAGATGGAGCGCGCGACGGACGCCGTGATCGCCACGCAGTCGCGCCTCAACGGTACTCTCGCGGACCTCGACCGCCAGCGAGGCGAGCGCGGCCTGAACGGCGAGCCGCTCGGTCCGGTGGACCTGCGGACCGCCGCGTACGTACTGGCCGTGGGCCGCGTGGCGGGCGTGGCGCTCCAGCGCGGCATCTGGCCGTAAGCCATCCGACGAGCATCGGGCGCGGTGTCGCCCACAGGAGCCGGGAGCGCGGACAGGGCGGTCCCGGCTCCACTCATTTCGCGCCCACCTGCACGGTAGATTGAGGTCCGCGCCGCCCGCTGGCGCTTCTTCTGGCCCCTCGCCTATGACTGCCTGACTCCCGGGACGCGCTGCGGCACCCGATGCCGTGGAGCCTCCCGTCTGAACGCTGCCCCCGCGCCCTCCCGGCGCGAGGGGTGTGGCATGCCGTTTCGACGTCAGGTCATGACTCTACACATTCTGGGCTGGAACGCCCACTGGGCCGCGCAACAGGACGCGCTGGCCCGCCCCGACACGCGACCCGCTCGCGTTCTCCAACAGGCCCGTACCCGCACGCTCGTCCACGATGGAGAGGCGGGGATCGCGGCCATCCTTCCCGGTCGTGCCCACGCCGACCCCGACGCGGAGTGGCCCGTGGTGGGCGACTGGGTCGCCATTCGAGGCGGCGGCGCGGACGATCTCGCCGTGATCGAGGCCATTCTGCCGCGGCGGACGGCGTTCGCGCGGAAAGTGCCTGGCGCGGTCACGCGCGAGCAGGTCCTCGCCGCCAACCTCGACGTGCTGTTCATCGTCTCCGGACTGGACGGCGACTTCAACCTCCGACGGCTGGAGCGCTTCGTCAGTCAGGCGTGGGCGGGCGGAGCGACCCCCGTGGTCCTGCTCAACAAAGCCGACGCGTGCGATGACGTGGACGGCCGCCGGCTGGCGGTGGAACTAGCGGCGCCGGGCGTGGACGTGCTCCCGCTTTCGGCGCGCTCCGGCGAGGGAGTGGACGCGCTCACGCCGTACCTCGCGCCCGGCCGGACCGTTGCGCTCGTCGGGTCGTCCGGCGTGGGGAAGTCCACGCTCGTCAACCGACTGCTCGGGTACGAGCGGATGGCGACGGGCGGCGTCCGCGAGGACGATAGCCGCGGCCGGCACACGACCTCGCACCGCGAGCTGGTGCCGCTGCCCGGCGGTGGTCTCCTGATCGATACGCCCGGTCTTCGCGAGGTGCAGCTGTGGGACGCCGGCGACGGCATCGCGCACGCCTTCTCGGAGATCGAGGGTCTCGCTTCCGGGTGCCGCTACCGTGACTGCGCGCACGTCCACGAACCGAGCTGCGCCGTCCGCGAGGCGGTGGAGCGCGGGGATCTGGCGGCCGACCGCTACGAGAGCTACCTCAAGCTCCAGCGCGAGGCCGCGTACCTGGACGCCCGGCAGGAGGAATCCACCCGCCAGCGCGAGCGCCAGCAGGGCAAGGAGATGTCGCAGCGCATCCGCGAGATCGAGCGCTACCACCCGAAGCGGCGCGGACGCGACCGCTGAGGCGACGCTGCACCTGTCACCCTGAGCGGCTGCGACGGCACGCGGCGCCGGCGGAACCCTCGCACCTCGCGGTTCCGAAGCGTTCGGGTGGGCCTCCGTCGCTCCGCTCAGGGGACGCCGGGCGGGATGCTCCCGCGCCCGGCTGGCGGAAGCGGTGAGCGATCAGGTGGAGAGCGCCACGTAGTCGCCCTCGAAGTGCGCGGTCTCCTCGCCGTCGCAGAGGAGCGTGGTGTAGAGCGGGAGGCGGGCGCGGCCCCGGCGCTCCAGCGTGGAGACGAACCGCTCCCAGTTGCGCGCGTCGGGCGCCTCGCAGACGGCCTCGAAGTCCGCCGTCGTGGGGCGGAGGTAGTTGACC
Source organism: Bacteroidota bacterium (assembly GCA_012960515.1). Taxonomy (GTDB): domain Bacteria; phylum Bacteroidota; class Rhodothermia; order Rhodothermales; family Rubricoccaceae; genus Rubricoccus. The sequence goes on along the minus strand of DUBD01000283.1, from coordinate 2,394 downwards.
TCGCTCCGCTGAATCACGACCCGGCCGGTCCAGCCTCGCGCCGAGAGCCGGAGGTGCAGCCACGTCCACGCCGCGAGGATCGCGACGGCGCTCGCGCTCCCGCCGAACACGCTCCCGAAGTGGTTGATGTTCTCCTCCAGCGGCGCCGCCAGCCGGACGCGCTCCGGACCCGCGCGGACGACTGTGATGCCGTGGGCCGCGCTGATGGGGATGTGGCTGTGGAGGTAGGCCTGGACCTCGGCGGGGGACATGGGGAGAACGCGAAAGGGGGAAGGCGAAACGCGGAAGGGGAGAGCCTACGACCACCGCCGCTGCCCGTGCCGCCGTTATGCCTCCTCGCCGTAGCGGATCGC
>DUBD01000283.1:1688-2025 GCA_012960515.1 Bacteroidota bacterium | reverse complement strand
ACCACCAGCGACTCCGTGCCGGAGGCGGTCGCCAGCTCCGCGGCATCCCCGACCTTCTTGCCCGTCACGGCTCGCGCGATGGGCGAGGTGAACGCCACGCGGCCCTCCGCCGCATCGGCCTCGTCCACGCCGACGATCTGGAACCGGCGCTCGCTCCCGTCCGACCCCGTGAGGACGACGTGCGCGCCGAACCGGACGGCCTCGCCCGATTGGCGGCTGGGGTCTACGAGTTGGGTCCGTGCGAGGCGTTCCTGGAGCATCGCCAGCCGCTCCGCGACCGCTGCGAGCTGGCGCTTCCGCTCGGTCTCTTCCATGCCGGAGGCCGCCGCCAGCCGCG
>DUBD01000283.1:0-1618 GCA_012960515.1 Bacteroidota bacterium | reverse complement strand
TAGTTGGGCACGCCAGACGGCAACGGTGCCCGCGGGGCAACGACGATGGCGTCTTCGGGGGCTTCGTCCTTAGTGAAGGCGCGGCTCATGACGTGGCTTCCAGGGTAATGCCTTCTCTCCCAACGAGCTGGCTCAGCCCCTTCATTAAGTCCGGCGTGAGGTCCACCACCGCCGTCCGCGCGTGGAGCCGCACCGGCTGCGGCATCCGCGGGTGCGTCAGCTCCACGTAGAGCTTCTTCGTGCCCTTGTGCTCGCCGCACAGCGCCGCCAGCTGGCGGATGGTCTCCTCGGTGTGGAGGTCCGCGTCCACCTTTAGCGTGATCGCCGCCACCATCTGCTCGCGGACGCGCCACATGGGCAGCACTTCCTTCGCGATCAGCTTGAGGTCGCCGCGCGAGGTCTCCGCCTTGCCGCGCACGAGCATCGGCTGGTCCACCTCCAAGAGGTGCCCGAACCGCTCCAGGGTCTGCGCGAAGCACACCACCTCGGCCGCGCCCGTCGTGTCCTCCACGGTCAGGAACGCGATGGGCCGCCCGCTCTTGGTCGTCCGCCGGTCCATCGCCGTGAGGATGCCGCAGACCGTCTGGTCGCTCTCGTGCGGCACGCCCTCGGTATCGCCGAGGGACACGCTCGCGAAGGCCGACGCCTCCGCCGCGTAGTCGTCCAGCGGGTGGCCGGAGACGTAGAAGCCCATCAGGTCGCGCTCGTGGCGGAGCGCCTCGCCCTTCGTCCACGGCTCCGCGTGGGGCAGGGCGGGCACGAACGAGGAGCCGCCCCCGTCCGCCGCGCCGAACAGCGAGTTCTGGCCCGCCAGCTTGTCCGCCTGGTGCTTCTGTGCATACGCCCACGCGATCTCGACGGCCGCCACCATCTGCGCGCGGTGGCCCTCGAACGTGTCCAGTGCGCCCGCCATCGCCAGCGCCTCCACGGTCTTCTTGCCGACCGAGCGGAGGTCCAGGTCGCGGACCATCTCGAACAAGTCCTCGAAGGCCCCGCCAGCTTTTTCGCGGGCCGCTACCAGCGCCTCGATCGCGCCCAAGCCGACGCCCTTGATGGCGCCGAGCCCGAACCGCACCTTCCCGTGCTCCACGGAGAAGTACGCGTCTGAGCGGTTGACGCACGGCGGGAGGATGGAGATGCCCGCCTGCCGGGTCGCCTCCAGCGCGATCGCCAGCTTGTCGCTGGCGGCCATTTCCGTCGTGAGCACGGCCGCCATGAACTCGGCCGGGTAGTGCGCCTTGAGGTACGCCGTCTGGTACGCCACCACGGAGTAGGCCGCGGAGTGGCTCTTGTTGAAGCCGTAGCCCGCGAACTTGGCCATCATGTCGAACACCTCGTTCGCCTTGGCCTCGCTCACGCCCTTCTTGCTCGCGCCCTCCACGAAGATGACGCGCTGCTTGTCCATCTCGGACTGCTTCTTCTTGCCCATCGCGCGGCGCAGGAGGTCGGCCCCGCCCAGGCTGTAGCCGCCCATCACCTGCGCCATCTGCATCACCTGCTCCTGGTAGACCGGGATGCCGTAGGTCGGCGCGAGGATCTCCTCCAGCATGGGGTGGGGGTAGACCACCTCTTCCTTGCCGTGCTTCCGCGCGATGTAGTCCGGGATGAGGTCCATCGG
>DUBD01000282.1 GCA_012960515.1 Bacteroidota bacterium | reverse complement strand
GGTGGTGAGAAGCGCCGCGTCGCACTCGTCCGCCTCCTCCTGCAGCAGCCGGACGTGCTCCTGCTCGACGAGCCCACCAACCACCTCGACGCTGAGAGCGTGGCGTGGCTGGAGGGCCACCTGGAGCAGTACCCGGGCACGGTCATCGCCGTCACCCACGACCGTTACTTCCTCGACAACGTGGCGGGCTGGATCCTGGAGCTGGACCGCGGCAAGGGCATTCCGTTCGAGGGCAACTACTCGTCCTGGCTGGAGCAGAAGAGCGCCCGGCTGGCGCTGGAGGAGAAGCAGGAGAGCAAGCGGCAGAAGGCGCTTAAGGAGGAGCTGGAGTGGGTGCGCCAGAACCCGAAGGGCCGCTCCAAGAAGAGCAAGGCGCGCATCGCGAACTACGAGCGGATGGTCTCCGAGGAGTACCAGAAGTCCAACGAGGAGCGCGAGATCCCCATCGCGCCGGGCCCGCGCCTGGGCGACGTGGTGATTGAGGCGGAGGGCGTGAGCAAGGCCTACGGCGACCGCGTGCTCTACGAGGACCTCTCGTTCAGCCTCCCGCCCGGCGGCATCGTGGGCGTCATCGGGCCGAACGGCGCGGGCAAGACCACGCTGTTCCGGATGATCATGGGCCAGGAAGAACCCGATGCCGGCACCTTCACGGTCGGCCAGACGGTGAAGATCGGGTACGTGGACCAGAGCCGTCCGCTGGACCCCAACCACACGGTTTTCGAGGCCATCTCCGGGGGCTCGGACTTTATCCAGGTAGGCAACCGCGAGGTCAACGCCCGGGCGTACGTCGGCCGGTTCAACTTCGCGGGGCAGGACCAGCAGAAGAAGGTGACGGAGCTTTCGGGCGGTGAGCGCGGCCGGCTCCACCTCGCGACGACGCTCCGCGAGGGCGCGAACGTGCTCCTGCTGGACGAGCCCTCCAACGACCTCGACGTGAACACGCTTCGCGCGTTGGAAGAGGCGCTTCTGGACTTCGCGGGCTGCGCCGTGGTCATCTCCCACGACCGCTGGTTCCTGGACCGCGTGGCCACGCACATCCTCTCGTTCGAGCCGGATGAGAACGGCGAGATCCACCCGCGCTGGTTCCCGGGCAACTACTCCGAGTACCACGAGGACCGCCGCGAGCGACTCGGCTCCGCCGCGGACGTGCCGAAGCGGATCAAGTACCGCCAGCTGACGCGGTAACCCCGTTACAACAGGTCTCCGTCGGCGGCCGCTCCCACCTCGGGGGCGGCCGCCGCCACGTTTGCGCTGGCGGCTGGCGCGGGCGGAAGGGAGCGCGAGGAGGCGCCGCCAGCGGGGCGGGTGTAACCAACCGGGGGCGGGGGCCGTCTGGGGGGAGTGCGGCAGCGTGAGTTGCGGTCTGCTATTTTTTTAGCAGGGCGCCTTGCGGGAAAGCACCGGGATCCCTACACTGGGCGTGCGAACTTTTTAGCACTCATGACTCCACCCGCCCTCTCCCGCCGCGAGCGCCAGGTCCTCGACGTCCTCCACCGCCTCGGCCGCGCCACCGCCGCCGACGTCCGCGCCGCGCTCGCCGACCCGCCCAGCGATTCCGCCGTGCGCACCCACCTCCGCATCCTGGAGGAGAAGGGGCACATCCAGCACGAGCAGGACGGTCCCCGCTACGTCTACTCGCCCGTCGTGGAGCGGGAGCAGGCGGGGCAGGGCGCGCTCCGCCACCTCGTCCGCACGTTCTACGAAGGGGCGCCCGTCCGCGCCGCTGCCGCGCTCCTGCGCGATTCCGAGTTGACGGACGACGACCTCGACCGCCTCTCGGCGCTCATCGACCAGGCCCGAGACTCCGGGCGCTAGCCATGATCGTCCTCTCCCTCGCGCTCAAAGGCGCCCTCCTCCTCTCTCTTGCGGGCGTCGCCGTTCACCTCCTCCGCCGAGCGCCCGCGGCCTCCCGCCACGCCGTCTGGGTGGCCGCGTTCGTCGGGCTGCTGACGCTGCCGATGTACGCCCTCCTCGGGCCGTCGCTTCAGCTCCCGGTGCTGCCAGAGGCGCTCGCGCAGAGGGCGGAGGTCGCCCCGCCATCGCCGCCAGCCGCCCCGGTGGCGCCGGCCGCTCCCACGGCGCCGGTCGCTCCGTTCTCGCCGCTGGCTCCCGTCGGCGCTCCGATGTGGGAGGAGTTCGAGACGCCGCCCCCGGCCGTGCCGACGGCGCCGGAGGCACCCGTGGCCCCTGCCGCTCCGCCCGCGCCGGTACTCGCGCCGCTGCCGCCGAAGGCCTCGTGGTTCAGCGGGTGGATCGGGGCCGGGTCGTTCGGCCGGAATATGGCGTCCGCGTGGGCGGGCGTCGCCTTCCTGGTCCTCCTCGGGTGGATGCTCCCGCTCGTGGCCGCGTGGCACCTCGTGCGGCGCGCCCGCCCGGAGACCTCGGGACCCTGGCTCGACGCGCTTGAGCACGCCCGGCTCTTGAGCGACGTCGAGGGGCCGGTCCGGCTCTTGCGGTCGGATCGGCTCGACGTGCCCGTCGCGTGGGGGTGGGGGACCCCCGCGATCGTGCTGCCCGCCTCCGCCGATGCGTGGGACGACGACCGCCGTCAGGCCGTCCTGCTCCACGAGCTGGCGCACATCGCCCGAGGCGACGCGCAGACGCAAGTCCTCGCCCAGCTGGCGGTCTCGCTCCACTGGTTCGACCCGCTCGCGTGGTGGGCGTACCGCCGGATGCTGGAGGAGCGCGAGCACGCCTGTGACGACGCCGTTCTTCGGGGCGGGGCGCGTCCCTCCACGTACGCCGGTCACCTGGTCGATATCGCGCGTGGTCTCCGCCGCCGCCAGCGCTGCCTCACTGCCTTCGCGCCGATGGCGCGGAGCTCGGAGCTGGAGGGGCGGGTCCGGTCCATCCTGGGCGACGAGAAGCGAGCGGCATTGACACGCCTCCGTGCGGTTGCCGTCGGTTTGGTGGCGTTCTCGCTCGTGCTGCCGCTCGCGGCGTGCCAGCTGACCTCGCGCACCTCGCGAGCCCCGGAGCCCGCCGCCGCGCCGTCGCCGCGGACCGCTCCGCAACCGTCCGTCGCCCGTGCGATGGAAGAGGCCGAGCGCCAGATCGCCGAGGCGGAACGGGACCTGGCCGACGCCGAACTGGATCTGGCGGATGCGGAGCGCTCGCTGGAGGATATCGAGATGGATCTGGATGTAGAGCTGGCGCCTGCCCTGGAGGCCGCTCGCCGCTCGGTCGCCGAAGCCCGCGGCCAGTACGAAGAGCTCGCCGGCGTGGACTGGTCCGCGATGGAGCGCGAAATCCAGGCCGCGCTCGCCGAGGCTCAGGGGGACATGGAGGCGGCCATCGAAGACGCCCGCGCAGAGCTGGCGGACGCGGAGTTGGAGGCCGAGATCCAGGCATCTCTCCGGCAGGCGCAGCGGGACCGCACCCGCGCCCTCGCGGACATGCGCCGCGGGCTGGCGCAGATCGAGCGCGACGTGCAGCGTGAAGTGCAGCAGGCGGAGCGGGAAGCGGCCCACGAGCGTCGTCGCGAGCTAGAGGACGCCCGCCGTGAGGTGGAGCAGGCCCAGCGCGAGGCCGCCCGCGAGCGCGAGCGCGCTACCGAAGCCAAGCGCCGCGAACTGGAGCGCCAGCGGCGCGAGGCCACGCGCGTCCGCGAAGAGGCTCGCTCCGGGAGCTACCGGGGGCCCTCCACGCCTCCCGGGAGTTATTCCTACGCCATCACGACTGCCAACGGCAGCGCCGTCGTCGTCGCCGGGAACGGTCGGGCGGCGTGGTCCTCGGGCCTGAACGGCTGGCGCGCGGGCCTGGACGCCGTCGCTTCGAAGGTCGCGCGCGTGACCTCCAGCTCTGAGGTGGTCGCGCTCCAGCACGCCTTGGACGGCATGGAAGACGGCCTCGACGGCATCGAAGAGGCCGCGAGTGCGTGGGCCCGTTCGGGCACGGATCGCCGCGCCGTCCGCGAGGGCATCGCGGATGCCCGCCGCGCCCTCGCCACCGTTCGCACCTCCGCCGAGGCCGCGTCCACCTGCGACGGCTGAGCCTCGGCGCTCGTCCCCTGGTTACTCCGCGCGCGGCGGTCGGCCGCGCGTGCCCTTCTCGTTCCATCGGAGCGGCTCCCCGCTGGCTCCCTGCCCTTCCTGTGTCCATGCTCGTCCGCCTCCACCTCCTGATTCTTCCCTTGCTGCTCGCAGCCTGCAGCCCCTCTCCCGCCGCCACCCCGCATCGCGCCGCTCCGCTGGCGGCCGCCGCCAGCGCGACGGTGGGTACCGCCGAGTGCCCCGATCGGGAGACCCGGGGCGATGGCGTCCGCCTGTGCGAAACGCGCACGCTCGACCTCCGCGGCCGTCAACTGACCCTGGACGCCTCGCCCAACGGGGGCATCTCGGTCACAGGCTGGAGCCGCAGCGAGATCCAGGTGGTGGCGCACGTGGAGGCCTGGGGAGACCGCGAGGACACCGCACGGCGACTGCTCCGCGAGACGGAGGTGCACGTGCGCGGCCGCACGGTCTCTACCCATCTGCCGAAGCGCGAGGGGCGCCAGGACCAGCGCGAGGGCTGGTCGTCCGTGCGGTACGAGGTGCGCGTGCCTCGCGAGGCAGAGCTGGACCTCCGCACGGTCAACGGCGGCATCGTCATCGCGGACGTGGCGGGCACACTCTCGCTCCGCTCCACGAACGGCGGCATCGAATTGGAGAACGTGGGGGGCGAGATCGACGGCCGGACCACGAACGGGCCAGTGCACGTCCGGCTGAACCAGTCCCCGCTCGGGCGGCTGGCGTTGGAGACGACCAACGGCCCGGTAACGCTCGTCGTCCCAGCGAATCTCTCCGCCGAGGTGGACGCCCGCACGTCGCTGGGGCCGGTTCGCATCGATGGACTGCCCCTGGAGGAGTCGGGGTGTAACGAACGGGGGCGCGCGCGCGTCCCCTGCCTGAACGGTCGTGTGGTGGGCACGCTGGGGCAAGGGGGCGCGGCGCTCCGCCTGCGGACGACGAACGGTCCGATCTCGCTGCGAGGACGCTGAGGTTGGTGCGGTTTTTTTAGCACCACCTGTAACTCTCCGGAATCCGGCCTCGTCTCGACCGTGCCTCTCCACACACACGTCATGGCCTTCCGCACTCTCCTCCTTCTCCTCTCGCTGTGTCTGAGCACGCCCGTGCTCGCGCAGACCCTCGTCGCCGACGCCTCCTCCCGGCCGGGCGCTGGCGCCAGCGCGCAGCCGCGGGTCAACGACGGCCCGCAATCCCTGGACGCCCTCGCCATCGAGGCCGGCGCCATCACGTTCGACGGCCGCCTGGACGATGCCGCCTGGCTCGGGGCCGAGGTCGCAACGGACTTCGTGCAGTTCAGCCCGAACCCCGGCGCCGTGGCGGGGGAGCGCACGGAGGCCCGCGTCCTCTACGACCGCGCCGCCATCTACGTCGGCATGCGGATGTACGACTCCCAGCCGGAAACCATCGACGCCCGGCTGGCGCGGCGCGACGAGGGCATGAACACGGACTGGGCGCTCGTCGGCTTTGACTCCTACAACGACGACCGCACCGCCTTCGTCTTCTCCGTCAACCCTGCCGGCGTCCTCCGCGACTTCCTCGTCTTCGACGACGTGCGCGAGGACGGCTCGTGGGATGCCGTCTGGGACGCGAAGGTCCATCGCGACGAGCACGGCTGGACCGCCGAGTTCCGCATCCCGTTCTCCCAACTCCGCTACAGCGCCGACGCCGGGGTCCAGGAGTGGGGCATCCAGTTCGCTCGCGACATCGCGCGCACCGGCGAGACCGACTTCTGGTCTCCGATGGAGCCGGACACGGACGGCATGGTGAGCCAGTTCGGCGTCCTCGGGCAACTCCGCGACCTCCGGGCGCCCCGCAGTCTGGAGATCCAGCCGTACGTCGCTGGCGCCATCACGCGGGCGCCGGGGAATGAGGCCAACCCGTTCTACAACGCGACGGACGCCGAGCCCCGCGTGGGCCTGGACGTGAAATACGGCCTGACCTCGGACGTGACGCTGACGGCCACCATCAACCCGGACTTCGGGCAGGTGGAAGCAGACCCCGCACAGGTCAACCTTGGCGGCTTCGAGCTGTTCTTCCAGGAGCGCCGCCCGTTCTTCGTGGAGGGCGCCGACGTGTTCTCGATGGAGCCGCGGCGGTTCTTCTCCAACAACCGCCCGAACCTGCTCTACACGCGGCGGATCGGGCGAAGCCCGCAGCGGCGAGGGTTCGTGACAGACGCCGCGGAGGAGGCGGCAGGAGAGGAGGGCGTGGTCTACACCGACGCTCCGGGACAGACGACCATTCTGGGTGCCGCGAAGGTGTCGGGCCGTATCGGGGACGTGCCGTTCGGCGTGCTCAACGCTGTGACGGGGCCCGAGCACGGCCGCTTCCAGGCGTTCGATGAGCACGGCGGGATGGTCCACGACGGCCGCGGACTGGTAGAGCCGACCTCCAACTACTTCGTCGGCCGCGCACGGACGAACCTGGGCGGGACCCGCGTGGGCACGCTCCTCACCTCGGTCTACCGCGATACCGGAGACGACGCCATCGCGTCCCTGCTCCCGCAGCAGTCCACCGTGGGCGGCGTGGACGTGGAGCACCCCTTCGCGGAGGACTGGCTCCTGAGCGCGCAGCTCTCCGGCAGCTACGTCACCGGCGACGAGGAGGCGATCACGCGCCTCCAGACGGCCTTTCCGCGGGTCTACCAGCGCCCGGACGCCGGGGCCTTCGGTCTGGACGAATCGCGCACGGCGCTCTATGGCGCCAGCGGCGAGGTCAACGTGCTCAAGACGAGCGGCGAGCACTGGCTGGGCGGCGTGCACGCCCAGTTCGTCTCTCCGGGCTTCGACGCCAACGACCTCGGCTTCCAGAGCCGCGCGGACAACGCGGGCATCGGCGGCGTGCTGGTGTACACCCAGAACGAGCCGCAGGGCGCGTTCCGCCGCTACTCCGCGAACGTGTTCGGCGGCGTGAACTGGAACTACGATGGCGACCGCCTCGGCACGTTCGTCGGGTTCAACGGCAACGGGCAGTTCCTCAACTTCTGGGGCGCCAACGTCAACGGCAACGTTTGGGCGCGCACGCTGGACGACCGGCTGACCCGCGGCGGCCCGCTGGCAGGCAGCCCCGCCGGTTTCCAGCTCAACGGCAACATCTGGAGCGACGACCGCAAGGCCGTCTCCGGCTACGCCTGGAGCGGCGGCAACTGGAACGAACTGGGCTCGTGGCGCTGGAGCGCCGAGGCGGGCGTCGAAGCCCGTCCGAGTTCGAACCTCACGCTTCGCGTGGGACCGGAGTTCGGCGTGTCGCACACCGCGCAGCAGTACGTCGGCACGTTCGAGGCGCCCGGGCTGGCGGCGACGTTCGGCGAGCGCTACGTCTTCGGCGAGGTGGACCAGACCTCCGTCTCGGCCTCCGTTCGCGCGGACTGGACGTTCACGCCGGACCTCTCGCTCCAGCTCTACGTCCGCCCGTTCATCGCCAGCGGCACGTACGACCGCTACAGGCAGCTCCAGGAGCCCCGCCAGCTGACCTTCCCGGTCTTCGGCGAGGACTTCGGCTCCGTGGAGGTGGACGCCGACGGCGAGGTGACGCTGGACCCGGGGGACGGCAGCGAGCCGGTCTCCTTCGGCTCGCCCAACTTCACGGTCCGCTCCCTCCAGGGCAACGCCGTGCTGCGCTGGCAGTACCGCCCGGGCTCCGCGCTCTTCCTCGTCTGGCAGCAGCAGCGCAACGGGTTCGACGACCGCGGCGACCTCCGCTTCGGCCGCGACCTTCCCGGCGTGCTCTACCGCGATGACCTCACGAACGTCTTCCTCGTGAAGCTCAGCTACTGGCTCGGGTGACCGCTCCCTCCGCCCGTCCTGTCCGCCCCGGTCCTTCGTGTGGGACCGGGGCGGACGCTCGTTCAGGGCCACCGCCAGCGGGGCGAGGAAGGGCCGTTCGGCGCGCCACACACGGAGCGCGGATCGGGGCCGTTCCGAGTCCCGAGGGAGCGGTAGCTTCCAGAAAACACCCATTCCGCCCCACCCGATGCCAGTTCCCGCTCGCACCCGCTCCATCGCCCGGGTCATCTTCGCCGTCGCCCTACTCGGCGTCCTCGTCGTCACGCACCTCGGCCTGCAAGCCCAGAAGGGCTTCGCTGACGGGTGTACAGGCTTCGGTGACGTCGCGATCACCGCCGACGCCCTCGGGTCTGCGCCGGAGGCTGGCGGGTGTGGCGAGGTCGCGACGGGGGAGTACGCGGACTTCCTCGGCGTCTCCAACATCGCGTGGGGCCTGCTCTTCTACGTCGGGCTGGCGCTCCTGCGGCTGGGCTACGCCGCCGGCGGCAACCGCACGCTCCGCGTCGCCAGCTTCGCCTTCGCGACGTTCGGCTTCGCGTACACGCTCTACCTCGTCGGGCTGCAGGCGTTCGTGATCGGCTCGTACTGCGTGCTGTGCATGACCTCGGCGGCGCTCGTGACGCTGCTGTTCATCCTGCACATCCTGGAGCACCGCCGCGAGATGAGCGGCGAGCGCCACTCCGCCCCGCCTCCGACGACCAAGGCCGCGCTCGTGCCGTACGGCGTGATCGCCGGCGTCTTCGCCGTGCTCCTCCTCGCCGACGTGGCGCTGGCGGGCGGCGACGGCGAGCAGCCGGACGCCCTCGCGGAAGCCGCCCAGAGCGAGCCCGAGCAGCCGGCCTCGCTGCTCCCGCCGGTGCCGCAGGGCTGCGCGTACGACCCCGTGTTCGCGCCGGTGGGCGACCTCTCCGCCTTCACGGACAACCCCTCGGTGGGCGCCGGCCCGGTCTCCGTCATTGAGGTGTTCGACCCGAACTGCCCGCACTGCCAGTCGCTCCATGAGACGCTGGAGGGCGTGAAGGCCGCCACGCAGGAGCAGGCCACGTTCTATTCCGTTCCGTTCCCGCTGCGCCCCAGCGCGATCGGGCAGGCCGCGTCCCTCGCATGGGCGCGCGAGTCCGACGCCTACTTCGGCCTCGTGGACCAGTTCTTCGCGCGGCTGGACGCGTCCTGGGGCATGACGCCCGAGGAACTCCGCGAGGCCGCCAACGAGGTGGGGCTGGACGGCCCGAGCCTCATCGCGACGTTGGAGGACCAGGAGATGGTGCAGCCGTACCTGGACATGGTCTCGGAGGACGCGGACGCCGTGCGCGACTACCTCTCCGCCCCGGACGGCGGCATCAGCACGCCGAAGCTGGTCATCAACGGCCGCGTGGTGGCGAACACGAACGCGACGCTGACGGAGGGCTGCCTGACCCAGCTGATCCAGGACGCCGCCGGGACTTCGGACGCACCGGTCGCCGCCGTGGAGGAGGTGCAGTAGCGCCTCGGCACCGGCGGGCGGGCCCGTCTCAGACCCACCGCCAGCGGGGCGGGGCGGATCCCTCCGTCCCCTCCGCGGCGTAGGTTGCGGCCCCCCGCGCCGCGCCCATGCAGCCCGACTCCACCGCGACCAGCGGCGACCTGCTCTCGCCCGTCGTGGACGCCGTCCACGGCGTGCTCCCGTTCTCGCGGGCCGTCATCGAGCACCTCGTGCTCACGGCGCTCGTGGTGCTCGTGCTGTGGGCCGTCCGGCTGGCGGTGCTCAAGGGCGTGGACCGCCGCGTGGAGGACGTCCGCGTGCGCTACCAGTGGCGCAAGACGACGCAGTACGTCGCCGTCGTGCTGGGCGCGATCCTGATGCTGAACGTGTGGCTGGCGGAGCTGGGCTCGCTGGCGACGTTCTTCGGGCTCCTCGGCGCCGGGCTGGCGATCGCGCTGAAGGACCCGCTTCTGAACATCGCGGCGTGGGTGTTCATCCTGTGGCGGCGGCCCGTCGCGCCGGGGGACCGCGTGAGCATCCGCGGCCTCACGGGCGACGTGATCGACCAGCGGTTGTTCGCGTTCACGCTCTTGGAGGTGGGCACGCGGACGGGCGCGGGGCAGAGCACGGGCCGCATCATCCACGTCCCCAACGGCTGGGTCTTCGGCGACGCCGTGACCAACCACACGGGCGCGTTCGCCTACGTCTGGCACGAGATCCCCGTCGTGGTGACGTTCGAGAGCGACTGGCGGGCGGCGAAGGCGCTGCTGTTGGAGATCGCGGCGGAGAAGGTGGGGCAACTCTCCGA
>DUBD01000281.1 GCA_012960515.1 Bacteroidota bacterium | reverse complement strand
GCGAGGAACGCGACAGCCGCCGCCAACCCGGCGAGGATGCGGGCGGTCGGGACGAGCCAGGCGGCGGTCTCAGTCAGACCGAGGGCCCAGGCGTCGGGGAGGAGCGCGAACGTCACCAGCAGCGCGCCGGCGACGAGGAGGTAGAGCGACTGGATGCGCTGAATCATCGGATCAGAAGGGGAGTCAGGAGAGCTCTCGCGCGAGCTACGCCGCCACGATCTGGCGGACGCGCGCGGCGAGGGTGTCGGCGAACTCGGACGTGGTGGCGGTGCCGCCGAGGTCGCCGGTCAGGCTGGCCTTCTCGCCGTACACGTCGCGGAGCGCCTGGAAGACGGCGTCCGCCGCGGCGGTCTCGCCGAGGTAGCGGAGCATCATCTCGCCGGAGCGGATGAGCGCCGTCGGGTTCGCGATGCCCTTGCCCGCGATGTCCGGCGCGGAGCCGTGGACGGCCTCGAAGAGCGCGCAGTCGTCGCCGATGTTCGCGGAGCCCGTCACGCCCAGCCCGCCGACGAGCCCGGCCATGAGGTCGGAGAGGATGTCGCCGAACATGTTCGTCGTCACGATGGCGTCGTACTCGTCCGGCCGGATCACGAGCTGCATCGCCATGTTGTCGATGATGCGGTCATCGAAGGCGATCTCCGGGTACTCCTCGGCGATCTCGCGACCGATGGAGAGGAACAGCCCGCCGCTCTCCTTCAGGATGTTCGCCTTGTGGACGAGCGTGAGCCGCTTGCGTCCGCGCCGCTTGGCGTCCTCGAACGCGTAGCGCACGATCCGCTCGCTCCCCTTCCGCGTGATCCGGTTGATGGAGTCCGCGATCTGGTTCCGCTCGTCGAAGTACTCGATGCCCGCGTACAGGCCCTCGGTGTTCTCGCGGTAGAGGATCAGGTCCACGCCCTCGAAGGGGCCCTGCGTGTTCGGCAGCGTGACGCACGGGCGGAGGTTGGCGTAGCAGTCGAACGCCTGCCGGAGGCCGACGTTGACGCTCCGGAAGCCGCTCCCGATGGGCGTCGTTAGCGGCCCTTTGAGCGCGAGGCGCGTCGTCTCGATGCTCGCGAGAGTGGCCTCGGGGAGCGGGTCGCCGGTCGCCTCGAAGGCCGAAAGGCCCGCCTGCTGCTCGTCCCAGTCGAACTCCACGCCCGTGGCTTCGAGGACGGTGACGGTCGCGCGGACGACTTCGGGGCCGATCCCGTCGCCGGGGATGAGGGTTGCGGAGTACGCCATTGAGGGGTGGGTGTTGTTGACTGCCGCGAAGCTAGCGAGGCCGTTCCGGCGCCTCGGTTGTGGAACGTGGAATCCGGCGGAAGAGCGCCCCGCTGGCGGACGCCGTGAGCGAGCCCGGACACGCCGAGCCGAGCCGCCAGCCAGCGGCTACTGGTCCTCCATCTCGCGCTCACGCTGCTCGGCGGGCGTCTCCTCCTGGAGTTGCTCCTCGGCCTCCTCCACCGCCTCCTCTGCCACCTCGCGCTCGTCTTCGTCCGCGTCCGGGGCGTCTTGCAGCGGCCGCTTGCTCGGGTCCACCGCCAGTTCGATGAGCATCGGGAAGTGGTCGCTGCCGACGCTCGGGAGCCGCTCGATCTCCACGAGGGCCAAGTCGTCCGAGTGGAAGACGTGGTCCAGCGGGTAGCGGAGCCACCAGTGCTCGGCGTGGAACGTCGCGAAGAGGCCCCGCCCGATCCGGGGGTCCAGCAACCCGGAGAGCTTTTGGAAGAGCGTCGTCGTGTAGCTCCACGCCACGTCGTTCAGGTCGCCCGCCACGATGGTCGGCTCGGTGAACGTCGCCACCTCGCGGCCCGCCAGCACCAGCTCGGCGTCGCGGAGCCGGGAGTCCTGCTGGATGTCCGGGCGCGGTGGGCGCGGGTGCAGCACCACGAGCCGGACGGGTTCGCCCGAGTCCAGCTCCAGCGTCAGGTGAAGGCTCGGGACGGTGTCTTCGAGGTAGTGCTTGACCTCGTAGTCTCGGATGGGGAGCCGCGAGCGCACGAGCATCCCGTACGTGTCGTCCTGCGGGACTTCGACGGCGTGCGGCAGCTCGTCCTCCAGATCGCGGGCAGTCTCCGCCCACCACGCGTCCGTCTCCACGGCCGCCAGCACGTCAGGCGCCGCCTCGCGCACGACGGACGTCCACCGGTCGCCGTCACGGTTCTCCATGAGCACGTTGGAGATGACGAGCCGGATGCGGCGGTCTTCGCTTCCCCCCGCGGCGGCCTCCATCGTCTGGGGGGACCACACCCGCGAGTACGGCAACATCTTGACCGACTGGTAGGCCACTGCCCCCGCCAGCAGGATGAACGTCGCCCATTCCCACGTGGACGCCTCGCGCGGGCCGAAGGTGTAGGCCGCCAGCGCGAGGAGCGTGAGCAGCGCGCCGACGGCGATCTGGGCGCGAGGGAAGTCGAACATCCGGACCCACCAGAACGGGACGCGTATGAACGGGAGCACGGTGGCCACCACCCACACGATGGCCAGAACGAAGAGGAGCGTGCGGAGAATGGGGAGCATGGGCGAACGAGAGGGGCCCCTCTAGACCCGTCCGCCTCCCCCGCCGTTCCTACGCCCGCGCGAACTGCTTCCCGGCCAGCTGGCGGACGAGGCCGCGGAACTCCAGTTGGAGGAGGTACACGAGCGCCGTGGACGGATCGAGCCCGGCGTGGGCGCAGACGAGGTCGAGCGGGCGTGGATCAGGCGCGAGGGCGTCGAGCAAGCGCCGCTCGTCGCGGCTGAGGTCGTCCGGCAGGTCCACCGCAGGCGGCGCGGACGCCGGGCTCCCGGCCGCGGGCAGGATCGGCGCCAGCTCGTCGAGGATCTCGGCGGCGGAGGTCGTCAGCGCGGCGAAGCCCCTCCGGATGAGCGCGTTCGTGCCCTGCGCCTCGGCGTAGATGCTCGTGGGGAAGGCGAACACCTCGCGGTTCTGCTCCAGCGCCATCATGGCCGTGAGGAGCGCCCCGCCGGAAATCCGGGCCTCCGCCACGAGCGTGGCCACGGAGAGGCCCGCGATGATCCGGTTGCGACGCGGGAAGTTACCCGCGTCCGGCGCCGTCCCGAGCGCCAACTCGCTCACCACCGCCCCGCTCTCCGACTCCAGGATTCGGCTCACCTCCCGCGCGTGGCGGGAGGGGTAGATCCGGTCCACGCCCGAGCCCAGCACCGCGATGGTCCGCCCCCCGGCCTCCAGCGCGCCCCGGTGCGCCTCGATATCGATCCCGTACGCGAGGCCGCTCACGACCGTCACGCCCGCCTCCGCCAGCTCGCGCCCGACCTGCCGCGCGGCCCGGCGCCCCCCGTCGCTCGCCTTCCGCGTGCCCACGACGGCCACGGCGCGCGCGTCTTCGGGGCGGATCTCACCACGCACCCAGAGGAAGGGCGGCGGGTCGTAGATGTGGCGGAGCCGCTCCGGGTACGCGTCGTCCGCGAGCGTGAGCAGCGTGGCCCCGAGCGACTCGGCCCGTTGCAACTGGCGGTCGGCGTGGTCCCACGGGTCCGCCTTCGCGATGGCCTGCGCGGTGGCGCGGCCAATCCCGTCCACCCGCGCGAGGCGCCCGGCGGGGGCCGCGAAGACTTCGGACGCGCTGCCGAAGGCCGCCAGCAGCGCGCGGGCACGGCCGGAGCCCACGCCCGGCACGGCGCCCAGCGCCACGAGGGCGCGGCGCTCGTCCAGCTCCGAAGGGGAATGCGCAAAGAGGTTCATGGCACGAAAGCGGCCCGAACCTACGCCTTCCGCCCTAAACGCCGCCGCCCGTCCCGTCGGGCTGGCGACCGGCACCCGCGTGAGAGCATCATGGAGCGGCAACCGCGGCGCGATGCATGCGTTCGCGGCCCACCCTCGTCACGTGCTCGCACCTCCCGCTTCTGCATGACCATCGGCATCACGTGCTACCCCACCTTCGGCGGCTCCGGCGTCGTCGCGACCGAGCTGGGGAAGGCGCTCGCCGCCCGCGGCCACACCGTCCACTTCATCGCCTACGCCCTCCCGCTCCGCCTGGAGCACGTCGCGGAGAACGTCTTCTTCCACGAGGTCCGGGTCAACACCTACCCCCTCTTCGAGTACCCGCCCTACGCGCTGGCGCTCGCGAGCAAGATGATCGACGTGGTCAAACACGAGGGGCTGGACCTGCTCCACGTCCACTACGCCATCCCGCACGCGACGAGCGCCGTCCTCGCGCGGCAGATCCTGGACGCCTCCGGGATGGGCGTGCCCGTCGTGACCACGCTGCACGGGACGGACATCACGCTCGTGGGCAAAGACCCCAGCTTCAAGCCGGTCGTGGAGCATGCCATCGACACGAGTGACGGCGTGACGGCCGTCAGCGACTGGCTCCGCCGCGAGACCTACGCCTCGTTCGACGTCAGCAACGAGATCGAGGTCATCCCCAACTTTATCGACACCGAGCGCTTCAAGCGCCAGCCCAAGGACCACTTCAAGCAGGCCATCGCGCCGGACGGCGAGCGGCTGCTGGTCCACGTCTCCAACTTCCGCCGCGTCAAACGCGCGAGGGACGTGGTGGAGGTCTTCGCGCGGTTGCACGCCGAGGGCGCGTGGCCGGAAGACCACCCCAGGCATGGGCAGCCCGGCGGCGTGAAGCTGCTCATGGTGGGCGATGGCCCGGACCGTGCCGCCTCCGAGCTGGCGGTCCGCGAGGCCGGGCTCTGGAGCGAGGCGCGGTTCCTCGGCAAGCAGGAGCCCGTCGAGGAGATCCTCTCCATCGCCGACCTCTTCCTGATGCCGTCGGGCTCCGAGACCTTCGGGCTGGCGGCGCTGGAGGCCATGGCCTGCGGCGTGCCCGTCGTCTCGTCCGACATCGGCGGGCTGCCCGAACTCAACGTGGACGGCGAGACCGGCTTCCTCCGGCCGCTGGGCGACGTGGCCGGCATGACGGCCGCTTCGCGCCAGATCCTCTCCTCTCCCGCCATCCAGGCGCGAATGGCCCACGCCGCCCGCCAGCGCGCGGAGACGGAGTTCGAGCTGGACCGGATCGTGCCGCAGTACGAGGCGCACTACCGCCGCGTGATGGACAGGCGCGAGGGGAGCGCGTAGCCGCGAGGCTCACCTGACGCCGTCAGCGCCCGGACGCCGTCAGGCGCCCCGCTTCGCTTCGATGCGCCGCCGGATGGCCTGCACGTCTTCCACGAGGCTGATGAGCTCTTTCGCCGCCGCCTCCATGTCCACGAGCGACTCGCCCAGCATCGCGTCCTCTGGCGCCGCGGCGTACAGCTCGCGCGCCAGTTGCGCGTTGCCGACGATCACCGCCAGCGGGTTGTTCAGCGAGTGCGTGATGTGCGCCAGCTCGTTGGACACCTCGCGGAGCGCCTCGGACTGACCGGCCGCTTCGGCGGGTGCCGCCGGAGACGGGTCAGACGCCTCGACTGTGGGTTCCAGCCGCCAGAGCGCGATGGCCGCGAGGACTCGCGGGTCCGGTGCCGCCACAAACGCGAGGGCGGCTCCGGCCCGTTCGGCCTCCGCCTGCGCGGTGGCATCGTCCACGCGTACGAGGAACGGGGGGACGTGCACGTCCAACTCCAGAAGCGAGGCGGTCGGGCCATCGGAGAGCGTGTCCGCCGCGAGCACGCCGTCGAACCCCGTCCCGACGAGGTGGGCGCGCGCAGCCACGAGCGTGTCGCACGGCGTCACCGCCAGCCCGGCGGCCGCGGCCTCCATCGCCGGCGCGAGGGCGTCGGCGTCTGGGTGGGCGAGCAGGAGACGGAGGGTCGGCACGGGTCGTCCCGTCAAGCTACGTCTCCGCGCCAAACCGCTGACTTCTCCAGTTCAAGGGGCGAGCCGGATCACCGCCCGTCTCCGGAGAACGGGGGCGCCTCCACGTCACCGTGCGACACCCAGGAGCCGCCGCCCGGGGGCGGCTTGCGCTCACGCCGGAGAGCCCCGGACCCACCGAACGCGTCGGGCCCCTCGGAGGCGAGGCGGCGGATCCAGGCTTCTTCCTCTGCGACTGCCTCGGCGGTGGGGGCTTCGAGCGGGTGCGCGTCGTAGCGGGGCAGCCCGGCTTCTCGCTGCCCGCTGGCGGGCGGCGGCTCCGGGACCGGGATGGAGGCATCCGGCACGAACGCGCCCACCGGCAACGACTCCGGGACCTCCACGCCGATCAGCGTTCGCCGGTCCGCGCTTCCCGGCATGGGGTTCGGCGCGGTGCGCCAGACCATCCGGTGGGTCTTCTGCGTCCCGTCCGCGAGGGCGAACGTGGAGTCCGAGACGAACGGCGTCGGGACGTCTCCCCAGAACCAGGCCGCGAAGGCGGGCCGGTCCACGTCCGCCAGCCCGAGAGCTTGCACCGCTGCGTGGAAATGCGAGGCGTCGGTCTTCATGCGGCCGGTGAACGCCTCCGCGGCGCCGTTCCAGCGTACGGTCCCCCCGCTCGCGTCGAACGAGGCGATGAGCACGCCGGCCCGGTCCAGGAGGTGTTTCAGCGTGGTCTTGCCTGCGGTGAGCGCGGCCACCCGCTGGTCCACCATCAGCTCCAGCGTGTCGGAGAAAGCAGCCACCTGACGCTCCAGCCGCTTCTCCTTCGCGACGTCCGTCGCCTGGATGAGCACGGCCTTCCGCTGCCTCACGCGGACGGCCCGCAGGGAGACGAGGACGGGGAGTGACCGCCCCTCGGCGTCCACGATCGCGTATTCGATCCCCTGGATGGAGGCGCCCTCGCGGTCGCTGCGGTCCGCCAGCTCCAGCAGCGGGTCCAGCGGGAACGTCTCACGCAAGGCCTCAATCCGCCCGCCGCGGATGTCGTTCGGGTGGTAGCCCGTCACGGCGTAGAACGCGGGATTCGCCTCGATCACCTCGCCGTCGAACGACGCGATGAGCACGTAGTGGGGGTTGATCTGGAGAAGCGCCGCCACCTGGCGGGAGGCGTCGGAGAGATCGGAGCGCGAGGCCAGGAGACGTTTCGCGAGGGGCCGGAGCGGTGTCGCGAGCGCGCCGAGGAGTCGCTCGGCGGCTTCCACCTGCGTGCGGGGATCGCCGTCTCGGTTCGCCGCCATCCGCTCGGCGGTCACGCTCAGGACGGCCGTAGCGCGAGGCCCCGCGTACCACGCCATCGCGCCGATGCCCGCCAGCACGATCAGCGTAAGCACGAGCCCCAGGCCCAGCGCCAGCCAGGTCCCATCCGGGTCGCGAATCACCTGCGCCACGCCGAGATACTTCCCCGTCTCGCCGATGGGGCTGGCGGAGGCTGCGTAGCGCGTGCCTCCCTTGGAAGCCACGAGCGCGCCGCCACCCCCGACCAACCGCGGCCATGGCGATGCGCCCGCCAGCGCGGCGTCGGACGACGAAAGCACGGTGCCGTCCGAATCGATGAGCGCCAGACCAGCGGGCCAGTCCAGCGCCGCCAGGCGGTCGAACCGGGTGCGGAGGTCGCCGCCCCCGGTTGCGAGAGCCGCGGCGAGAGTGACCGCCCGCGCCTCCACGCCTCGCGCGGCGGACCGCTCCACTTCGGCGCCGAGGCGCCCGAGGTGGAGCGCCGTTCCGATCACGCTGACGACGACGACGAGAGCGACGACGAAGACGGCGGCTCTGACGGCGGGGGTAGGAGCGGTCATCGGGCGGTGAGGCGGCGCGGTTACGGGACTACCCAGACCAGGGCCCGGGATGTACCCCGGGCACCCCTCTCGGACACGAGAGGGCACGGAGTGGGACTGCCTCCCCTCGCGTCAAACGCTGTGCCGCCGGCCGCCGCTTACTCCAACGCCGCGCTGGCGGCCGTGACGGAGAAGCCCTTCGGCCCCCGCTCGATCCGCCCCGTGGCGACAGCCACGTCGTGTTCGAAGACCACGGTCCAGCCCTCGTCCGCGGCGCGCTCCAGGATCGGCTCTTTCTCTCGGAGGGTGTCCAGCGGTGCGATGTCGTACGCCATGATCCAGAGTAGCGGGACGTGCGCGGCCGTCGGCAGAAGGTCACCGGCGAAGAAGAGCGCACGGTCCCCCTCTCGGATGAGCAGGAGTTGTTGCGCGCGCGTGTGCCCCTCCACCGTCACGATCTCGGTGCCGGGGAACGGGCTGGGGGCGTCCGTTGCCAGCAGTTCCAGCGCGCCACTCGCCTCCAGCGGGTCCAGGTTCTCCGCCAGGAACGAGGCGCCCTCGCGAGGGCTCTCGTGCGCCCACTTCCAATGGGCGGCCTGCACGTGATGCCGGGCGTTGGGGAAGGTGAGGCGCAGCGATCCGTCCGATGCACGGGAGACTGCGCCGCCTACGTGGTCGAAGTGGAGGTGCGTCAGGAACACGTCGGTGACGTCCTCGGGCGCCACGCCGAGCGCCGCCAGCTCGTCGAGCAGGGTGAACGGCCCGGCGTCGTAGATGCGGGCGAACTTCTCATCGTGCTTGTCCCCCATCCCCGTGTCTACGAGGATCGTCCGGCCGTGGCCGCGGAGGAGCAGGCAGCGGGCGGTCATCGGGATGCGGTTGCGGTCATCCGGCGCGATGTGCCGCGCCCAGAGCGCGCGGGGCACGATGCCGAACATGGCGCCGCCGTCCAGGGCGAATCGTCCGGCCTCAACGGCGTCGATGTCGTATCCAGCGAGAGTCATGGGGAGGGTGGGGAAACGGGCGCGCGCCGCTGGCGGACGGCCGCGGCGGCGCGACAGGGTGGGGCTACAGTTCGGGGAAGCCGTTGGCGTGGCCGTCCCCGCGCGATAGGTCCCGGATCTCCTTGACCCGCTGCACGCGCGAGAGGATGGCCTCGAAGTGGTCCACGAGGAACGTCAGCCGCGCGATCTCGCTCTCCGTCTCGAGGAACTCCTGCTTCTGCTCCAGTTCCATCCCGGCGTTCCGCGCCACGACGAACGAGACCTCCATCGGCCCCTGGTACACCTCCGGGCGCACGTCGCCGCCGGCCATCTCGACCAGCTTCATGTGCTGCGCGATCACGCGCCCCCGGAGGTCCGGCGGCACCGCCTCCCCTTCCGGGTCTTCCACCGGGCGCACGTCGGCGGTAAGGTAGCTGCGGTCCCGGTGGACCTCGGTGAGACGGAACCGGGTGCCGCCGACGACCACGATGTCCAGCCGCCCATCGTCGTAGCGCGTGACGACGCGGCGGATCCAGGCCGTCGTGCCCACCTTCGCGAGGCGCTCCTCATTCGCGTGCACGATCCCGAACGCGAGATCCTCGCGGAGGCACAGCGCGATCATCTCCTTGTACCGCGGTTCGAAGATGTGGAGCGGGACCGGTTCTCCGGGAAGGAGGACGAGGCTGAGCGGGAAGAGCGGCAGGCGGTCAGGCATGGGGCGCGGCGAGGGGGAGGCGTACCCGCCGAAAGCCACAGGGTTCTGACGGCGCCTCCCGTAGCTTCGCCCTCTGCCCCTTTCGCCCGTGCTCCGCTCCCTCTGCCTCCTCGCCCTGCTCGCGGCGTCCGCCAGCGCGCAGCCTCCCGCCTTCGGCTCCGCGGACGATCCCCTGGAGTTGGGCGCCTCCCCAACCTCGCCGGACCGCGTGGAGTTCAGCGCCTACGGGGGACCGGCATTCCTCCGGGCGGGCTGGCGCGCAGGCGTCCGCGCCGAGGCCGCCGTTTTGCGCGGCCCGTGGAGCGCGTCTATCGGCGGCGCCCTCCACCCGGGCGAAGGCGGCCTCTACCCTCGCGAGGCCGACGAACCGTACGATGCGCTCCGACTCGTCCGCTACGTCCGGTTCCAGCCGCGAGCTGGCGGGGGCGGCCCGTACGTCCGCCTCGGCCCGCTCCACAACGCGACGGTCGGGACGGGGCTGCTGGCGCGGCGGTACCGCACGACGGCTGCGTGGGACGAACGGCGGATCGGTGCGGAGGCCGCAATTGGTGACGACCGTGCGGGGATCGGCGCATTCATCGGGGATGTCACGGGCGGCGGAGTTGTGGGCGCCGAGGGCACCGTCCCGGTCGGGTTTTCGCTTCCATACGCCGAGAACCTCCGCCTCTCCGTCGCCGCCGTCCACGACCTCTCTCTTCCGGTCTCCGGCGATTCCTCGTTCACGGGCGTGGAAGGCGCGCTGCACGGCTCGTTCTTCGACCAGGACGGTCTCGCCGTCGGGCCGTACCTCTCGTACGGGCGGGTGCTCCGGCGAGGCGGCGCGCTCGGTCTGGGCGTCAGCGCGCGAGCCGACGACCTCGGCGCGGTGGCACGCGCGCACGCGCGGCTGGGCGTGATCGCCTCGCGCGGCCGGTTCATCCCGGGATACGTCGGCCCGTTCTACTCC
>DUBD01000280.1:8901-10223 GCA_012960515.1 Bacteroidota bacterium | reverse complement strand
TTGCGGGGTGGAGAAGTGGTATCTCGTCGGGCTCATAACCCGAAGGTCGCAGGTTCGAATCCTGCCCCCGCTACCAAGCCCGGCTCAGTTCGCTGAGCCGGGCTTTTTTTGTGCCCGCCCCGCTGGCGGAGCCGAGAAGCGCGACCGGAACGCCTCGCGCCCCACTGGGGCCGCCAGCCGGTGGCGCGGGGCGTCGTCTCATCCGCTCACTTCACCCAAGCCGTCGGAGACAGCTACGCGTCGGCGGGCGTCTCGCACGTCGGGATCGCCCCGAGCGTGCGGGCCATGTCCTCGGAGCGGACGGGCTTGGGGAGGTAGTCGTCGCAGCCGGCCGCGAGGCAACGGTCACGGTCGCCCTCCATCGCGTTCGCGGTCAGGGCCACGATGTGCGGCTGGCTCACGGCGTCCCCGAGCGCGCGGATCTGCCGCGTCGCGCTGAGCCCGTCCAGGACGGGCATGTTGAGGTCCATGAACACGACGGGGTACGGGTGCCCGGCGGCGTCCTGGGTACGGACGGCCTCGACGGCCTCGGCACCGTCGGACACCACGTCGGCGCGGACGCCGAGCCGCGCGAGGAGGCGGACAGCCACCTGCTGGTTGATCCCGTTGTCCTCGGCGAGGAGCACGCGGAGGCCGGTCCCCTCGAAGGCCGGGGCCTCCGGGGCCGGGCGCGAGACCCATGCCGTCGCTGGGGTGCGCCGCGGAGCGGGACGGGCCTCTGCCGACGACGCGGAGCGGGCGGTCGGGATGCCGCCGAGCGCCCCGATGAGGGCGTCGTGCAGGGCCGCTGGCTTGGTCGGCTTGTAGAGCACGGAGTGGACCCCGGCCGCCTGGGCGTCCTCTCGCAGCGAGCCGTCGCGGCTGATCGACGTCAGCATCACAACGAGCGGGGACGCGTCCAGCGCGGCGCGGAGGCGGCGGGCCGTCTCCACCCCGTCCATATCGGGCATCTGCACGTCGAGCAGCACGAGGTCGAACGGCCGCCCGGTCGCCTCTGCCACCGACGCCGCCGCGAGAGCGGCCGGCCCAGAGGTCACCGACTCGTGGAGCATCCCCCACCGCTCGGCCAGCCGCGAGAGGATCTCCAGGTTCACCGCGTTGTCGTCCACGATGAGGATGCGGCGCCCGCGAAGCTCCGGCTGGTTGGCCTGGAGGAACACGCGGCGCTCGATAGCCGCGACCTCCACCGGCACGGCGAACGTGAACGTGGAGCCCACGCCGGGCTCGCTCTCGGTGGCGTGGATGAAACCTAAGTGTTCCTTGAAAATCGGCAGACCGTATTCTGCCACCGCATCATCATCCAGTGGGTCGTAGATGTACTG
>DUBD01000280.1:0-8891 GCA_012960515.1 Bacteroidota bacterium | reverse complement strand
CGGGCTCGCTCTCGGCGGTGAGCGAGCCGCCCATCATCTCGGCGAGGCGGCGCGAGATCGTCAGGCCAAGCCCGGTGCCGCCGTATTGCCGCGTCGTGGAGGCGTCGGCCTGGGAGAAGCTCTCGAAGATGTGCGCCAGCTTCTCCGGCTCAATCCCGATACCGGTGTCCTCCACGGAGAACTGGAGCGACGCCGTGGACCCGACGAGGCTGTTCATGGGCACGGTGGTGACGCGGACGCACACGCTCCCCTCCTCGGTGAACTTCACGGCGTTGGAGAGGAGGTTGACGAGCACCTGCCGGACGCGCGTCACGTCGCCCACCACGCGGCCCGGCACGCCGTCTTCCACGGCGTACGCCAGCTCCACGCCCTTCTCCGCCGCCGTCGGCGCGATGAGGTCGAGCGCGGCCTCCGTGCAGTCGCGGACGTCGAACGGGGCCTCTTCGAGGTCCACCTGCCCGGCCTCGATCTTCGAGAAGTCGAGGATGTCGTTGATGATCGTCAGCAGCGCCTCGCCAGAGGCCCGGATCGTCTCCACGAACTCCGCCTGCTCCGCGTCGAGATCGGTATCCACGAGGAGGCTCGTCATCCCGATCACGCCGTTCATCGGCGTCCGGATCTCGTGGCTCATGTTGGCCAGGAACTCGCTTTTCGCCTTCGTCGCGGCGCGGGCGGCTCGCGCCGAGTCCTCGGCGGCCTCGCGGGCGGCCTCCGCGGCCTCCTTCGCCTCGGTAAGCGCGGCCACGGCGTTGAGGCGTGGGCGGAGGTCGTGGAGGTACAGCGTGTAGAGGTCCCGTTCAGCGCCGACCGGCACGAAGGTCACCTTGCAGGAGATCGTCTCGCCTTCGGCGGTACGGACGGGAGCCTCGGAGGTGAAGGCGGAAGCGTCGGGGCGCTGGCGGTACCGCTCGCGCAGGCGTTCGGTGCCGAGGTGAGCGTCGAACGGGACGCCGAGGAGAGCGTCGGCGCGGCACCCGAGGAGGTCCTCAGCCGCGGCGTTGGCATCTACCACGGTGCCGCCGGCATCGACGGTGACGACGGCGTCCGGCACCGCATCCGTGATGGCCCGCAGGAGGCGGCGCTGGCTGTCGAGTTCGGCCGTGCGCTCGTCCACGAGGCGTGTGAGACGGACCTCCGCCTCGTGCGCGAGGGAGTAGCGGTAGTCGAACAGGAGGGCGACAAGGGAGCCGACCAGGATGAGCCCCGTCCCGCCGGCGACGCCGAGCGCCATCCACCCGGCGGTGCCGCCGGAAGCCATCGCGTGGCCTTCGTGCGGCGTGAGGATGACGGCGGCCATCCCCGTGTAGTGCATGCCGCAGACGGCGAGGCCCATCACGAGCGCCGCGAAGACGGTGAGGCCGAGGTGCGGCTTCGGGCGGGCCGAGAGCTTGGAGAAGATCCAGAGCGCGGCCACCGCGGCTCCGATGGCGACGCCGATGGAGGCGCCGAGCAGGACGGGGTCGTAGCGGAGCGTGGCGGGCATCCGCATGGAGGCCATGCCGGTGTAGTGCATCCCCGCGATGCCAAGCCCGAGCACGACGCCCGCCCCGGCAATCCCGGCGGCGTTGAGCCTCGGCCGCGTCCCGATCCATAGCGCGAGCGCCGACGAGACGATGGCAACGCCGACCGAGAGCAGCGTGAGCCCTGGGTCGTAGCTCATCGGCATACCGGAGTGGTAGGCCAGCATCCCGACGAAGTGCATGGACCAGATGCCCACGCCCATCCCGCCGGCGCCGGCCGCCAGCCAGCGGCGCGCCGCAGCCCCGGAGGTGCGCGCCACCCGCCACGCGAAGGAGAGCGCGGTAAAGGAAGCCAGCGTCGCGACCGCGTAGGACAGTGCGACGAGGAGGGGATCGTGTGCGTCGATGAAGAGAGCCATGCGCCCAAGTGGGATCCCAGGGGGTATCGCCGTACAGCCCTCCGGCGTAAACCCGCACGCGGGGATTTCCTAACCCTCCACAGGCGACCTCTGCTCTTCCGTCCGCCCCTCGGAGTGGGACCCCCGAGAACGGCCCTCTACGGGCCCACGTGCCATTCCCCGAAGGCCGCGCGCTGGCGGCGTGGAGCCGGGCGAGGGTGAGCCCTGCTCAGGCGTGTAGGCCTCGCATGGCGACCGCCCAAGAAGAAGATTGTACCCGGTGCGACGTATCCGCCTTTTCCAGCCCACGCGCTCAGGAAGCGCTCCGGGCTGGGACGCCCCCCAGGAGCCACGCGAGAGCCGCGAACGGGAGGCCCAGCGACTCCTCCTCGCTCAAGGCTTTGAGCTTACCGCCGTCAGGACGAAGCGCACGGGGGAGGGGTAGAGCGGGGTGTCAGGCGCCGGACGCCGACAGCGTTGGAAGATCTGCGAGCCCGTCCCCGCCGACGGCGCCCACGCGCGGGCCGTGCTGGCGGAGCGCCCCGACGAAGGCCCGGACGTAGGCGGGCTCCGCGCCTGCGCGCGTCGCGGCGTACCAGCGGCGGCGAACACCGGCCTCGGTGACGGGGACGGCCGCCAGCCCGCCGCGCTGGAGGTACGGCTCGGCGGCCCATCGCGCCATGGCCGTGACGCCCAGCCCGGCGCGGACCATCCCGATGGCCCCCTCGGTGGAGAGCGGGACGGGCGTGATGCGGCCGGGTGCGGCCCCCGCCTCGGCCACCAGGGAGAGCACGCAGTCGCGCTCGGTGCAGTCGTGCCAGACGAACACGTGAGCGCCGTCGAACGCCTCGGGCTCGACGTGAGAGCGCCCGGCCCAGGCATGGTCCGCTGGAACGATTGCGACGACCTCGTCCTCGAACAGCTCCACCAGGTCGAGATCGTCGAACCCGCTGGCGGTCGCGACGAGAGCCACATCGGCGGCTCGTTCGCGGAGCGCGGCGCCCGGGTGCTTCGAGGCCTCGGCGGCGATTTCCACGTCCACCAGCGGCCACGCCTCCCGGAAGCCGCTGAGCACGGGCGGGAGCCAGTGGTACGTCGTGTAGCACTGCGCCGTCACGCGGAGCGTCCCGCTGCGGCCCGCCGCCAGCGCGGCGAGGTCGGCCTCGGCGCGGGCCACCTCGTCCAGCACGATGCGCGCGGAGTCCAGCACGCGCCCCCCGGCCTCGGTCAGCACGAGAGAGCGGCCGCGCCGCTCGAACAGCGCCACGCCGAGCCGTTCCTCCACGTCGCGGAGCTGGTGCGAGAGCGCGGGCTGCGAGAGCGCCAGCCGGCTGGCGGCGGCCGTGAGCGTGCCCTCTTCCACGACGGCGCGCACGAGGCGGAGGTGGCGGAGGTCGAGCGTGCCGAAGTCCATAAGCCAGCCGAATGAATCAGGTAACGAGAATCGATGGACCGCATGACCACTCTCTCGGTTCCAGTCCCCGATTCCCCCGACGCGACACCCGATGCCCGCCTTCCCCGAGACCATGACCGCCGTCGTCCTCGACGATTTCGGCGGCCCCGACGCCTTCCGCCAGACGACGCTCGAGACGCCCGCACCCGGACCGGGGCAGGTGCTCGTCCGCGTCGAAGCCACCAGCGTCAACCCCGTCGATTACAAGATCCGCAGCGGGGCCGCCGCTGCCCTCGCGCCCGAGGCGCCCCGCATCCTCCACATGGACGTGGCCGGGACCGTGGCGGCCGTCGGTGAGGACGTGACCCCGTTCGCTGTGGGCGACGAGGTCTTCGGGTGCGCCGGCGGCATCGCCGGAGCCGAGGGGCCGCTCCAGGGCGCCCTCGCGGACTTCATGGTCTGCGACCCGGACCTCCTCGCGCCCAAGCCCGAGACGCTCTCGTTCCGCGAGGCCGCCGCGCTCCCGCTCGTCTGGCTGACGGCGTGGGAGGGCCTCGCCTGGACCAAGGCGGCCGTCCACGACGGCACGCGCGTGCTCGTCTACGGCGGGACGGGCGGCGTGGGGCACGTGGCCGTCCAGCTGGCGAAGGCGCTCGGCGCGGAGGTCACGGCCACGGCCTCCTCCCGCGAGAAGGGCGAGATCGCCCGCCGCCTCGGCGCCGACCACGTCTCGGACTACACCGAGGAAACGCCCGAGGCGCTGGCGGCGCGCGTCACCGGCGGCGAGGGCTTCGACGTGGTGTTCGACACCATCGGGGAGCAGCACCTGCCCACGGCGTTCGAGGCCGCCCGCCTGAACGGCCACATCGTCACCACGACCTCCAGCGACACGCTGGACCTCTCGCCGATGCACCAGAAGGGGCTCTCGTTGCACGTCGTGTTCATGCTGCTGCCCATGCTCGCCGGCGTCGGGCGCCAGCGCCACGGCGAGGCACTCCGCTACGCCGCCGACCTCGTCGCCCGCGGCCAGCTCCGCCCGCTCCTCGACGACACCCGCTTCGGGCTCTTCGACGCGGCGGAGGCGCACGCCCGCGCGGAGTCCGGGGCCATCGTCGGCAAGGTGACGCTCGCACGGGACGCCGCCTGATCCCCACGCCTCCCCCCATGAAACGGCTCTCCCTACTCGTTCTCCTCGCGATGATCTCCGGCGCCCAGGCGCAGGACGCTCTCGATCCATCGGTGACGGTCGTCCCGTACGCCGATGTGGAGTGGAGCCCGCTCAACCCCGCGCGAGGGGACGCCAGCCCGCGGGCCGGCGCTCTCTGGGGCGACCGGACCAGCGGTGAGGCCTCCGGCTTCCTCGTCCAGTTCGCCGAGGGGTTCGCCTCGCCCCCGCACATTCACAACGTGACCTACCGGGGCGTCGTGATCCGCGGCCTCGTCCACAACGACGACCCGGACGCCGCGCCGATGTGGATGCCGCCCGGCTCGTACTGGACCCAGCCCGCCGGAGAGGCGCACGTCACCTCGGCCGAGGGCACCGTGAACCTCGCCTACATCGAGATCCAGGAAGGGCCATACCTCGTGCGGCCGACCGAGCAGGCGTTCGACAACGGCGAGCGGCCCCTCAACGTGGACGCCTCCAACCTCGTCTGGCTCGACGCCGCGACGGTCTCGTGGATCGACCCCTCTCCGGTTCCCAGCGCGGCCGAAGCCACCGTGCTGTGGGGCAACCCGCGCGACGGTGCCCCGAGCGGGCTGCTGGTCCGGCTGCCCGCCAGTTCCGAGGCCACGCTCCACGGCCTCGGCCCGACGCTCCGCACCGTCGTGCTCGCCGGGCGCGTCTCAGTCGAACCGCCAGCGGCTGGCGGCGTGGACCTGCCGCCGGGCAGCTACGTCGGCTCCACGGGCCCCGCGGCGCACGCCTTCGTGTGCGGGCCCGAGGGAGCGTGCCTGCTCTACGTCCGCGCCGAGGGCGGCCTTCAGATCATCCCCGGCCCCTCCACTCGCTGACCACCCACCTGACATGTCCAAGACGATCCTCCTCACCGGCGCCACCGCCGGCATCGGCCTGGAAGCGGCCCGCCGCCTCGTGGCCCGCGGTCACCGGGTGATCCTCCACGGCCGGAGCACCGAGAAGCTGGCGCGCGTCGAGGCCGAACTGGCGGACGCCGGCGCCGTCGAGACCGTCCGCGCCGACCTCTCGGCTCTCTCCGAGGTCGCCGCGCTGGCGGACGCCGTGGCCGAGCGGCACGACCGGCTGGACGTGCTCATCAACAACGCCGGCGTCTACACCGCACCCGCGGCACGCACGGCCGACGGGCTCGACGTCCGGTTCGCGGTCAACACCCTCGCGCCGGCGCTCCTCACGCGCCGTCTCCTGCCCCTGATGCCGCCCGAGGGCCGCGTGGTCAACCTGTCCTCCGCCGCCCAGGCGCCCGTCGATCTGGGCGCGCTCGCCGGAACGGTGCCGCTCTCGGCCGGCGCGGCCTACGCCCAGAGCAAGCTGGCGCTCACGATGTGGACCCGGCACCTCGCGAACGAGATCGGGCCGGATGCGCCGGTCGTGGTGGCCGTGAATCCGGGCTCGCTCCTCCGGACGAAGATGGTCAAGGACGCCTTCGGGATCGAAGGGAAGGACGTCGGGGTCGGGGCGGACATCCTCGTGCGCGCAGCGCTGGCGGACGAGTTCGCGGAGGCCTCGGGGCAGTACTTCGACAACGACGCGGGCCGGTTCGCGCCGCCCCACGCGGACGCCCTGGATGACCAGAAGACGGCGGCGGTCGTCCGCGCGATGGACGACGTGTTGTCCCGCCTGGGGTGAGCAGCGGAGCCTGCGCAGCGTCGCGTGAGGAGGTTTGGGGGAGAGACGATCTACCCGCCGGCCCGTGGATGCAGTCGGGAGCCGTGCACGTTCACACGGTCACGACAACCGATCCTGCTCCGGCCCGTTCGGCCCGGCACTCGACCTTCTGTTTCCCGCCTCGATGCGCCTCCGCTCTCGTTCCCTCGTCCCCCTCCTCGCGCCCGCCCACGGACGGCGCCAGCGCGCGGCTCTCGGGACGTGCACCTCCGTGGCCCTGCTCCTGATGATGGCGCTCGGCACTCCGGCGCGGGCGCAGGGGGCCTACGACCAGTCCATCGTGGGCTCCCTGCTGGAACGCGAGGCGCCCCTGCCGGACGCGCCCGTGGAGTACGCGGTGTACCGGGTGGCGCACCCCTCGGGCAACTCCATCTACGCCCGGCACGAGCTGTACCTCCAGATCGGTGAGGGCGACGTCGCGCTCGGGCGGGAGCGCCTCGCGCTGGCGCAACTCCTGGGGCAGGCCGAGGCCTCCTCGCTCTCGGTCGGGGACTCCCTCATCCTGCCGGCGCGCCCGGCGGACTTCGACCTCTCGCCGCTCGCGTACGCCCCCTACCCTCGCACGTGGCCGGGTGCCGCCGGCATCGACAAGGCCGTCGTCGTGGACAAGACGACGCAGACGTGGGCCGCGTACGAGTTCGGGCGGCTGACCCGGTGGGGCCCCGCCTCCACCGGCGCGGCCGAGACGCCGACGCCGACCGGCCGGTTCACGATGAACTGGCGCCAGTTGGAGCGCTACTCCTCGGAGGCGCCGCCCGGCGAGCGCTGGTTCATGCGCTACGTCATGAACATCCACGCCGCGCGAGGCATCCACCTCCACCAGTACGACGTGGTCCCGACGGGCCCGCCGCAGGGCCACGGCTGCATCCGCATGGTCACCGCCGACGCTGAGTGGCTCTACGACTGGTCGGACGGATGGCAAACGACGGCCGGACCGGGCGCGCTGGGCGGCCGCGTGACCGGGGAGGGGACGCTCGTGATCGTGCAGGGCGACGAGCCCAGTGGGGCCCCCGCCCGCTTCGTGATGGGCCCACGCGGCCCCGAACGCGTCGCGGTGTCTCTCCCCGAGGACCCGCTGGCCGTCCCCCGCGGCGACCGATGACGCAGGCTCCCGCCCCGCTCTGGCACCGCGGGCTGTTCCTCTCGCTCGCCGCCCTCACCCTCCTCCCGGCGGTGTCGCCAGCGGGGGCGCTGGGGGCGGGCGCCGTGCTAGGGCTGGGGCTCGGAAACCCGTACGGCGCTCGGAGCGCGAAGGCATCGAAGTGGCTGCTGAAGGCGTGCGTGGTGGGGCTCGGGTTCGGGATGTCCCTACCCGCGGTGCTGGCGGTGGGAGGCGCGGGCGTCGGGGTGACGGCGCTCGGCATCGCGTTCGCGCTGGCGGTGGGCGTGAGCCTGGGCCGCGTGCTCCGCGTGGAGCCCGTGACGGGCGCGCTCGTCTCCGGCGGGACCGCGATCTGCGGCGGCTCCGCGATCGCCGCACTGGGCCCGGCGCTGGGGGCCGGCGCCGAGGCGATGGGGGTCGCGCTGGCAACGGTGTTCTTGCTCAACGGGGTGGCGTTGTACGTCTTCCCCGCCATCGGGCTGTGGTTGGACCTCAGCCAGCATCAGTTCGCCGTGTGGGCGGCCATCGCCATCCACGACACCTCGTCCGTCGTGGGCGCGGCGTCCATCTACGGTCCCGAGGCGCTGGCGGAGGCCACGGTGCTGAAGCTGACGCGGGCGCTGTGGATCGTGCCGCTCACGCTGGGCGCGGCGTGGTGGCGACGGCGAACGGCCGACGCCGAGGTCCGCGTCTCCATCCCATGGTTCATCGGGCTGTTCGTCCTGGCCTCTGCCGTGGTGGCCCTGTTTCCGTCCGGAGCGCCGCTGTACGACGCCATCGTCGCCCTCGCGAAGCAGGGGCTCGTGCTCACGCTGTTCCTCATCGGGGCGGGGCTGAGCCGCGAGACGCTCCGCGCCGTCGGCGTTCGGCCGCTCGTGCAGGGCGTGGTGCTGTGGCTGGCCGTGGCAGGGGCCTCGCTGGCGGCCGTCGTCACGTGGGTCGCCTGACGGGCTGCGGCCCCTCCCCGCTGACGCACGCCGCCAGCGGGGCGAACGGAGGCCCCGTCCCGACCGGCGCCTGCGCCCTCGGCAACGCGCCTGAACGCGGGCCTCCGCACCCGCCAGCCGTTGGCGGCCGGGACCCGCGGGCACCGGGGCGCACCGCGCGCGTCTACCCCGGTCACCCCGCTCCGTACCGTGCCCGCCGTCAACGCCGCCGTCTTCCTCGCCGGCCTGCTCCTACTCCTCGGGATCGTCTCGAGCAAGTTCTCCGCGCGGATCGGGATGCCGGTGCTCGTGCTGTTCCTGGGCGTGGGGATGCTCGCGGGCTCCGAGGGCGTCGGCGGAGTCCCGTTCGAGAACTACGGGCTGGCGAACGCGCTCGGCAGCGTGGCCCTCGCGTTCATCCTCTTCGACGGCGGCCTCCGGACCTCCACGGACGCCCTCCGCTCCGCGTGGCGCCCCGCCCTCTCCCTCGCGACGGTCGGCGTGCTCGTGACCGCGGGCATCACCGGGCTGGCGGCGGCGTGGATCCTCGGGCTGCCCCCGCTCCATGGCCTCCTCCTCGGCGCCATCGTCGGCTCCACAGACGCGGCGGCGGTCTTCTCCGTGCTCCGCACGAGCGGGCTGGCGCTCCCCGACCGGCTCTCCGCCACGCTCGAAGTGGAGAGCGGCTCCAACGACCCGATGGCCATCTTCCTCACGCTCGGCCTGGTGGGCGTAGTGGCCGGCACGGC
>DUBD01000279.1 GCA_012960515.1 Bacteroidota bacterium | reverse complement strand
CAGTTTCTGCTGGACCCTGCCTGATCGGGTGAACGCCGCCCGAAGATGAGCGTTGGGGACCGCCCTCGCCACGTCCCGACTCTGTGCTCGTCCCCGCCCTCCTCGTGCTCCACGCCTGCGTCCTCGCGCTGGCGCTCACCAACGCGGTCTGGATGCGGTCTCGGCGGGACCGCCGCCGCGCGCTGGCGGAGCCCGTCCGCGTGAGCGTGCTGATCCCGGCGCGGAACGAGGAGGCGAACCTCGCGCGATTGCTGCCGAGCCTGCTCGCGCAGGACCACCCGGACCTCCAGATCGTCGTCGTGGACGACGCGAGCGAGGACGGGACGTGGGAGGTGCTCCGGCGCCACGCCGATCCCCGGCTGGTGACGGTGCGGGGGAACGGGCCGCCCGCCGGGTGGGTCGGCAAGGTGCACGCGCTCTACCAGGCGCAGAAACGGGCGGATGGGGACGTGCTCGTGTTCCTCGATGCGGACACGTGGCTTCCGGACCCCGGCGCGATCCGCTCGCTCGTGGAGCGCTTCGCCGCGAACGCGCCAGAGACCGCTCCCGGCCGCGCGCTGGCGGACGCCGGCATCGTGATGACCGGCCTGCCGCAGTACCGCGACCGCTTCCCGACGGCGCTCCTGACGAGCCTCGTGCCGTTCGCCGTGATGGCCGCGCTTCCGGTCCCGCTCGTCTCGCGCACGCGTGCCGCCAGCCTGGGCGCGCTCAACGGCCAGATCTGGATGATGGGCGCGGGCGACTACCGCCGGATCGCGCCGCACGAGCAGCTGAAGGACGAGGTGCTGGAGGACGTGATGATCGGGCGGCTGGCGAAGCGCGAGGGGCTCCGGCTCCACTTCGAGGACCTCCGGCGCGAGGTCTCCGTCGAGATGTACGGGTCGCTTGGGGAGGCGTGGCGGGGGTTCCAGAAGAACGCGTTCCTCCTCGGCGGCGGCGGGACGTGGGGCGGCTTCGCGGCGTTCTTCGCGCTCTACACCCTCGTGTGGGTCGTCGCGCCCCTCGCGGCGCTCTCGCTCCTCGCGACGACCTGGGCCATCAAGGCCGTCATCGACCGTTCGCAGGGGCTCCCGCTCGCGGTGACGGCCACGGGCCCGCTCCCGCTCTTCCTCGGCGCGCTGCTTCAACTGGACTCCGCCCGCGTCCACGCGACGGGGCGCGTGCGTTGGAAGGGTCGCGGCGTGGGCTAGCGCTCTCGCCCCGCTCCACGCCCTGGCGAAGCTGAAGGGGCAGCGGTGCTCGGCGGCTCCGCCAGCGCGCGGCGGCGGGGCTTCGCCCGTGGCCCAGGGCGGGCGCGGCGCCCTGCCGGGCGTACTTTCCGGTCCCTTCCCCAGAGTCCGATCCCGTCCCCCGGCGCATGGAAATCCCGTCGATCCAAGGTCTGCAGGCCGAGGTCGGGCTGCTCCCCCTCGAAAAGGAACGCGAGGTCTCCGAGGCGAAGCGCCGGCTCCGCATCGGCGTGCCCAGCGAGGAGCCCAACTGCGAGCGGCGCGTCGCGCTGGCGCCGTACGCCGTCGCGCTGCTGACGGGCGCGGGGCACGAGGTTCGAATTGAGTCCGGCGCGGGGGAGGCAGCCCAGTTCAGCGACCACGACTATGCCGAGGCCGGCGCGGAGGTCGTGGAGGGCGCCGGGCAGGTCTTCGGCGAGTCTGACCTCGTGGTCAAGGTGTTCCCGCCACGCGAGGAGGAACTCGCGATGATGAAGGAGCGGCAGGTGCTCGTGAGCGCGCTGCACCTCGGCAACATCACGCCGGATTTG
>DUBD01000278.1 GCA_012960515.1 Bacteroidota bacterium | reverse complement strand
GCGACGTGCGGGCTGCTTGTTTGTCTTGTGTCCTTCTGTCCTGTCCCGCCGCGCGTTCATCCTCCACTTTGGCGTATGGATGGGACAGCGACGAGCTGGAGGAAGCGGCACCTGGACCCGAGTGGGTAGCCGCGCGCGTGGCCGCGACCGCGAGGTGCCACGCGCGGGCACGCGCTCGCGCTCGCGTGGCAGCGGCACGTGCGAAGGCTATCGCGCGGTTCTCCCGCAGCTTCTCGTCGCGCACGCAGGTGGCGGTCCGCCGCCGGGCGCGCATCGCCGCGGCGCAGGCGACCGGCCTCGCCGTGGAAGCCGCCTTCGAAGCAGAAGGCGCGTCGTCCGCGCGTATCCAGGCGCTGGCGGACGCTCGTGCCGAGCTCGTCTCCAGCCTCGAGGCCGCCGCGACGGAGTCCGCGATGACCGCTGCGGAAGCGGAGTACGCGGCCACGGTCCACGCGGAGATCAGCGCCGAGACGGGCGCCAGCGCCGCGCAGCTGAACGCGGCCGCCCAGGCCTCCGCCTCGGCCCGCACCGCGTTCGATGCAGCTCTCACGCTCGCCACCACGGGCCGTGCCGTCGCCACGGCGCTCGGCACGTTCTACGCCGCGGTGGAAGCGGGCGCGGAAAGCGCCTTCGGGTC
Source organism: Bacteroidota bacterium (assembly GCA_012960515.1). Lineage (GTDB taxonomy): Bacteria > Bacteroidota > Rhodothermia > Rhodothermales > Rubricoccaceae > Rubricoccus. The sequence continues at coordinate 1,123 of DUBD01000278.1, read as the reverse complement.
CAGCGCGTCACTCGCCGTGGAGGCGTTCACGCTCGTGAGCGTCTACTAAGCCGCGCCCCCGGCCTCCCCTCGCGACCGATCGTGCGCGAGGGGAGGCCCTCGCGGGGGTGTAGGACGGACACGCATCCGAGTGTCGGTTGGCAAACGCTTGCCATCCGTAACTCGTTGCCGCGCAACAGGACGGGCGCGAATCGTACTGGGACAGTGATTTGCGTTCGCGCCCGCTGCGCCCGACGTTTCAGGTACGGGAGTGTCCCGTCCTCTCTCGGCACGGCCCTTCTAGAGCACCGCCCGTCTGCTTCGCCCCTCTGTTGCGCCGCCGTGGCCTCGGTCACGGCGGCGCGGCTGTTCTACGGCAGGGGGTTAGAGCAGCACCGAGTAGGTGGTCTCCCGCCCGTTCTCGCTGCGGCCGTCCACGAGGAGGAGGCTGTCGCTCGCGGCCGCCAGCTGGCGGACCGTGAACGCCTCGCTGCCACCGAGCCGGGTGGCGGTCAGGCGGTTGCCGTCGTCATCGTAGGCGACGACGTAGAGGCTCGCGGCGTCGTCCCTGGTCACGAGGTCGCTCGGCAGCTTGATCGTGAACGGGGAGGTCACGTCCACGTCCGGGACGATCTCGCTGCGGCCGATGCTCGCGCCGCTGGTGTTCTGGACCTCGACGAAAATATCGGGGCCGGTGCCGTCGTCGTCCCATTCCGTGGTCCGATTGGGGCGCTCCGGGAGGTCCGCGATGCGGACCGCCGTGATGGGGATCGCGACCGGGTCTGGGCTCTCGATGGACTCAAACACGTCGCACCCGCCCAGAGCGAGGGCGGTGACGAGGGCGAAGGAAAACGTGCGCACGGGTGGTGGGGGCGCGTGGGAGGAAACGGTTCAGCGGGGGGTATCGTCCGCTGAGGGCGGTCGCTTGAGCAGGCCCTGTTTCCTGAACGAAATCATCGTCGTCTCGAGCGTGCCGTGGCGGAGGCGGCGGCGGACCTCGTCCAGGTCCATGCCATCGTTGAGCCAGATCAGGGGCGCCGTGTGTGTCAGCGAGTGGGGGCTGATGCCCGGTCGCTTGAGGCCCGCTGCCCGAAGGTAGCCGTTGACTCGGCCGCGCACCGAGCGGGTGTTGAGGCGGGTGCCA
>DUBD01000277.1 GCA_012960515.1 Bacteroidota bacterium | reverse complement strand
ACCAGAGGGCTGCCTCCGCGCGGTGGGGCGCAGACGCAGACGAAGCGGGCGCGAGGCCCGAAGTCCGCTCACGCGGACCGTTCCTGTCCTCTCAGAGCCGGTAGACGCAGTTCAGCCGGCAGCGCTCGGCTCCGGTCGTGGCTGGTGGGGGCTGGCGCGAGGTGCCCTGCGCCTGCGCGGCATGCGGTGGGACCGGAGCGCGGTCCTCGGCGCGGGGCGAGGGGCCAGCGAGTTGCCGGGGCTCCGCCTCCGCGATCCGCATCGGGACCGGAAGGACCGCGCCCGGCGTCGCGTCCTGCCGCGACCCCGTGAGGGGGAGCGTCGGCGCGGAGGGCGTTCCGTGCTCGGAGAGCCGCGGCGTCTCGCCGGCCAAGGCCACGCCGCCAGCGGCCGGGACGGCCGCCAGCAGGGCGAGGACGAGCAGGAGGGCGCGGGAGCAGAGCATCGGAGCGCGCAGAACGTAGGGCGCGGCCTGGCGGTTCTGCACGGCTTCGCGAGGCTGCACGAAGAGTTCGGACGGGGCTACGCCGCGTCGTCGGGGCGGTCCGCGCCGTCGGCTGGCGGCTCCGGTGCGGGCGAGGGGGGGGCGGTCGGTTCCGGCTCGGTCGGTTCCGGCTCGGTCGGTTCCGGCTCGGTCGGTTCCGGTTCAGCCGGCTCGTTCTGTGGCTCGTGGACGAGCCGGACCAACTCGGGGTCGTCGTCCGGCGAGACCACGAAGGGTCCGAGGCGAGCGGGACCCTCCGCCACGAGGTCCTGGAGCGGCGTCGTGGACCACGTGGGGGCGGGGAGGCCGAAGAAGCGGTGCAGTTGCCCGAGCGTGGCCTCGGCGGGGAACGCCAGCGCGAGGCCGTCCGCCAGCGGCGGCGTCTGGGCGTCGGGGTCGAAGAGGCGGTCCACGAGCGGCTTCAGCGCCGTCTGCACGGCCACGAACACGTGGTCGCCGGGGCGCAGCAGCGTGCCGCCGCGCGGCACCACGACCGCATCCCCGCGCGCGACCAGCGTCACGGCTACGCCGTCTGGGAAGGTGAGCCCCCGGAGGGCCTGCCCGGCAACCCGCGACGAGGGCGCCACGGTGTAGTCCACCACGTCTCCGTCCACGTGCCGGAGGGCGTGCAGCTCCACCGTCACGGGCGGCTCCGGCCCCGCCGACGCGCCGATCCCGAGCCATCGCGCCACGACGGGCAGCGACCACCCCTGCGAGATCGCGGAGACGAGCACGACGAAGAACACGACGTCGAACAGGGCCGAGGCGCCCTCGATGCCCGCGAGGAGCGGGAACGTGGCGAGCGTGATCGGGACGGCGCCTTTGAGCCCTACCCACGTGACGAACGCGGATTCGCGGAGCGGGAAGCGGAAGGGGAAGAGCGAGAGCGCCACGCTCAGCGGCCTCGCGATGAGGATGAGCACGGCGGCCACGGCGAGCGCCGGCCCGGCCACGGCCAGGAGACGGCTCGGGAAGCTCAGCAGCCCCAGGAGCACGAACAGCGCGATCTGCGCGAGCCACGCGATGGCGTCGTGGAAGAGGAAGATGCCGCGGCGGAAGACGAGCGGGCTGTTGCCGAGCACGATCCCGGCGAGGTAGACCGCGAGGAACCCGCTCCCGCCCAGCACGGCCGCCAGCCCGAACGCGAGCAGCCCGAACGCCGTCGCGAGGACGGGGTAGAGCCCCGCCGCGTCCAGGTTCACTCGGTCGACGACCCACACCGCCGCCCACCCCACGCCCGCGCCGACGGCCGCTCCCACGCCGAACTGCAGCACGAAGAGCAGC
>DUBD01000276.1:3862-10473 GCA_012960515.1 Bacteroidota bacterium | reverse complement strand
GAAGCTGGCGCCTTCCGCACGGACGAGGTACGTCCCGGCCTGGAGCGCCTCCCGTGCGAACGGCACAGCGATAGGCGAGTCCGCCGCCACGGGCCCGTCGTGGAGGAGGGCGACCTCCCGGCCGCGCACGTCGTACACCGCCACACGCACAGGCTCCGTCTCCCCGACACGGAGTTCGAAGCGGGTCGCCTCTACGAGCGGGTTCGGGCCGTCCAGTTCGAACGCGTAGCCCTGGGGCAGCGGCACCGGCTCCGCCGCGACGGGCGGGGAGTCGTTGAAGAGGAGCTGCCAACTCAGGAGCGATGTGTCGTCGCCCTCGCCGCCATCGGTGACGGTGAGCGTCCACGTGCCCTCCAGCGGGTCGCCGTCGAACACGCTCAGGGGTTCATTGGGCGTATAGCTTCCGCCCTCCGTGTACGCGATGTCGGAGGTCGTCGGCGCGGACGTGGGGGCGTCCTCCACGGTCCCGTCCGTTCCCTCGTCGTCGATGACGATGGAGGGGTAGTCGTTGGAGCTGTCGCCGCACGCATCCGGGGTGGTCGCGCCAGGGCGGTCAATCAGCACAGCCGTGTGCGTGCCGTTGGAGAGCGTGGCGGTGACGTCCCCGACCCACGTCGCGGCGATGTTCACGATGACGTTGAGGTCCGCAATGGTGCCGCCGCCAGCGGGTACGGTGATGGTGCTGACGGTCGGCGTCCCGGGATCTCCGCACACCGTTCCGCCGACCGCGCCATCGGCGACGACGAGGGGAGTGTCCGTGGAAGCGTAGGCCTGCGCCGCAGCGGGCGGGGCGTACGAGGCAGCGACAGCGATGCAGAGGAGGGTGGCAACGAAACGCATAGGCTAAGGGGTTGGAAGGGTTAGAGGTAGACCGCCGCCCCTACTAGGTAGGGCACCCGCCCCCCCGCTCCAACCACTCCTTCACATAAAAGCGTTTCCAGCCTCATTTTTCTGACCATCGCCTGTCTCTGCCCACCGCGAAACCTCGATCCGCGTCCGCGGCAGCGCCTCCGGGTGCGACTGGCGGAGCCATTCGAGCAGCGCCTCGCGCACCTCGCAGCGAAGCTCCCACGCGTGGTCCGCGTTCGCGCTCGTCATCATCGCGCGCATCTCCACCGTCTCGCCGCCGAGGTCCGTCACGTGGAGCCGCCAGGCGTCGCCGTCCCAGTAGGGGGAGCCCGTCACGATCCGCTCCAGTGCCGCCCGCACCTCCCCCACCGGCACGGTGTAGTCCGTCCGCACGTACGCCGTCCCGATCACGCGGGCCGACTGCCGGGTCCAGTTCTGGAACGGCTGCTCGATGAAGTACGAGATGGGCAGCACCAGCCGCCGGAGGTCCCAGATCCGCACGATCACGTACGTCAGCGTGATGTCCTCGATCTTGCCCCACTCGCCCTCCACCACTACCACGTCGTCCACGCGGATGGGCTGCGTGATGGCGATCTGAATCCCCGCGAGGAGGTTGCCGAGCACCTTCTGCGCCGCGAAGCCGATCACGATGCCCGCGATGCCGGCGCTCGCCAGCAGCCCCGCGCCGATGCGCCGGAACGGCTCGAAGTGGAGCAGCACCGCCGCCGCCACGATCACGATGCCCACGTTGAGCACGCGGTAGAGCAGGCCCACCTGCGTCAGGATCCGCCGCTCGCGGAGGTTGTCCTCTTTGCCCAGGTCCAGACGGTCGCGCGTCGCCCGCCGGACCGCCCCGACGAGCGCGATGCCTGCCCACGCGATGGTCACCACCAGCGCGAGGTACAGCACCGTACGGATCAGCGCCCGGCCGCCCTCGGGGACCGAATCCGGCACCTCTGCCACCACCGCGCCCAGCGCGCCGAGCACGAGCGCCCACCGTACCGGACGGCGCAGCCGCGTCACCAGATGCCCCCGGAGCGGCAACTTGTGCGGCGCCCGCTGGCGGAGCCCGTCGAGCACGAGCCAGAGGGCCGCGTGGATCAGCAGGGCCACGAGGAGCGCGACGCCCACGACCACGGCGAACCGGGGCCAGGGCGCGAGCGGCGCGAGGAGGTCGGCGGCGAGGGGCATGGCGGTGACACGCCCACCGCATCCGACGCGATCCGCCAGCGCGGGGCGGGACCGCTTTCCATCACCACGCATTGACGACGTGCCCCCCATGCGGCGGGACGCGGGGGAGAGGGGGTGACACTCCGCTTTCACACGCACGCGGCATCTTCGCCGCTTCGCGCGCGTTCGCGACTCCCTGGCGGGAGGCCCCGCCAGCCCGGACCCCAGGACCCCCGATGGCGAAGACGAAACCGGCCCCCAAGCGAAAGAAGACGGCGACCTCCAACGGCAGCGCGACCGGCGCGGAGAAGCGGTTCACCGGCCGCGACCTCGTGGTCAAGGGCGCCCGCCAGCACAACCTCAAGGGCTTCGACCTCACGATCCCGAAGAAGAGCCTCGTCGTGGTCACCGGGCCGAGCGGGTCCGGGAAGTCCTCGCTCGTGTTCGACACGATCTACGCCGAGGGGCAGCGCCGCTACGTGGAGAGCCTCTCCGCCTACGCCCGCCAGTTCCTCGACCGGATGGACAAGCCGGACGTGGAGCTCATCACGGGGCTCTCGCCGGCCATCGCCATCGAACAGCACAACGGGACCAAGAACCCGCGCTCCACCGTCGCCACACAGACCGAGGTCTACGACTACCTCCGGCTGCTCTTCGCGCGGATCGGGACCACGTTCTCGCCCGTCAGCGGCGAGCCGGTCACGAAGGACAGCCCGCGGAGCGTCGCGGAGGAGCTACAGAACGGGCTGGCCGATGGCACGCGGTTCTACCTCGGCTTCCCCGTCCCCAACCACAAGGGCACGAAGAAAGCCCAGGAGCTGGCGGCGCTCCGCGCCCGAGGCTTCGCCCGCCTCATCGCGCTGCCCACGCAGAAGCAGGCCGCGAAGGGCGAGCGCCCGGAGATCCTCGACCTGACCGAGACCGAGCCGGAGAGCGTCAAGACCGCGGTCTCGCGGCTGCTCGTGCTCGTGGACCGGCTGGCGGTCCGCGCGGGCGAGGAGAGCACCACCAACCGGATCGCGGACAGCGTGGAACAGGCGTTCCGCGAAGGCGACGAGCGGGCCGTCGTCATCACGGTCCCGCGTGAAGGGCCGGGCGAGCGCCTGGAGTTCTCCGCCCTGTTCGAGCGCGACGGGCAGGTGTTCGAGGAGCCCTCGCCGCAGCTGTTCTCGTTCAACTCCCCGCTGGGGGCGTGTCCCACGTGTCAGGGGTTTGGCCGGGTGCCGGGCGTGGACCCCGAACTGGTCATCCCCAACCCCGACCTCACGCTCCGCCAGGGGGCCGTCGCGCCGTTCCGCACGGAGCAGTGGAGCAAGCACCAGAGAGAGCTCGTCCGCCTGGCGCGGAAAGAGCAGATCGACCTGGACCTGCCGTACCAATTGCTGCCTCAGGCCCACAAGGATCTCGTCTGGAACGGCCAGGGCGACTACATCGGCGTGACGGGGTTCTTCCGCTTCCTGGAGCGGAAGAGCTACAAGATGCACTACCGCATCTACGCCGCCCGCTTCCGCGGCTACACCCGCTGCCCGGAGTGCGACGGCTACCGCCTCCGCCCGGCCGCGCTCAACGTCAAGGTGGAGGGGCCCGCGCTCGGCTCCACCGCCGAGGAGGGCGCGACCGAGTGGCTTCACATCGGCGAAGCCAGCGAACTGACCACCGCCGACGCCCAGGTCTTCTTCGACGGGCTCGTGCTCACGGAGCACCAGCGGGCCGTGGCGGGGCGCGTGCTGGACGAGGTGCAGAAGCGGCTCCGCTACCTCGTGGAGGTGGGCCTGGACTACCTCTCGCTCGACCGGCTGGCGATGACGCTGAGCGGCGGCGAGACGCAGCGGATCAACCTCGCGACGAGCCTGGGCTCCAGCCTCGTGGGCAGCCTGTACGTGCTGGACGAGCCGACGATCGGGCTGCACCCGCGCGACAACGACCGCCTCATCGCGATTCTGGAGGGCCTGCGCGACATCGGCAACACGGTTCTCGTGGTGGAGCACGACGAGCAGATGATGCGCCGCGCGGACCAACTCATCGACATCGGGCCGGGCTCGGGCGTCCACGGCGGGCACGTCATGTTCCAGGGCACCTTCGAGGAAGCCCTCGCGGACGACGAATCGCTCACCGGCGCGTACCTCTCGGGCCGCAAGTCCATCCCCGTCCCGGAGACCCGTCGCCCCGTCGATCCCGAGCGCCAGTTGGTCGTGCGCGGGGCGCGGGAGCACAACCTCAAACGGCTGGACGTGGCCTTCCCGCTGGACATGATCACGGTCGTGACGGGCGTCTCGGGAAGTGGCAAGAGCACGCTCGTGCACGACACGCTCTACTCCGGCCTCGCGCGGCTCAAGGGCGCCGAGACGCAGGGCGTGGGCGCGCACGATGCCATCGAGGGCGCGCCGCTCGTGGACAGCGTGGAGATGATCGACCAGTCCGCCATCGGGAAGTCGCCGCGGAGCAACCCCGTCACGTACGTCAAAGCGTTCGACGCCATCCGCGACCTCCTCGCGAGCACGCACCAGGCGAAGGTCCGCGGCTACCGCGCCGGTACGTTCTCGTTCAACGTGCCCGGCGGCCGCTGCGAGGTCTGCCAGGGCGACGGCGTGGTGCAGGTGGAGATGCAGTTCCTCGCGGACCTCTACCTGGAGTGCGAGGCGTGCCACGGCAAGCGGTTCAAGCAGGACGTGCTGGAGATCCGCTACAAGGGCAAGAACGTAGCGGACATCCTGGACATGACCGTGGACGAGGCCGTGGACTTTTTCGCGGGCCAGAAGCGGATCGAGAAGAAGCTGCGGGTGCTGCAGGAGGTGGGGCTCGGCTACCTCACGCTCGGCCAGCCCGCGAACACGCTCTCCGGCGGCGAGGCGCAGCGCGTCAAGCTGGCGGCGCACCTCGGCAAGCGCCACAGCGGCCACACGCTCTACCTCTTCGACGAGCCCACGACGGGCCTCCACTTCGACGACATCGCGAAGCTGCTCGCGGCGTTCAACGCGCTCGTGGAAGCCGGCCACTCGGTCGTGCTGATCGAGCACAACCTGGACGTGATCAAGGCCGCGGACTGGCTGATCGACATCGGTCCGGAGGGCGGGCGGCGCGGCGGGTTCGTCGTGGCGGAGGGCACGCCGGAGGACGTGGCGAAGGTGGACGAGAGTCACACCGGCCGCTTCCTCCGCGAGATCCTGGACTGACGCCTCGCGCCCGTTGACCGCCACCGCCAGCCGAGCGGGGCGTAACCGGGACCCGCGCGTCGCGTAGCCCCGGGCTCACCTCTCGTGCGCTCGTGATCGGTCCGTTGCTCGTCGCCCTTTCGTGGGGCCTGCTCCGCCTCGAAGGAAAAGGACTCCGCGAGATCGGCTTCGACGCGCCCCTCGCGAGGCTCCGCCAGTTCGCGGCGGGTCTCGGGCTGGCGGCCGCGGTGGTGGCACTCCAGCAACTCGGCGGCGCGTGGGTCACGGGGACGGCGTGGCAGGTCAACCCGGCGTTCAGTCTCGCGCTCGGACTGGAGCTCGCGCGGTTCAACGTCAACTCCGTGCTGTTCGAGGAGCTTCTGTTTCGCGGCTACCTGCTCTATCAAGGCGTCCGCTTTCTCGGCACGCGCCGCGCCGTCCTGCTCGACGCCGCCGCGTTCGGCGTCTACCACTGGTTCTCCTACGGCGTGTTCGGGAGCCCCGTAATGATGAGCTTCGTGTTCCTCTACACCGGCGCGTTCGGGCTGATGCTGGCCCTGGCGTTCGCCAAGACAGGGTCCGTCGCGCTGCCCTTCGGGCTGCACCTGGGCTGGAACGCGACGACGCAGATCGTCTTTTCCACCGGCCCGCTCGGCGCCGCGTGGCTCGTCCCGGCCGATGGCGCCGCGCTTATCGAGCCCACCGGATGGGCGGGGGCCATGCTCGGGATTGCGCTTCCGCTCGCGATGATCGTCGGCGTGAGCCTCGTGCTCGTCCGGCGGCGAGCGGAGCCCGAAGAGTCGGCGCTCGTCGCAGCCTAGCGTCCCGCTGGCGGCTGTCGTCTAGAGGTACCGCCAGCGGGGCGGGCGCCGGCTAGTTCCCGCCGAAGGTGCGACGGCGAGGCTGCGTCTGAACCCGAGGCGGTGCGGTCTCCAAGCGCGGCGCGGCGGCGCAGAAGAGATCGCGCGGCTGCTCGTCGGACTGCGGGTCCATGAGCGCGAGGAGGCCGTCGCGCGTGTCGTCTCCGAGGTCGTGGATGTCGGTCAGGCGTTCCACGAAGTCGTCCAGGTTCATGTCCGAGGTCCGGAGCGCGTTGGGGTAGCCGTCGGCCGGGTGCGCCATGAACGTGGTCAGCACGTCCTTGAACACGATGCGCGGCGAGCTGCACGATCCGATTTGGATGATTCCGTCCGCCTCGACGATCTCGTTCCGCGTCGGGTTGTCGCAGTCGTTGCCGCCGCGCTGGAAGCACGTGCCCGGGTTGCCGTTGGCGTAGCTCCAGTTGTGGAGCCCCCCCTTGATCATCGTGCGGAAGGACGTGATCCAGCCGTAGTCGTGCGTCTCCACCTGGCCGGAGCTTGTGAGCTGCTGCACGGTGCCCTCACAGGAGAACCCGTTCAGCATCGCGTCGCGCGTAACGGGCAGCGGCGCCTCAATCCC
>DUBD01000276.1:0-3850 GCA_012960515.1 Bacteroidota bacterium | reverse complement strand
AGGATCTTGCCCAAGCGCTCCGCGGCGAACTCCGCGAACCCCTCGTGGAAGGCGATGTGGGAGGGCTCGAAGCAGTGCGTGGAGCCGGACGTGAGGAGGTTCAACGCGAGGTCGTCTTCGCCTGTGGAGTGCTGGTAGGCCCAGACGTGCATCGCCTCGTGGAGCAGCGTGTTGACCGTGAGGTGGCTCTCACAGGCTCCGTCGGCGGGGATCAGGCGGTTCTCCGGGCAGTCGTTCGCGCGGAAGATGTACGCGATGTTGGTGATGGGGTTGGCGTAGCTCGCCTCGGCGCCGTCTCCGGCGAGCCAGCTGTTGTGGGGAAACTTGACCTTGAGCTGCTCGGTGAACTCGTAGCCCGAGCCGTACTCCGCCAGCTTGTCGAGCAGAGCGGAGTAGACGACCCACATTTCGGCGTGGCCTCGCGCCTCCATCTCGCCGAGGTCGTTCGCGTGCTGCCAGTCGAACGTCTTCGTGCCGACGTCCACGGTGTGGTCCGTCTGGGCGTTGTTCTCGCCCTGGTCCACGATCGTGTACCATTTCGCCTTCGTCGTGGACGAGGTGGAGGTGGCGTGGCGGAGTTCGAGATCGTCGCTCTGGAACTTGACCTTCACGCGGAAGCGCCGCGTGCCGTCGCACGAGCTGAGCGCGGGCGTGTGGCGGATGGTGAACTCCCCGCGGCTGTTGGTCATGGTCTCAGCCCACTTGTCGTAGACCCCGGGCCAGCCGAGGAACGTCCGGAGTTGGGCAGAGACCTTGACCTTGATGCCCGAGAGGTCCGAGAACTCGCCGATGGCCTCTTCCAGCTCAGGCATGGCGTGGTTGACGCGGACCTTCCCGGTGACGGTCCACTCGCACCCGGTGCGGGACGACGTGGGGGTGGCAGAGGCCGGAACCGCCAGGCTGGCGGCGAGGATCAGCAGGAGGAAGCGCATGACCGGAGGGGGTTGGTGCTCTCCTCCGTGCGCCGGACGCCCGCCGGCGGGATCACGCCCATCGCCCCCGCCAGCGGGACGGACACGACGACGCCCCCGCCGGTCTCCCAGCGAGGGCGTCGGTCTGCGCGGGGGCGCGGGTGGCGTTAGCGGATCACCGTCAGGCGGCCCGTCTCGACGCGCTCGCCGGCACGGAGCTGCCACACGTAGACGCCCGGAGCGGGGGCCTCGCGGAGCGCGACCGTGTGCGCGCCGGCCTGCATCGCACCGCGGGTGACGGTGGCGACCTCGCGGCCCTGCACGTCGTAGAGCACGAGGCTCACCTCGGCGTCAGCGGCGAGGGTGAAGGCGAACGTGGCGGCGCCGCGCACGGGGTTCGGGCCCACGCGGACCGCGTCTTCCCCGAGGGTGAGCGCTGCGCTCGTCACCTCCGCGTTCACGATCTCTACCGAGGCCCAGTCGCTGGCGACGAGCGGCGCACCGGCCTTCGCGGCGTCCGGCGTGCCCTTCGTGACCTGGAAGGCCCGGGAGCCACACACCTCGGACTCCATCGGGTCCTCCTCGTTGTAGTCGCCCACGTAGAGGGTGTAGGTGTACGCGCCGTCCGGGATGGAGGCGGGGACGCGCTGGTTGTAGCCCGCCTTGAACCGACCCTCGGCGGGCACCGCCAGCGGGCGGGGCGCACGCGTGAAGACCGTCGTGCCCTCACCCGTCTCGACGCGAGCCCAGAGGTCCACGTCGGCGGCGGAGCTGCTCGTGCTGTTGTCCAGCGAGAACGTGAAACGGAGCTGCCCGCCCTCCGGGTCTACGGCGAGCGAGGACCCGTTGGCCGCCTCGAAGGAGTAGGCGCACGTGCCCACCACCGGGGCATCGCCCACGTTGTAGGTGACGTCCACAGCCGTGGAGCCGCCGTTGCCGTCCGTCGCCGTGAAGGTGACGGTGTAGCTCTGGTTGGCCTGCGCGACCTCCGGCGTGAAGGCGACCTCGACCGTTGCCGGGTTGCCGTCCGTCGGGCTGGCGGAGAAGCCGGCCGGGAGGTCCGAGGTGGTGACCGTCACCGTGTCGTCGCCGTCGGCGTCCGAGAAGGCGTACGTCGCGGAGTAGGTGCTGCCGATCTCCACGTCGAACGAAGCGCCGTCCGTGACGGTGTCGCTCGTCGGGTCCGTGTTGGGCGACGCGTCGGTGGTGATGATCACGCACCACTCGTCGTACTCGCCGGTGTTGTTGGTGGCGTCGTCGTCGCTCCAGAGCGTCCACGTGCCGTTGGGGTCGTCGCCGTTGAAGTCCGAGAGGCGGACGCTGCCCGAGGGGGTCGGCGCCGGCGCATCGAAGGCGTCCGACGTGCTACCGACGTTGGCCGGGATGTAGGAGCCGGAGGTCAGCGGGCCGCTGAACGGGATGGGCGGCTGGCCCGGCGTCTGATCGTCGAACACGACGTCCACGTCCGTAGCGGGCGTGCCGTTGGCCTGGTCCGAGAAGAGCCAGACGTTGTCCGCGTTCGGGGCCTCCACGAACACGTCGAGGTCGCCCGGGTTCGAGTGGCTGAGGCCCGCGATGGAAACGTCCACGTCGGTGATGGCGCCCGCCAGCCCGGAGACCGTGATGGTGGTGGGGTAGGGATCCGGCGCACCGGACGTGGCCCCGCTGGCAGGGATCATGACGGGCGTGCCCGAGCAGTACGTCTGCGTCGTCTGGGCAGAGGCGGGAAGCGCGAGCGCCACCATCGCGAGCCCGAGGGCGAAACGGTAGAAGAGAGTCATAGACAGGGGAAGGGGGAGGGAGTGGGGACAGACGCCCCCGGACGCACGATATCAGCAAACCGCCCGATGCCAAGCCACAAATCCTGATCTCCGCCCGAATCCGCGAAGCGCTTCCAGAACTCCTGCTGCCGACCTCTTCCTTTACGTGCTGTTAACAAACGATCTAGACCCAACCCTCATTCCGGGCGATACCAGACTCACAGGGACAGCCTCAACATCCTAACGCAAAGAGTCATAGCAAACAGCCGGCGCGCTGGCGGCCGGGTTCTGCAGGCGTGGGCTCCGGGTTTGCTCGCGCTGTCTGCGCGAACCCCTCGCGGACGCCGTGGTACGTTCTCCTCTCAGCCCCGCCCCGTGCCTGTGCCCGCCGACGGCCCCCTCCGTATCGCCCTGTTTACGGGCAACTACCACCACGTCGAAGACGGCGTCTCGCGAACGCTCAACCGGCTGGTGCGCTACCTCCTCGCCGACGGGCACGAGGTGCTGGTCGTCGGCCCGACGGTGGAGGACCCGCCGATGGAGCACGCCGGGACGCTCCTCGCCGTCCCCAGCGTCTCCATCCCGACCCGGCCGGAGTACCAGTTCACGACGGGTTTCCCGGACGAGATCAAGTGGCGCGTGGCGCACTTCCGCCCGGACCTCGTGCACATCGCGACGCCGGACCGGCTGGGCTTCGCGGCGCTGCGGTGGGCGGAGGAGCAGGGGCTGCCGGTGGTCTCGTCCTACCACACGCACTTCCCGTCGTACCTGGACTACTACTACGCGGGCGCGCTGGAGCCGCTGCTCTGGCGGCTCGGCCGGCGGTTCTACAACCGCGTGGCGGAGGTCTTCGTCCCGACGCCCAGCATGGCGGAGGTCCTCCGCGAGAACGGGATCACCGCGCCGCTGGAGTTGTGGCCGCGTGGCGTGGAGACGGACCGCTTCCGTCCGGAGGCCCGCTCGCTCGACTGGCGCCGCCAGCGGGGCTTCGCGGACGACGACGTGGTGGTCACGTTCGTCTCGCGGCTGGTCAAGGAAAAGAGCATCGACGTGTACGCGGAGGTCGTCAACCGGCTCTCGCGCGAGGGGACGCGGGTGCGCGGGCTCATCGTCGGCTCCGGGCCGGAGCGCGAGGCGATGGAGGCCCTCCTCCCGGACGCGGTGTTCACCGGCCACCTC
>DUBD01000275.1 GCA_012960515.1 Bacteroidota bacterium | reverse complement strand
CCCTCTACCCGAACCCGTCCACGGCGCTCGGCATGCTCCTCCGCAGCCAGGACCTGTTCCTGGATGCGCCCGCCTCCTTCGCGGTCTACGGAGACGAACGGCCGCCGATCTGGGCGCCCGCGCAGTGGGAGGCCGGCTCATCCTTCTCGCACTGGGACGAGGGGGAGATCCCGGCGGGGGACGTGAACGCGCTCATGACCCCGCAGCTCGCCTCCGGGGAGTCGTTCCAGGACCCGGGGCCGCTGACGTGCGCGCTCTTCCGCGATATCGGCTGGGAACTGGGGCCGGCGTGCGCCGCTCTCGTCGTGGACGACGAGGACGGGCCGGTAGCCACTACGGGGCTGGCGCTCGAAGCCGCTGGGCCGAACCCCTTCCGGTCGGCCACGGCGTTCCGCGTCCGCCTCGGGGAGCCGCAACCCCTCCGCGCGACGCTGCTCGACGCCCTCGGCCGCGAGGTGGACGTGCTCCACGACGGCGCGGCCTCCGGGACCGTCACGTTGCGCATCGCGGGCGACCTCGCGCCGGGCGTCTACACCGTCGTCGCCGAGACCGGCGAGGATCGCTCGCTCGCCTCGGTCGTCCGCGTTCGCTGATCCGACAGCGCCGGCGGTGCGCGGGACGTAACGTCTGAGGATGCAGCCCCGGCTCCGTCTCCTCGCGTGGGTTCTCGTCGCCGGGATGGCGGTGGGCCCGAGCGCCGCGCAAACGGCCGGGCCTCCTCACGTCTGCACGCTGGACGCCCTCGGCCCCGGCCTCGCCTCCAAGTCGGGCGGCGGGGCCTTCACGCCGTGCCGCCAGCCGACGGCGACGTTCGAGGTGGACGCGCCGGATCTCCCCGCCGAGGCCCGCCGCGCGCTGGACGCCGCGCTCGACGTCTGGGCCTGCCACATCGCGAGCTCCGTGCCCATCCGGGTGGAGGCCCGCTGGGAGTCCCAGCCACCGACGCGCCTCGCGTCCGCAGGCCCCCGTGCGACGCGGGACGCCGATCCCGCGCTCGCACCGGCGACGTGGTACCCCTTCGCGCTGGCGGACGCCCTCGCCGGCCGCGACCTCGCGCGAGGCACGCCGGACATCGAGGCCGTCTTCAACCGGTCGTTCCCGGACTGGCACTTCGACCCGTCCAAGCCGCCGCCGCCGGGCCGCTACGATTTCGCGACGGTCGCCCTGCACGAGATCGGGCACGGGCTGGGCATCCTCGGCGCGCTGGCCGTGGAGGACGGCGTCGGCCGCGTGGAAGGGCCGGGGCAGGGGCGCGATCCGCTCGTCTACGACCGGTTCACGGCCGGGGCGGACGGGCGGCTGCTCGATCCGCTCGTGTACCCCAGACCCTCCGCCCGGCTGGCGGGCGCCCTCACCACGGCCGCGGCGTTCGACGGCTGGTCCGTCCGCCAGTCGCTCGGGGAGAGCATCCCGCTCTACACGCCCCCCGAGTGGTCGCCCGGCGGCTCGTACGACCACGTGGACGAAGACGCGGTGCCAGACGGGCTCATGACGCCGTTCCTCGCGCGAGGCGAGCGGATCACCGCCCCGGACCTCCAGACGTGCGCGATGCTCGCGGACCTGGGGTGGGAACTGGCGGGCGCGTGCGCCGCCCGGGTTGGTCCGGTGCCCGCGCCGGCTGGCGCGCCGGTGCTCGTGCTGGCGGGCGCGAACCCCTTCCGCGAGCGGACCGCGCTGCGGATCGTCGCGGACGTGCCGGCGAGGTACCGCGTCCGGCTGGCGGACGCCACGGGACGGTACGTCCGGGACCTCGCGGACCTCACGCTCGTGCCCGGCGACGAGCGCCGGGTGAGCGTCGCGGGCG
>DUBD01000274.1 GCA_012960515.1 Bacteroidota bacterium | reverse complement strand
GACGGCTCCGGGGCCGCGTGTAGGCCGATCTGGAGTCGCCGGACAGAGCCTAGCCCTCCGTCTCGTCGCCGCCGCGCTCCGGGCCGACGGTGTGCCGGATGAGGTCGTAGATGCGGTGGAGCTTGTCCGCCCATGAAGTCGGCTCGCGGTAGCCGTGCGGCTCCACGGGCGCGAGGGCCAGCTCCCAGTCGCGCTTGCCCAGCTCGATGAGCCGCTGGCTCAGGCGGAAGATGTCCTGCGGCTGCACGTTGTCGTCCACCAGCCCGTGCGTCATGAGAAGCGGGTCCTCCAGCCCGTCCGCGAACTCGATGGGCGAGGAGCGCTCGTAGGCCTCGGGATCCTGCGTGGGCGTGTTGAGGATGTTGCGCGTGTAGGTGTCGTTGTAGTGCGCCCAGTCCGTGACGGAGCGGAGGGCCGCGCCGCTGCCGAAGTGCTCCGGCTCGGTGAACAGCGCCATCAGCGTGAGGAAGCCGCCGTAGGAGCCGCCGTAGATGGAGACGCGCTCGGGCTCGATGCCGAACTCCTCGCCGACCCATCGCGAGGCGTCCACGTAGTCCTGGAGATCGCGCCCGCCCATGTGGCGGTAGACGGCGGTGCGCCAGTCGCGGCCGTAGCCGGCGCTCGCGCGGTAGTCCAGGTCCAGCACGAGGTAGCCGGCGTCCGCCAGGAGGTTGTGGAACTGGTACTCGCGGAAGTAGCTGCTCCACCACGCGTGGGCGTTCTGGAGGTAGCCCGCGCCGTGGACGAAGAAGACGGCCGCCCCGTTCGGGTTTTCCGGCCGGTAGATGCGAGCGGGCACGGCCTCCCCGTCGCTCGCCGGGATGCCGACGATCTCGGCCTCGCGCCAGGGATACGCCTGCCACTCACTCGTGGTGGAGCGCGTGATCTGCGTGGCCGGAGCCGGGCCGTCCGTCGCGATGGCGGAGCGGACGAACACCTCCGGCGGCTGCGTGGCCGTGCTGAAGAGGACCGCCAGCCGGGCGTCGTCGGGCGAGAGGGCGAAGTCGTGGCGGCCGCGGCCCTCGGTGAGGCGCGTGGCGGGCCCGCCTCGGAGCGGCATCCGGTAGACGTGCCGCTGCGCGAGGTCACCCTCGGAGGACTGGAAGACCCACGCGGTGCCGTCGCGCGTGATCTGCGGGGACTCCACCTCGTAGGCGCCACTGGTGAGCTGGCGGACCGTCCCGGAAGGGACGTGCACGGTGTAGAGGTGGCTCCACCCGGTGGCCTCGGACTGGAACCAGAACGTCTCGCCGTCCGGGAGCCAGCCGCCCGCGCTCTGCCCGCCCCACCACGAGATCCCCGGCCCGGCGATCCACGCCTCGTCGCGGTCGTGGTGGAGGCTCGTGAGGGTGCCCGTCTCCGGGTCCAGCCGCGCGAGCCAGCGGTCCTTGTTGTCGACGGTGCGGACCTCCACGATCGCGAAGCGTCCGTCCGGGCTCCACTGCGGCGCGAGGGCGTAGAGCTGGCGCGTGGAGTCCGCGGTCTCGCCCCGCTGGCGCTGGAAGTCGGCGGGCGCGAAGGCGCCGGGGAGCGACGAGAGATCGACGGTGACGACGGTATCACGCGCGAGGTCCTGGAGGTAGAGCGTGGAGGTGGTCCGGTCGGCGCCCACCTTCGCGCGGGCGGTGATCTCTTCCACGTAGCCGCTCTCCGTCACGTAGTCGGACATGCTCGTCGTGGCGGGGCGCGAGGGCTTCGAGAGCGTGAACGCCACGAACCGCTCCGTCGGATCGATCAACAGGCTCCCGATCCGCTCGTCACCGATGTAATGCGTGGGCGGGAGGCCCGCGGCGGCCGCGTCGCGCTCGCCCGCCAGCCGGCGGAGGGAGTCCTGCTCCACACCCCGCGCGATCACGCCGAGGAGGCGGCGCTGCTGGTCGCGGAGGTAGGCGTCCTGCGCGCTCGGCTCGGAGTCCTTCGGCTCGTTGCCGGAGCGGAGGTCCGTGAGCTGGCGGATGCCGCCGCCCGCGAGGTCCATGGAGAAGAGGTGGTCGCCCTCGCGGTAGATCACGCGGCGGCCGTCCGGCGAGAAGCGAGGGCTGGACTCGCGGGCCGTCGTGCGCGTGAGGCGCGTGGTCCGGTCCGCACCGATCTCGTAGAGGTAGAGGTCGCCGCCGCGGGAGAAGACGCGCGTGCCGAGGTCCGGGGCGTACGCCAGCCGCTCGGTCCAGACACCGTCGTAGCGGGGCGGGAGATGGCGGCGCTCGGCGGCGGAGACGAGCGCGGGGTCCCCGCCGGCGGGGTCCGCGGCAAAGAGGGAGTCGTCCGGGAAGCGGCCCTTCGGGTTCCAGGTGAAGTAGACGCGCTCGCCGCGGTCGGTCCAGTACGGCGCCTCCGGCCAGTCCCCGATCCACGTCGCGGGGTCCTGCGTGATCTGCTCGATGGTGAGCGCCGGGCGGTCCTGCGCGAAGGGAGCGCCGGGGAAGGCCGCCAGCGCGGCGAGGACGAAAACAGAGGCGAGGCGGCGGATCACAGCGGGGTGGGGAAAACCGCGCCGAAGATAGACGGACGACTCGCGCCGCATCCCGCACGAAGAGCCCAGCGGGCCCCTCGGGGATGTGGGCGGTGCCCCGCCGCCAGGGCCGCCCGCTGGCGGTCGCCGTCGCCGGGACGGGCCGCCAGCGCGTGGCGCTACCGCCCGCCGAGGACGAGGCCGAAGAGCAGCGTGTCCAGGTCGTACGCCTCGTCGAAGCGGACCGCGGTGCCGTCGTCCAGCACGAGGTCGCCGCCCTCCACGCCGGTCAGGTCCAGGCTGTAGCTCACCTTCGGGCCGAGCTTGGTGCCGGCGAAGTCGAACGTGAGCCCCGCGCCGAACGTGGCGACGGTGCTGATGAGCTCGGCCTCCTCGCGTGCGCTCGCGAAGGTCACGTCCTCGTCGGAGAGGTCCACGAGGTAGCGGAATTCCGGCCCGCCGAAGGCGTAGGCGTGGAGCGGGCCCAGGTTGGTGCCGGCGCGGAGGTCCAGCTGGAACGTGATAAAGCTGGCGTCCAGCGATTCGCGGTTGAACCGGTTGCCGTCCTCGTCCAGCACGGCGGAGGTGTTGAGGAAGTGGACGCCGGCGCGCACGCCCACCGGCCCGGGCATCACGATCACGCCCAGCCCAGCCTCGAACCCGACGGAGGTCGGGAAGCTGAACTCCTGCTGCTCGAAGGTGGAGGGGTCGTTCGGGTCGAACGTGGCCGGGTCGAACGCGACGCCGGAGACGTCCTCGGCCCAGGAGACCGTGGGGCCGAGCGTGAGGTCCACGCCGATCTGAGCGGAAGTAGCGAGGGGGAGCGCGAGGAGAAGCGCGAGGGCGACGAGGCGCATGAGGGAAAGCGGGAAGGGGTCTACCCCGGGCTACGGGAGCCCGAACGAGAAATCGTCAGAGAGGGGCCGATTACACGATCGCGGTCCCATCCGGAACGTCCGCATCCGGCCGCAGGAGGACGGCGCCGTACTCGGGGCTGACGGCCGCCAGCACGACGACCTCGCCCTGGACCGCGCCCGGCGGATCCAGCACGACGGCCACCTGCCGGCCGATCACGGCCTCCGGGGTGTAGCGCTCGGTGATGTGGGCCGTCGTCGTGCGGCGGTCGCCGCCGCCGAGGTCCACGACGAGGCGGAGCGCGCCGTCTGCCACCTCGGCTTCGGCGACGGTCCCGACGCGGAGCGGGTACGCGGTGAAGTCCATGCCGCAAGCTACGCGCACGCCGCAGGAGGTTCCCCGGAACGTAGACCGCACGAAATCGGGCCGGTAGGCGGAGGGGCGGGCACTTTCAACCCGCACGCGCGTAGGTTGACCCGTCTCGCCCGTCATGAGGACCGGCAAGACGCGATTTCGTCTCACCAACCGCCCGCTGCCATAGCCCGCCGCAGACGCTCCCGGCCGCAACCCCGCCGCCGCGAACCCCAGACCCCCGTCAACGACTCGATCGACGCGCCGCAGGTGCGTGTCGTCGTCGAAGGAGAAGGCCAGCTCGGCGTCATGCCGACCTCGCAGGCCCTCGACGCTGCCAGCCAACGAGGCCTCGACCTCGTGGTCATCTCGCCCAACGCCGACCCTCCCGTGGCCAAGATCATGGACTTCGGGAAGTACCGGTACGAGCAGCAGAAGAAGGCCAAGGAGCAGCGGAAGAAGCAGGCCAAGCAGGGCGAGCTCAAGGAGGTCCGCTTCCGTCCCCGCACGGACGACCACGACTACGAGTTCAAGACGAAGCACGCCCGCGAGTTCTTGGAAGAAGGCCACAAGGTGAAGGCCTGGGTCCAGTTCCGCGGCCGTGACATCATCTACAAGGACCAGGGGCGCGACATCCTGGACCGCTTCGTGGAAGACCTCTCGGACATCTCGAAGGTGGACCAGGCCCCCACGATGGAGGGCCGCCGCATGACGATGATGCTCGCGCCGGACAAGAAGAAGTAGCCGCGGCTGCCCGCTGGCGGCGCGGCTGCCCGGGCTCGGCCCGCCGGCGCCGACCGCCAGCGTGGCGCAATAGCGCGTGAAGACGCCCGGCCCCGCCGGTGCTCGCGCGCGGGCCGCTCTACCTTGGGTGCTCACTTCGTGCCGTCCACGCCTCGTGCCTGGGCGGCCGTTTTGTCCGCACGGCCCACGCCAGACGCCGCCTCCGAGCGGCACCCTCTATGCCCAAGATGAAGTCCAACAGCGGCGCGAAGAAGCGCTTCGCACGCACCGGGACGGGCCGCCTCAAGCGGAAGAAGGCGTTCGCCAGCCACATCCTGACCAAGAAGTCGCCCAAGCGCAAGCGCAACCTCCGCGAGAGCACTCTCGTGGCCAAGGTGGACGAGAAGCGCATGGCACGGCTCATCGTGTCCTAAACGGACACGCACGGCAGGTCCGGCCGCGAACTCTTCGCCCGACCCATTCCTCGCCACTCGTGAGAGTGGCCTCACCCCCTACCAGGAGACAAAATGCCCCGAGCACGTAACCTCGTGGCTTCCCGTCGCCGTCGCCGCAAGATTCTCAAGCAGGCGAAAGGCTACTGGGGTCGCCGCAGCAACGTCTACACCGTTGCCAAGCACTCTGTCGAGAAGGGGATGCAGTACGCCTACCGCGACCGGCGCGCCCGGAAGCGGACGTTCCGGCGCCTGTGGATCGCCCGCATCAACGCGGGCGCCCGCCAGCACGGGACCTCGTACTCGCGTCTGATCTCCGGCCTCAAGAAGGCTGGAGTGCCCCTCAACCGCAAGGTGCTCGCCGACCTCGCCGTCCGCGACAAGGAAGCCTTCAAGGCCGTGGTGGAGATGGCGGCCTAGCGCCGGCGCCTCTACCTGACCGCTCCCGTCACGCTTCGGCCTGGCGGGAGTTTTTGTTCATAGAGACCGCTGGCGCCGCCCGGCTGGCGGTCGGGATCTTCGGGCCGCCGACCGTCCCGCCCATGTCTGACTCCCCCTCCCTCCCCGCCCAGATCGACGCGCTCCGCGCCGAGATCGACGCCGCGACGCTCACCACGCCCGAGGAGGCCGAAGCCTTCCGCGTCCGCTTCCTCGGCCGTAAGGCCGGCGCGATCACGGCGCTCTTCGGCCAGATCGGGACCGTCCCGCCGGAGGCGCGGCGCGAGACCGGCCAGGCGCTCAACGCGCTCCGCCAGTCCGCCGAGGCCCGTCTCCAGGACGCCGAGCGCGCCCTCGCGCAGACCGCCAGCGCGGAGGCCACGGACCTCGACCTCACGCTCCCCGGCCGCGTCCCCGCGCCCACGGAGCCCGGCAGCCTCCACCCGCTGACGCAGACGCTGGAGGCCATCCAGGACATCTTCGCGCAGTTCGGCTTCACCGTCGCGCGCGGGCCGGAAATCGAGGACGACTGGCACAACTTCACGGCCCTCAACTTCCCCGCCAACCACCCGGCGCGGGACATGCAGGACACGTTCTTCCTCGAGGAGCCGCCGCCAGCCGGTCGGGGCGTGGTGCTCCGCACGCACACCTCGCCGGTGCAGGTCCGCGTGATGGAGGAGGCCGTCAAGAGCGGCGGCGGGCCGCCCATCCGCGTGATCGCGCCGGGGCGCGTCTTCCGCAACGAGGCCGTCAGCTTCAAGAGCTACTTCATGTTCCACCAGGTGGAGGGGCTGGTGATCGACGAGGGCGTGAGCTTCGCGGACCTCAAGGCGGTGCTCTTCGCCTTCGCGCGGGCCTTCTTCGGCGGCGAGCCGAAGATGCGCTTCCGCCCCAGCTTCTTCCCCTTCACCGAGCCCTCCGCCGAGGTGGACGTGTGGTGGGAGGACGCGAACCTGCCGGGCGGCGGCCGCTGGCTGGAGATCCTCGGCTGCGGCATGGTGGACCCCAACGTGCTCTCCGCCGTCGGCATTGACCCGGAGCGGTACACCGGCTACGCTTTCGGGATGGGCGTCGAGCGCATGGCGCAGATCCGCTACGACGTGGACGACATCCGCCTCTACTACGAGAACGACCTCCGCTTCCTCTCTCAGTTCTGAGTTCCGCGTTCCGAGTTCCGGGTTGTCTCTGACCCGAACGCGGAACGCGGAACCGGGAACCCGGAACCCATGAACCTCTCCCTCAACTGGCTCCGCGAGTACGTCCCCGTGGACCTCGCGCCCGACGCGCTGGCGGACCTCCTCACCATGGCCGGGCTCGAAGTGGACGGCGTGGAGGCTACGGGCCCCAGCCTGGACGGCGTGGTCGTGGGCCACGTGCTCAGCGCCGAGCCGCACCCCAACGCCGACCGGCTCCGCGTCTGCCGCGTGGACCTCGGGCCGGAGTTGAACGCGGACGGTGAGCCCGTCCAGATCGTCTGCGGCGCGCCCAACGTGGCCGCGGGCCAGCGCGTCCCCGTCGCCACGGTGGGCACGGTCCTGATGCTGCCGCCCAAGAACGGCAAGCCTGTCCCCGCGGAGGCGGGGAGCGACCGCCAGCCGGTCACGATCAAGAAGGGCAAGATCCGCGGCGAGGTCTCGCGCGGGATGATCTGCGCCGAGGACGAACTCGGCCTGGGCGACGGCCACGACGGCATCCTCGTGCTGGAGACGGACGCCGCGCCGGGCACGCCGCTCGATCAGGTCATCGAGACGCCGGGCGACGTGGTCTACGACATCGCGATCACGCCCAACCGCCCGGACGCTACGAGCCACATCGGCGTGGCGCGAGACGTGGCGGCCCTCACCGAGACCCGCCTTACGCTTCCCGACGTAGAGACGCCCCCTGCCGGAGGCGAGGCCGCCGACCGCATCTCGGTCGAGATCGCGGACGAAGAAGGCTGCCCGCGGTACGTCGGCATGGTGATCACCGGCGTGACCGTCGGCCCCAGTCCCGCCTGGCTGGCGGAGCGCCTGGAGGCCATCGGCGTGCGGCCGATCAACAACGTCGTGGACGTGACGAACTACGTCCTCCACGAAATGGGCCAGCCGCTCCACGCCTTCGACCTCGCGCTCGTCGCGGGCGAGACCATCCGCGTCCGCGCCAGCGAGCCCGGCGAAACCGTCACCACGCTGGACGACCAGGAGCGCACGCTCCCCGAGGGCACGCTCCTCATCTGCGACGCCGAGAAGCCCGTGGCCATCGCCGGCGTGATGGGCGGCGCCAACTCCGAGGTGAGCGAGTCCACGACGGACATCCTGCTGGAGAGCGCCTACTTCGACCCCGCCCGCATCCGCAGCGCGTCCAAGGCGCTGAACCTGCAGACGGACGCCAGCTACCGCTTCGAGCGCGGCGTGGACCCGACGGCCCAGACCCGCGCTGCCGCCCGCGCCGCCGCCCTGATCGCCGAGCTGGCGGGCGGGACCGTCGTGCCCGGAATGGTGGACGCGCACCCCGTCCGCCACGAGCCGACCGTCGTCACGCTCCGTCCCGAGCGGGCGCGCCAGCTCATCGGCGCCGAGATCGAGGACGACGAGATGGTGGCGCTGCTGACGGCCATCAGGTTCGAGGTCACGGACGCCGAGGCCGACACACTGGACGCCTTCGCCGAGGGCGCCCTCGCGAGCGGCCACATCGAGGACGCGACGGAGGCCGCGGACCATGCCGGCCTTCGCGTGGTCGTCCCGCCCTTCCGCCCCGACGTGGAGCGCGAAGTGGACGTGATCGAGGAGGTGGCCCGGCTCTGGGGCTACGACCACGTCCCCACGCCACGCACAGCGCCCGTCGCGCTCGTCCCCGCGAAGGACCAGCCCGCCGACCGCACGCTCGCCGCGGCCCGCCGCCAGCTGGCGGCGCTCGGCTTCCGGGAGCTGTTCACCAACTCGCTCGTCCCGAAGGAGACCGCCGCCACGTACGCGGGCGCGGACTGGACCGGGAGCGAGGCGGAGCCCGTCGAGACGCTCAACCCCATCTCGCAGGAGATCGCGGCCATGCGCCCGAGCCTGCTCCACGGGCTCGTGGGCGCCGCCGCGTACAACCAGAAGCGCGGCGCCGACGCCATCCGGTTCTTCGAGACGGGCCGCGTCTACCGCCGCTCCGCGGATGCCGGGCGCCCCGTGGAGGGCTACGCCGAGCACACCGCGCTCGGGATCGCCGTCTCCGGCACGCTCCAGCCGCAGACCTGGGACGCCCCCGCTCGCGAGGCCGACATCTACGACCTCAAGGGCGTCGTGATGGCGGTCTTGCGCGAGGCCGGGGTACAGCGCGTGAGCGAGACGCCCCGCCGGGAGCCGACCGACCTGACGGCCTACGCCATCGAGCTGCACGTCGGCAAGCACCGGCTGGCGGTGCTCGCGCGCGTGTCCGACGCCGTGATGCAGGCCGCCGACCTCACCGCGCCGCTCTACGCCGCCGAGATCCACTGGGAGGCCGCCGCCCGCGTCGCCAAAACGGGGCTGCCGCGCTACCAGCGCATCTCGCGCTTCCCCACCGTGGAGCGCGACCTGGCGCTCGTCGTGGACGCCGCCCAGCCCGTCGGTCCTCTCGCCGAGACCATCCGCCAGCGCGGCGGCAAGCTGCTCCGGGGCGTCCGCCTGTTCGACCTCTACGAGGGCGAGCGGATGGAGGCCGGGAAGAAGAGCGCGGCCTTCGCGCTGACCTTCGGCGCGGACCGCACGCTGCGCGACAAGGACGTGGACAAGGCCGTCGCGGGAATCGTCAAGGCCCTCGAACGAGAGCACGGGGCGGTATTGCGGAGCTAGGGGGGAGACGCCCTATCTTGCGCGCGATCGCCGCTCGCCCCTCATGGAGCCCGACGACCGCGCGGACACTCCGCCTTCGCCCGCCCCGGACGCCCCCTCTGCTGCCACCCGGCGGGAGAGCAGCGCCCTCGTGCGCCTGCGCGAGCGCGTCGAGACCGCCGCCGCGGAGATCGAGCGCCTCCGCGCGGAGAACGCCCGGCTGGCGGACCGCATCGCACGGATCGGCGACGGCGGCCCCGGCGTATCCGTCTCCGGCGACCCCGCCGAGCTCCGTACCTCCATCCAGGGATTCATCGACGCGATCGACCGCGTCCTCGACGGCGAGGTCTCCCCCTCATGAGCGACACGCCCCTCTCGTCCATCGGCTCTGAGCGCACCGGCGAGGAGCGCTCCATCCGCGTGCGGATCCTCGACCGGGACTACCCGCTAAAGGTGGCCCCGGCGGACGAGGCG
This sequence comes from Bacteroidota bacterium, assembly GCA_012960515.1. Taxonomy (GTDB): domain Bacteria; phylum Bacteroidota; class Rhodothermia; order Rhodothermales; family Rubricoccaceae; genus Rubricoccus. The sequence goes on along the minus strand of DUBD01000274.1, from coordinate 1,048 downwards.
TACACGCTCCACCTCGCGAAGTACGTGGACGGGCGGCTGCGGAAGATCCGCGGCGGCATCCCCCACCAGCCGGACCTCACGCACGCCGTCATCGGCGCGCTGGAGCTGGCGGAAGAGCTGTTCGTGGCGCGAGCCGAGATCGACCAGCTCCGCGCCCGCGTCCAGGTGGAGGCGGACGAGATGACGAAGCGGCTGGACTCCGCGCTCGCCCGCCCGGACAGCGGCGACGGCCAGAGCGGCGCCCCGCCCAACGCGGAGGCCGAGTAGCTCCCGCCGCCCGCTGGCGCCCCCCGCCAGCCGACCGACCAGGTCTGGCCGGGAGTCCCCGGCCTCTTCGCCCCCCCGGCGAACCCGCACCGACGCGCGGCGTTGCCGGCTCCCCTCTTCCCGCCTATGCCCTTCCCCCTCGCCGCCGGATCCCTGCCCTTCGTCGGAGAACTCGCCGCTCTGTTCGCGGCCGGCGTGCTCGTTGCGTACCTCTGCTACCGCGTGCGGCTCGTGCCCATCGCGGGGTTCCTGCTGGCGGGCGTGGTCGTCGGGCCGAACGCGCTGGGGCTGGTGACGGACCTGGAACTGGTGCAGGAGATCGCTGAGGTGGGCGTGATCTTGCTGCTGTTCTCGATCGGCGTGGAGTTCTCGCTGAAGGAGATGGCGCGGCTGGCCCGGCCCATCTTCCTGGGCGGCGGCGTGCAGGTAGGCCTCACGATCGGGGTTGTGGCTGGGGCCGCGGTGGCGCTGGGCGTCCCGTTCGGCGCGTCCGTGTTCACCGGCTTTCTCGTGGCGCTCTCCTCCACGGCCATCGTGCTGAAAGTGCTGGCGGAGCGCGCCGAGGCCGACACGCCCGTGGGCCGCATCGCGCTGGCGATGCTGCTGTTCCAGGACCTCATCATCGTCGTGATGGCGCTGCTCGTGCCGATCCTCGCGGGCGAGGGCGGGACGGGACTGGAGATCGCGTGGGCGCTGGGCAAGGCGGCCCTCGTGGTGGCGGCGGTGCTCATCGGCGCGAGGCGGGTCATCCCGGCCCTCCTGGACCGCGTGGCGCGGACCC
>DUBD01000273.1 GCA_012960515.1 Bacteroidota bacterium | reverse complement strand
CATCAACTCCGCCACGAGCTTCGGTGTGCAGCAGGTGTTCCCCGCCGAGCTGGCGGCGCTCGGCGCGGCACCGACGTTCGCCATCTTCGGCATCATCGCGGCGGTGGGGCTCGTGTTCGTGTGGTTCGTGGTCCCCGAGACGAAGGGGAAGAGCCTCGAAGAACTGGAGGCCGAACTCGTCCGCAGCTAACCCTCCTGGCCATGACCCGCTTCGCCCTCGCCGTGCTGGCGCTCTCGCTCGCCGCCTGCACCGATCCCGCCCCGGACCCGCCGATCCCGGCCGCCAGCGGGGCGTCCGCTCTACCCGCAGGGCCGCGTCATGTCGAACTCCACGAGACAGAGAACGGCTACGAATTGCTCGTGGACGGGGAGCCGTTCTTCATCCAGGGCGCCGGGCTGGAGTTCGGCGACGTGGAGGCGCTGGCGGCGCACGGCGGCAACTCCTTCCGCACGTGGCGCACGGACAACGGTGAGCAGACGGGACAGGAGGTGCTGGACGAGGCGGCGGCCAACGGACTCCTCGTCACGATGGGGCTGGAGATCGCGCGGGAGCGCGAGGGCGAGGGCCGCGGCTACTTCGGCTTCGACTACGACGACGAGGCGGCGGTCGCGGAGCAGTTGGAGCGCGTGCGCGCCGAGGTGATGAAGTACAAGGGCCACCCCGCGCTCATTATCTGGGGCATCGGCAACGAGCTCAACCTGGGCGCGACCAACCCGAAGGTCTGGGACGCCGTCAACGAGATCTCGGAGATGATCCACGAGGTGGACCCGAACCACCTCACCACGACGATGCTCGCGGGCATCGGGCCGGAGCTGGCGGAGGACGTCCGCACGCGCGCGCCGGATCTGGACCTGCTCAGCATCCAGATGTACGCGGACATCGAGAACCTGCAGCAGCGGGTCGCGGACTCGGGCTGGGAGGGGCCGTACATGGTCACGGAGTGGGGCGCGACGGGCCACTGGGAAAGTGACTCCACCGCCTGGGGCGCGCCCATCGAGAACCACTCCTCGCGCAAGGCCGACCTCTACCGCCAGCGCTACGAGGACGCCATCCTCGCCGAGCGCGGCCAGCTCGTCGGCTCGTACGTTTTTCTCTGGGGCCAGAAGCAGGAGCGCACGCCCACGTGGTACGGCATGTTCATGCCGACGGGCGAGACGACGGAGTCCGTGGACGTGATGCAGTACGTCTGGACGGGGGAGTGGCCGGACAACCGCGCGCCGCGCATCGAGGCGCCCACCCTGGACGGGAGGACCGCGACCGATGACATCCGGCTGCAGCCGGGCCAGTCCGTCCCCGCCCAGATCACCGCGACCGACCCCGAGGGCGACGCGCTCCGCTACATCTGGGAGGTCCGCCGCGAACAGACCGTGCTCAGCCACGGCGGCGACGACGAGCCCGAGACCGAAGCGCTCCCCGGGCTGGCGGCGCCTGTGGACGCACCCGAGACCACGCTGACGGCCCCCGGCGAGCCCGGCACCTATCGCCTCTTCGTCTCCATCTACGACGGCGCGGGCGGCGCGGCCCACGCCAACCTCCCGTTCTATGTCGAGGAGTAAGCCCGCTTTCGTCCACGCCCGCGAGGACCGCCAACCGGTCGAGGTCGGCGGGGTGCCGCTGACGTGGAACGCGGCGCCCGTCGGCGGCGAGGTGGTGGAGATCGGCGGGGTGCCGTTCTACCGGATCGAGAACGTGGACCGGATGGACCCGTTCTTCGTGACCGTCGTGAGCGCGGCGGATCACTGGCTGTTCGCCTCCAACACGGGCGCATTGACGGCCGGCCGCCGCTCGCCGGATCACGCCCTGTTCCCCTACGAGACCGTGGACAAGATCCACGACGCGCAGGGCAAGACGGGAGGACTCACCCTCCTCCGCGCCTCGCGCGATGGGGGCGCGCCCGCGCTCTGGGAGCCGTTCTCGGACCGCTACGCCGGCCTGTACTGCATTCGCCGGAGCCTCGCGAAAAGCCTCCGCGGCGACCGCCTCCGGTTCGAGGAGACGAACGACGACCTCGGGCTGACCGTCGCGCAGACGTGGACCACGAGTGAGCGCTACGGCTTCGTCCGCACATCCGAGCTCCGGAACGAGAGCGGGGAGACTGTGCACGTCGAGATCGTGGACGGTGTCCAGAACCTCATGCCGTACGGCATCCCGCGCGGGATGCAGGACACCCGCAGCGTGCTCGCCGACGCCTACAAGCGGAACGAGCGGCTGCCGAGCGGCCTCGGCATCTTCGCGCTGAGCGCGCAGCCGGTGGACCGCGCGGAGCCCAGCGAGGCGCTCCTCGCCACGACCGTCTGGCAGGCGGGGCTGAGTCCTGACGCGATCCTGCTCTCCGCGCAGCAGCTCGAAGCCTTCCGCCGCGGCGAGAGCGTGCGCGATGAACGGCTCGTCCGCGCGCGGCGCGGGGCCTACCTCGTGCACGCCACGCTGGCGCTCGCTCCGGGCGAGGCCGAAACGTGGGACGTGGTGGCCGAGATCGAGCAAGACGCCGCCGATGTCATCGCGCTGGAGGAGGCGTTGGGGGATTCCGGCGCGCTCCGCGCGGCTGTCCACGACGACGTATTTGCCGGTTCTGATCGCCTCCACCGTCTGATCGCGACGGCCGACGGGGAGCAGGTGACCGGCGATGAGCCCGCGACGGCCCGCCACCGCATGAACGTGCTCTACAACGTCATGCGCGGCGGCGTCTTCGACGAGGGCTACACCGTCCGGCGCGAGTCTGTCCGCGCGTTCGTCGCGCACCACAACGCGGCCGTCGCCGACGCGCACGCCGAGTGGTTCCGCGCGCTGCCCGAGGCGCTGCCCGTCCAGAGCCTCCGCCAGCGGGCCGAGAGCGGGAGTCCACAGCTGCAGCGGCTCATCGCGCAGTACCTCCCGCTGCACTTCAGCCGGCGCCACGGCGACCCCTCGCGCCCGTGGAACCACTTCACGATCGACGTGCGCGACGCGGACGGCGGCGTCCGCCACGGCTACGAGGGCAACTGGCGCGACATTTTCCAGAACTGGGAGGCGCTCGGCCGCTCCTTCCCGGGCTACCTGGAGAGCATGGTGACGACGTTCGTCAACGCCTCCACCGCCGACGGCTACAACCCGTACCGCATCACCGACCGCGGGATCGACTGGGAGACCATCGAGCCGGACGATCCGTGGTCGTACATCGGGTACTGGGGAGATCACCAGATCATCTACCTCCTGCGCCTGCTCGAACAGCTCCGCGCGCACGACCCCGACCGGCTGGCGGCGCTGCTCGGCGAGCGCCGGTTCTCCTACGCGAACGTTCCGTACCGCATCGCGCCGTACGCAGACATCCTCCGTGATCCGCAGGACACCGTCGCCTACGACGAGGACGAAGCGCGCCGGATCGACGGCCGCGTGGACGCCGTCGGGGCCGATGGGACGCTCGTCTGGAACCGCGAGGGAAAGGTGCGCCTCGTCACGCTCGCGGAGAAGCTGCTCGTGCCGCTCCTCGCGAAGCTGACCAACTTCATCCCCGGCGGCGGCATCTGGATGAACACGCAGCGCCCAGAGTGGAACGACGCCAACAACGCCCTCGTGGGCAACGGCGTCTCCGTCGTCACGCTGTTCGCCGTCCGCGCCTACCTCGCGTTCCTTCGCGACCTCCTGGACGGGGCCGGGCCGCTCGCGCTCTCGCCAGAGGTCGCCGCGCTGGCGGACGCGCTGGGCGAGACGTTCGGCGCGTCGAGCGCCGCCGCCAGTCGGGCGTTGACGCCGGAGGAGCGGCGCGCCGTGGCGGACGCGCTCGGCGAAGCGGGGAGCTGCTACCGTGAGGCGATCTACGGCGATGGCCTCTCAGACGAACCGCGCGAGGTCCCGGCCGAGGAGATCCGCGCGATGCTCGGCCGCGCGCTCGCGGCGGTGGACCAGAGCCTGAGCGAGTGCTGGCGCGAGGACGGCCTCGTCCACAGCTACAACCTGCTCCGCATCGGCGAGGGCGCGATGGAGGTGGAGACGCTCTACCCGATGCTCGAAGGCCAGGCGGCCGCGCTGGATGCTGGCGTGCTCTCGCCCGAGGCCTCGCTGCGCCTCCTCCGCGCGCTCCGCGCCAGCGAGATGTACCGCGCCGATCAGCACAGCTACATGCTGTACCCGGACCGCGCGCTGCCAGGCTTCCTCCAGAAGAACACGCTCCCCTCGGACACTCTCACGCGCGCGCCGCTTCTCTCGCGGCTCCTCGACGCGGGCGATTCCTCGCTCGTCGTGCGCGATGTGCGGGGCGGGCTCCACTTCCCCGGCTCCTTCCGCAACGCCGACGACGTGCGCGCCGCGCTCGACGCGCTGGCGGACGCCGGCCACGAAGTCTCCGGCGCCGACCGCCAGTCGGTCCTGGACGTGTTCGAGGAAGTGTTCGACCACCACGCCTTCACCGGGCGCTCCGGCACGTTCTTCGGCTACGAAGGGCTGGGAAGCATCTACTGGCACATGGTTTCCAAGCTGGCGCTCGCCGCACAGGAGACGACGTTCCGCGCGACGGACCCGGCCACCCGCGCCGCCCTCGCGGATGCGTACTACGACGTGCGTGCCGGACTGGGCGGCAGCAAGCCCCCCGAAGTCTTCGGTGCGTTCCCGGCCGACGCGTACTCGCACACGCCGGGCCACGCGGGCGCGAAGCAACCCGGACTCACGGGGCAGGTCAAGGAAGACGTGCTCTGCCGCTGGGGCGAACTCGGCGTCCTCGTGGAGGGCGGCCGCCTCGTGTTCAACCCGCTCCTGCTCCGCGGCGAAGAGTTCCTCTCCGGGCCCGCGACGTTCGCGTTCGTGGACGCCGCCGGCGACCGCCAGTCGGTCGGATTGGGGGCCGGGACGCTCGGGTTCACGCTGTGCGCCACGCCCATCGTCTACCGCCGCGCCGACGCGCTGGCGGTCCGCGTCGTCGAGGCGGACGGGACGGTGCGCAAGGTAGAGGGGGCGGCGCTCTCTCGCGAGGACAGCGCCGCGGTGTTCGGGCGCACGGGCGCCATCGCGCGGATCGAGGTGGACGTGGCGCCGGGGCGGTGACGCCGCGGCCTCTTTGTGTCCTCCGGCGCGGCTACTCCTCGCGCTGGTAGACGCGGACGTAGTCCACCTCCATCGTCTGCGGGAACGTCGTGGTCTCGTCCGGTGCACCCGGCAGGTTGCCGCCGACGGCCACGTTGAGGAGGAGGTGGAAGTCGTGGTCGAACGGGGCGGGGTAGGCGCCGCCGGTGCTGTACCACTCCGTCTCCGTCCGGTACAGCACATTGTTGACATACCAGCGGATCTCGCCCTCTTCCCACTCCAGCGCGAAGACGTAGAAGTCGCGGTCGAAGGTGTCGTAGGTGAGCTGGAAATCGCGGCTTGAGAATACGTTGCCGGGTGCGGGCCCGCCGTAGTGGAGCGTCCCAAAGACCTCGCCGGGCTCGCTGCCGATCGCCTCCATGATGTCGATCTCGCCGCTGGCGGCCCACCCGCCGTAGGTGTCCTCGCTGAAGAGGAGCCAGATGGCGGGCCAGATGCCCTGGCCGGTGGGGAGCTTGGCGCGGATCTCGAAGCGGCCGTACGTCCAGTCCCCGCGGCCGAGCGTGCGCAGGCGAGCCGAGGTATAGGTGGTGTCCGTGCCGTTGATCTCCCGCTCCGCGGTGATCTTGAGCGTGCCGTCGCTCACGACCGCGTTCTCGGCGGTGTAGTTCTGGAACTCGCCGTTGCCCCAGCCGCAGAGGTCCGGGCAGCCGTTCCCGAGCTGCGTGTCCCATCGCGCCGGGTCCACGGCGTCGCCGTCGAACTCATCGGACCAGACGAGCTCCCAGCCGTCCGGCGTCTCCTGCGCGTCCGGGACGACCTGCTCCACGGAGTTGTCGCAGCCCGCCAGGCTGGCGGCGCCGATCACGGCGAGGACGACCGCCAGCGGGACGAGTCGGAAGAGGGGGCGGGTCATCGGGAGGCGGTCGTGGTGGGCGGGGTGCCGACGTAGAACGGGAGGTTGGCGACGGCCGCGTTGCCGTTGCCGTCGGTCGCGTAGAGGAACATCCGGTAGGAGCCCTCGCGGCGCGGGGCGCGGATGGCGAGCGTGCCGCCGGTGCGGCGGACGACATCCAGCGAGACGGCGTCCGGGCGGTTCTCGGCGTCACCGCCGGCGCGGATATCCGTGCTCTCGGGGAGAAGCTCCCAGGTGTAGGTGATCGGGTCGCCGTCGGCGTCGGTGACCTCGGCCTCGAACGTGATCGTCTCGCGCGGGTCCACCATCACATCGGCGAAGGCGTCCTGGCCGTTGGCCGTGAGCGAGAGGAGGGAGGGCGAGCGGTTCTCCGGGTACGCGCCGGTCCAGACGTACTGGAGCTCGTCCATGACCTCGGTTTCGTCGCCGTCCTCCGTGAACAGGCCGTACCACGTGGGGGTGGTCTCTTGCTTCTGACCCCAGAGGAAGACGTACGAGCCCACGAGGTGGGTCGTGTCCGCCGCGATGCCGCGCTCGTAGCGGTAGCGGTAGACCTCGGCCTTCTGGCGGCTCGTCTGCTCGATGGGTACGCCCCACGAGGTCGTCGGGACCTCCCAGTGGCCGTCGGGTCCCCACTCGGCGATCACGTACGGCTTGTCCCAGCCGGCGCGGCGGAGCAGCACGCCCACGTCTTCGCCCTCGTAGCCCCACGACCGAAACTCGCGCGTGCCGCCCGCCAGCTCGCCGTAGGTGTTCACGCCGTAGATGTCGATGCCGGGCGCACGGTCCTGGATGAGCTTGACCTCGGCCACGTCCAGGCCGGCGGTGACGGTCATGACGGGGTGGTTCGGGTCCTCCTCGTGGATCATCTCCGCGATGTCGTTGATCGCGTCCCACACCTTAAAGTCGTCGTAGAACAGGTCGTTCTCGTTGCCCACGCCCCACATCAGGATCGCGGGGTGGTCCTTGTAGGTGCGGACGACCTCGCGGAAGCGCTCCAACTGCGCGGTCACGGCCTTCGCGTCGTTGTAGTCGAAGCCCTGGCGCTCCTGCCCCACCCACAGCCCGAAGGTGACGGTCAGCCCGCGCGCGTGCGCCTCGTCCAGGATCGCGATAGCCTCGCCCGCGCCCCACGTCCGGATGGAGTTCGCGCCGATGGCGACGGCCTGATCCAGTTGCGTCTGACCGCCGACGCCCCGGATGAAGTAGGGCTCGCCGCCGCGAAGCAGCGTCCAGCTTCCGTCCGCATTGCGGCGGGTCGTGACCGGGATCACGCCCTCGGACTCTACGTCCGCGTCGATGACGCCGGAGGGTTGCGGTCGGTCGGTGACGGCATCGCGCTCCTGGGCCTGCGCGAACGCGGGCGCCAGCAGGCCGAGGCCGAGCAGGAAAGCGGAGAAACGCATGGGGAGCGGGGCTAGCGGCGGACGAGCCGGATGTCGTCGAGGAAGACCTCGCCGGCGCCGTCCATCAGCATCACGAGCTGCTTGACGTTCGCGAGGTCCGCATCGCCGTCCAGCGCGGCGAACGGGATGGTGACGGTCTGCCACTCGGTCGTGAGCGACCCGCTGGCGGCGAAGGTGGCCGAGAGCGGGGCGGAGGAGACGCGCTTGCCGTAGTCCTCCAGCCCGATCTGGAGCGGGACCGAGGGGGCGGATCCACTCGCGAGACGCGCCTGGAACTGGATGGCGGCGGCGTCCGCGATGGGCGTCACGTCCACCGGGTACCACTGGTCCCAGCTCACGCCCGCCGAGCCGCGGAAGCAGCGGTCCTGCGAGGTGTCCCATCGGAGCCGCAGAGCCACTGCCCCGCTGGCGGGGTCGGTGGACGTGAGCTCGACCGACTGGCAGACGTCGGTGACGAGCCCCCAGCCGTCGTCATTGATGAAGGCGTCGTCGAAGAGTGTAATGGGGAGAGCAGTCGGGTCCGGGCGCTCCGGTTCCACGAGCCACGGCTCCTGTTCTTCCGCCTCGTACCAGACGAGGCGGATGTCGTCCAGGTAGAGGCTGCCGGACTGCTGCAGCTCGAACATGAGCTGCTTCACGTTCGTCGGGTCGAGGTTCTCGACGCTGAGGTCGAAGTCCGCCAGCGGGACGGTGACGGTCTGCCACTCCTCGTCGATGAAGGGGCGCTCGAAGTACTGGTTGGCGGTGTACGCGAAGCCCATCCCGCCCGCGTAGTCCTCCAGCGTCAGCACGATGGGGAGGCCGTACATCCGGCCCTCGGCGGAGCGGACGCGCATCTGGATCGCGGCGTAGGGGAAGACTTCGGAGAGGTCCTTACCCACCCAGTTGTCCCAGCCGAAGCCGAGGCCGGCCCACTCGCATCCCTCCACGTTTCGGTCCCACGTCACGGCCACGGCGCGCTGTCCGTCGTACACCACGTCCGAGGTGACGGCGCCCTGGGTGCAGCGCGCGTCCTCCTGGAACCAGACGGTGTCGTCGTCGGCGTCCGCGTAGATCTCCGGCTCCACGGCGAGCGCGAGCGTGCGGGGGCGTTCCGGCACGGGCGCCGGCTCCAGGCCGGAGTAGAGCTGGCGCGATTGGAACTGCACGCACCCCGTCAGGGCGACGAGCGCGGCGAGACTCGCGAGGGAGAAGGCACGGGCGGACATGGGAACAGTGGCGGGTTAGAGCTGCAGTGGCGAGCCCGCGGTAAACGTGATGTAGTCGATCCCGAAGTCCACGGGAAGCGGCGGCGAGGGCTGGCCGTTGTTGTCCGAGATCAGCACCACGCGCACGTTGACGATCTCCTGGGCCTGCGCCTCCGTCATCCCGAGGTCGCCGAGGTTCGCCGAGAACGCCCGCCAGCCGGTAAAGTCGATCGGTGAGTCCAACGCGACGAACACGGCGTCGCCGTCTTCGAACCGGCCGTTTCCGTTCGCGTCCGAGATCACCTGGACGACGGCGATCGTGTTGGGCGTGCCGAAGCCGTAGAGGAAGAAGTTGACGAAGAGGTCCTCGGGGACGGTCGTCGGGACGGCGTGGAAGGATTGCCCGGCGGGCGCCAGGATATCGATCAGGCCGATGAAGAACGGGTCGGCCACGACTGGGCCGCCCGTACTGCGGAGGAGGTAGAAGAAGTCGCCCTCACCGGCGGGTACCTCGCTGCTCGGTCCCGTCGCGCCGAGGTCGAACTCGAACTCGAAGTTGCCGATGCGAACGTTGTCTCCCCCCTCGAAGTCCGCGACGATCTCGCCGGGGTACACGCGGGCGCCCGTCACATCCAGGTCCACGCTCGTGGTGTCCGAGCCGGGCTCGTTGGGGAAGAACAGCCGGGCAGTCACGGCCTCGTCCTTGAAGAGCGGGAGCTCGGTCGTGCGGCCGGTCCACCGCGCGTTCGACGCGTCCAGCTGGCGGGACGAGCCTTCGATGCGTCGGACGGCGCCGCTCTCCTGGCCGGTGATCTCCAGGACCCATGCGGTCTGTTTGTTGAACTGCGCCGTGAAGGTGACGGCCTCGCCGGTGGAGAAGTCCACCGTCGCGCGGTCCGCCGCTAGAGGTTGCTGGATGTCGAACGGTCCGAACCGGTCCGTCAGGAGCGGGCCGTCGGGATCGGTGGTGTGGTCGCAGCCGGTCACGCCGAGAGCGACCGCCAGTGCGAGGGCGGCGGCGAGCGCGCTCCGGGTCGGGAAGGGGAAGCGAGGCATCTCTCGGTGGGCTAGAACAGCATGCGGTAGAGCGCGAACACCTGGCCGACCTCGAAGTCGTCGTCGGGCGTGGCGTCGTCGCCGTACCAGTAGTGCTGGTACTGGAGGGAGAGGGAGACGTCGTCCGCGAAGCGGTAGCGGAGGCCGCCGCCGAGCAGCGTCTCGGCGTCGTCCGTGACGAACGGGCCGGGGAAGTCGTCCACGTCGTTGAAGTTGGCGTAGTCCGGGACGTAGTCGCGTCCGTCCGACTGGCGGGTCTTCGCGCCGAGGAGCACGTCGAGCCGGTCGTAGACCTCGACGTTGAGACCGGTCTCGATCAGGAACGAGGTGAGGTCCACGGTCTCGAACTCGTTGCCGCCACGGCTCGTGTTCTCGAACTGGAGCCCGAGCGAGAGGCCGAAGTCCCGGTCGATCCCGAGCGCGGGTCCGAACGCGAGGTCGCCCTCGGCGCGGACGAGCACGAAGTCTTTCAACTCCTCGGTGCCCTGGCCACGGATCTCGCGCAGCAGCGCCACGAGAACGCCGGCCTGGACCGGGCTCTCGTCGGGCTGGTAGTCGGCGTCTAACCGGAGGCCGCGGCGGTTGGGCGTCGCGCGGCCGTACGGCATCACGTTGCTGTAGCGCGGGTCGTAGGCCATCAGCTGCTCCTCGATCCGGTACGTGTAGACCGCGGGATCGCGCGAGAGATCGAACAGACCGATCGTCCGCTCCATCCGGTCGTTCCCGATCCGGTTGAACTGGCTGAGCGACTGCGTGTAGTCCACGCGCTTGCTCTGCGCGGCGGCGCTGAAGAAGTCGGGCCCCACGTCCACGACGTAGGCCGTAGCGGTGATGCCGCGCTCGGGGAACGCCGCCTCCACGCCGAGCTCCACGAACGTGTCGCGCTCACGGAAGAGCTCTTCGTCCGTTTCCATCTCGCCATCGTCCAGCTGGCGGGAGCGCTTGGCGATGGACTGCCCGCCCTCGCCGAGGAGCGAGAGCGCGAGGTCGTCGCGGTCGAGGATCGCGAGGGTGCCGTCCACGGTGAGAACGTGGTTGCGGATGCCGTTGAGCCCGGTCAACAGCGC
>DUBD01000272.1 GCA_012960515.1 Bacteroidota bacterium | reverse complement strand
CAGTACCTCCTCACCGACGAGCCGCTCCCCTCCGCCCCCCAGGAGATCTAACCCCGCCCCGCTGGCCGCCACCGCCAGCCGGGGACACCCTCACCCACCCCCAGCGTTATGACTCCCTACATCGCCGAGTTCGTCGGCACCGCACTCCTCCTGCTCCTCGGCGACGGCGTCGTCGCGAATGTGATCCTCAAGGGCACGAAAGGCGAAGGCGCCGGCTGGATCACGATCACCTGGGGCTGGGGCATGGCCGTCTTCGTGGCCGTCTTCGTGACGGCGGCGTACAGCGGCGCCCACATCAACCCGGCCGTGACCATCGGGCTGGCGGTGGCCGGGAAGTTCGCGTGGGCCATGGTGCCCGGCTACATCATCGCGCAGGTCCTCGGCGCGATGGCGGGCGCCTTCCTCGTGTGGCTGCAGTACCGCTCCCACTTCGACATCACGGAAGACCCGGACACGCAGCTGGCGGTGTTCGCCACCGGCCCGGCCATCCGCGACATGGCCGGCAACGTGATCTCGGAGGTGATCGGCACATTCGTGCTCGTGTTCGGCGTGCTGTACCTCGCGGCGCCGTCGCTGGCGGGGCCGAACGGCGACCCGGGCGGGCTCGGCGCGCTGGACGCGCTGCCCGTCGGCCTGCTGGTGCTCGTGATCGGTCTCTCGCTGGGCGGCACGACCGGGTACGCCATCAACCCGGCGCGAGACCTCGGCCCGCGGATCATGCACGCGCTGCTTCCGATGAAGGGGAAGGGCTCCAGTGATTGGGGCTACGCCTGGATTCCGGTCGTCGCGCCCATCGTCGGGGCGGTCCTCGCGGCCCTCGCCTACTTCGTGCTCGGCTCCGAGGTCCCCGCCTAGCGCCCGTTCCCCGGCGGCCGGAGCGGCCGGCCGCCCCTGTTCCCACCAACCGATCGCGCCGGGTCACGGCGCGTCATCTCCTGCCATGTCTGCCCGATCCATCTTCACCGCCCTCGCCCTGCTGGCGGCGACCGCCAGCGCGCCGCTCGCTCAGGACAACGACACCCCGCCGGAGGCCCCGCTCCCGGAGACCGCGGACGCAGACGCCGCGCCGGCCGTCTCGGTGGACGCCGGCGTCACGCTCACGAGCCGGTTCATCTACCGGGGCATCAACCTGGGGCAGGCGCCGCAGGTGCAGCCCAGCCTCGCGCTCAACGTGGGCGATTTCCAGGCGGCCGTCTGGAGCTCGCACCCGGTCGCGCGTCCGTCCGACCAGAGCGCCGAGACGCTCGCGGGAGCCGGCAACTACCGCGAGGTCAACGTCTGGCTGCTCTACAACCTGGACGTGGGCGTCGGCACGCTGACGCCGTACGTGCAGAACCACTACAACCCGAACAACGGCCCGTTCTTCGACCTGGACAATGAGACGACGGCCCACGCCTTCCAGGGGCAGCTGACCTTCCGCGGCGATGAGCGCTCCGCCCCGGTGGACGCGATGGTCGGGTACGTGTTCTTCGGCAACGACGACGCCGACGTGGTGGGCTCGGTGTACCTCGAGGGCGGCTACAGCTTCGACGTGAGCGGGCTGGCGATGCGGGCGTTCGCGGGCGGCGTGCCCGGCCGGAGCCCGTTCAACGGCGTAACGGAGAGCCGCGCGCAGATCACGAACGTGGGCCTGAGCGCCTCGCGGGACATCCGCCTCTCGGACGAGTTCTCGCTCCCGCTGGGCGTGCAGTTCGTGGTCAACCCGTACACGGAGGACGCCTTCGCGGCGGTCAGCGTGAGCCTGTAGTCTCGCCGCGCTGGCGGACGCTGCGCTGCTCGCGCTCGGGCGTATCGACGCCATAAAAGCAGGAATGCGTGGTTGGCGGGCTGGCGATG
>DUBD01000271.1 GCA_012960515.1 Bacteroidota bacterium | reverse complement strand
CCCGCCCGCCGTACTTCGTCTCGCACAACTCCTCGATGTGTGCGAACCGGCTCTTCCCCACGGAGTCGAAGTTGGCGAGGGCGAGGAGAACGCGGAGCCCGCGCTCGCCTTCCAGTCCGTCGAGGTGGCTCTCTAGCTGGCCGTCGTGGAACCAGTCGAAGTTCTTCGTCTCGATGTAGAGGGCGAAAGGGGCTTGGAGGATGACGCCGTCAGGGACGCTCCCCTTCCGTCTCCGCTGCTGCTGGAAACGGACGCCGACGGTGTCACCGGTCTTCCCTCCTGTGAGCGCGTCGAGTGCCTCGTCGAGCAGCTTCGGGTTCTCCTCATAGAGCATGCGGAGCACGAGGAGGCAGTAGTTCGTGGTGCGGTTCTCCTTCTGGCTGTACCCGGAGAAGAGGGAGATATCGCGGGACACGTCGTCTAGGGCTTGTTGAGTATGTAGTTGCCGCTTGCCGTGCGGAGGATGCTCTTGGACGTGAGGTGCCCCGCCTTCTCCAGAACGACCTGCTCGAACGCGTCGAACGCGGCCCCTCTGAGCCCTTTCACGCGAAAGAAGTCCGTCAGTACAGCACGCGCCAGTTTGTCCTTGCCAACGTGCTGCCGACGTTTCAGGACGTAAAGGATGGCGGTCTCGACGTTCTCGTACAGCAGGTACTTCCCGAACTCCTGGAGCGAGAGCGTCTTGGGCGTGCGGTCCTTCTTCGGTCGGCGCATGACTACGGCGTCGCGTATACGGGACGCCAAACGTACTCACTGTCTTCCGATCCCACGTGCGGTGGTGCCCCCGCACTCAGGACACGAAAGATCTACAACACCGGCAGGTCTCCGGACGCAATCCAGCTTGGACTCTCCGTCGCCACGAGTTGCGCGGCCAGTTCCAGCGGGCTGAGAACCGGGAATGGCGCCTCCCCGAACACAGGATGCCGAGCGCGCCCGATCAGAATGCCTCGCGCGGTGGAGAGAGCGATGCCGATCCACATGGCGAGCGTCCGTCCAGGTACCTGGATTTGTCCGTCCACGCGGAGGGCCTCGATGTCTCCGAGATGGAATGATGACGAGGCCACGAGGTTGGCGATCCGGTCGCCTGGCGTATCCGGTCCGAGGCTTTCGACCTCAACGCCTGCGGGAGCGAGGTCCACGCCGAGCATGATCGTAACGGTCACCTCCGCGCGCTCCTCATCCAGTGCAGCGCCAACTCGATAGCCGTACCCCACGGGGCGGATGCCGTCGGAGTGGGGTGGGCCAGCGTCGTGTTCCTCAAACGACTCGACGTGGACGCGTGAGAGCCCGTACGGGATATCTGCCAGACTACTCATGGGCTCCAGCGTAAACAGTAACCCGCTTTACGGGTGTCCCTACAACGGTTCTCGTGACCGCCGGTCCAACGACGGGCTCGCCGGAGCTGGGGCGCACCCAGTGACGGTGCTGGGAGCCGTGGGGCTTCCCGGTCACCATGAGCACGTCCTCGCCCAGCGCGTCCTCGAACCGGGCGACCGTCTTGAGCGTGAGGTTGCCCCCGCCCGTGAGTAGGCGGCTGACGTAGCTCTTGTCCCAGCCCGTCTTCGCGGCGATGTCCTGCTGCGTGTACGGGCTCTTCTCCAGCAACTCGTTCATCCGAGCGACCGCCAGAAGCTGGAACTTCCGGGCGAAGCGACGCTCCCAGGAGGGGGTGCGGCTCAGGATCTCTTTCAGCTTGTGCATGGGGGGAAGGGTCAGTCGAAGGAGAGAAGGGGGTCGGGGAGGTAGCGAACGCCGTTGGTGTCTCGGGGGAGCGCCTGGTGGCTCCCGCAGTGCTGGCGGATCGCCTCGTCCAAACGGCGTGCCGCCTCTGTGACACGCCCGAAACGCGCGAGCAGCGCGGGATCGTCCTTGATCTTCGGCACCAGCTTCAGGCCGCCGTCTCCGGCGATGAAGAGGTCGGGGCCGTAGTGGACACCGTAGAGCCGGTACCGCCCGGCCTTGATCGCGCCCACCGGGAACGGGTACCGGTCCTTGCGCGCGAAGTGGTGGTCGAGGAAGCCGCCACCGTTTACGCCCACGTTGAGCGATTCCAGCAACCGGACGCGGAACTCGTACCTCCGGCAGCGAGGAGCCGGGCAGATCTTGTGATCGAGGTCTTCATGGCACTGGTGGCGTTCGTCAGGTGAGCAGACCGTCCCATCCTCGCGGTCGAGGAACTGCGTGAGGTCGTCCGCCTCGGCCGCCGGGTCGCGGAAGGTGTAGAGGCGGCCGGTGGCACCTTCGGAGACGAGGTCGAGGCGGAAGGGATCGCTCACGGGGGGCGCTTGACTCAAAAGTAAACCCGGGGTTCCGAATGTCAATGCAGGGCGGGAGAAAAGCCCTGTGGAGTTCCGAGAGGCGGATCAGAAGTCAAACGTAGCCTGAACGACCCGTTTGCCCTCCACCTGCCGCGCCACCGCGTCCGGGTCGTCGAACTCCGGTGGACCAGGCGTCTCCTCCCCGCTGGCGATGCGCGTGAGCAAGGCCGAAGCCGGTTCGTCACTGGGATCCTGCGGCACGAGGCGGCCCTCGAACGCGCGCTTGAGCAGCGACCGGCGGAGGCGCTCGGCGCGGGCCAACTGGCGGTCAATCTCGTCGGCGACGGTCTCGGCCACGGACAGCTTCTCGTCCACAGACGAGACTATGGCTACCTGTTCCGCCAGTGGGGGGAGTGGAACAGCGATATCCCTGATACGGCGCTGACCGATGTTACGCATGGAGTCTTGATTGCCCGTAGCCAAAGACTCGATTTGCCGGCGCCCATGCTGGCTTCGAAGGACGAACAGGATCCACTCTGGGATTACCCCTACAAGGCGAAGCCGCAGGATCTTGTCGCTCAGCATGATATCGCGAGTCACATTCCGGGCTATCACACAAGCTCCTACCAAGTCAATAGTATTTGCGCGACTAAACAGGAAGTCACCCGTCCTCACGAAGTAGTCGGGGTTGACCCGGTTCGGATCCAAGCAAGTCTTGCTTTCCTCCTCCTTGTACTCTCCCCAACTGACGGCACTCACCTTTACCAGCCCGACTTCGTCGCCCTTGGGGCGGCGTTCCTCACACTTGAAGCTCTTCCCAGCCTCGATGTCTACGAGGACGCTGTCCATTGAGGTCCACACCCACCCCTCGGGCAACTCCGGCAGTCCGTCCGTCTCCGGTACCGCTGGCGGCTTGTAGCGCTGGCGCCAGTTCTTCGGCGGAGTCTTCCCCTTCGCCTCGTACTTCCGGAGTTGCTCCGCCTCCCACCGCTCGCGGCGCTCCTCCAGGATCCTCTCCAGTAGCGCAGAAGCGTCCTCCGTCTCGGGCTGGCGGGTCCGCCAGTCGGCCGTGAGCGCGCCTTCTACGGCGGCCTTCAGCACGGACCGGCGGTAACGGTCGAGGTCGCGGCGGGCGCGGGTGAGGGCCTCCACGCCCGCGTCGAGGTCGGCGAAGTGGGCCTCTAGTGCGTCCACGATCCGCCGCTGCTCGGCGAGGGGTGGAACCGGCAAGGGGATCTGCCGGATGGACTTCGAGGACAGATGCTTGACGGTGACCGACGACGTGTGACGGTGGATCGCGTTGAGATAGCCAGGAAGGGCGAAGTCGAGGAAGCGAGGGGCGTAGTGATCCTCATCCACGATCAGCTTGCACACACGCTGGTTCAGTAGGGCGTCAGGACCCGTCCACCTCGCAGAGTTGAAGTCGCCGTCCATCCCGACCAAGAGATCCCCACGACGCACTCGATACCGCGACTCGTACTCCTCCGTGGTGTACGTCTCCGTCGATCCATCGACCACGTTGCGTATGCGAACAAGCGGCATCCCCTCCCCATCGCGGTTGAACCGCTTGGACTTGAAGGGAAAGCCGTTGACAACCTCTGCTATCTCGCCTAACTCGACCCGTTCCCAAGTCGGATGGATTCGTAGAAGGGGGTCGGGGTCAGTCGCTACAATCTCGGCGACGGATACGGTCAGGCTCATGCGGCCAAGGCGTCGTTGATCTCAGATAGCAGCGCGTCGAGGTCGCCGTCGAACACCTCGCGCGCGCGGACCGCCCCGCCGCGCTCCTCGAAGGGACTCCGCCACAGGTCGCCCGGCTGCACGTCGAGGTTGACCGCCACGTGGTCGCGGATCATCTCCAGCCACTCGATCTGCTCGGTCGTGAAGGTACGCCCCGCCCGCTCCTGCATGGCCAGCCACTCGTGGAACCGGGCCTCCACGTCCTCACGGTACGGCGCCAGCTCGTCGGCCTCGTGGATCGCGTGGCGCACCAGCTGCACCGAGCAGCCGCTTCTCGTCCGCCCCGCGCACCTTGTGGCGCTCCAGCTGCGCGTAGGCGTCCCACAGCCGCTCGGGCGTGAGCCCCACGTCGGGCGCCTCCATCGCCTGCGCGAGCGTCTTGATCTGCTTCAGCGTGAGGTGCCGGTCGCCGTAGGGCCGCTGGAAGAACAGCGCCAGCGCGTCGATCTCGTCGCGGTTGGCCTCGATGAACGTCTCCCACGTCTCCACCGCCGCCCGGGCGCGGTCCGTGGCGGTCACGTCCGGTCCAGACTCGATCACGCGGTCCAACGAGACGGTGTCGATGAGCTGCTCGTGGCTCCGGCCGCTCGCGGCCACCACGGCGTCGCGGAAGGCGGGGTTGTTGAACGGGGCGCACGCGGCCTGTACGAGCTCGCGGCGGGCCCGCTGGATCGCGTCCGGCGTGAGATCGCCGGGGTGGACCGGTTCGCCGGCCTCGGCGGCGGCCGCCAGCGCGAGGTCCTCGGCCTCCGTCGGGTCGGCGGCCTGCACCAGCGCCCGCACCACGTCGTCCAGCGGACGGTCTGCCAGCGCCTCCAGCTTCGCCGTCTCGTTCTCCGAGAGCCGCTTCCGGAGCGTGTCCAGCCGCGCCGCCAGCGTGGCGAGCGTGTCGTCGTCGCGGACGCCGAGGCCCACGTTCGCGACGAGCTCCTTCGTGGAGACGCCGGGGTCGCGGTCGAGCGGCCGCGTGCTCGTCTTGTCCGTCTCCGTCACGCCGACGGCGTCCACGAGGACGAACCGGTCCTTGCGCGGGGCGTCGGGCGTGACCGTGTGGAGCTCGTCCGTGGAGACGACGCGGGTGCCGCGCCCCTTCATCTGGTCGAAGTACGCCTGGCTCTTCACGTCGCGCATGAACAGCAGCACCTCCAGGGGCTTGATGTCCGTGCCCGTCGCGATCATGTCCACGCTCACCGCGATGCGGGGGTCGTGCGACTGCCGGAACTCCTTGATGAGGCCCTCGGGGTCCTGCGCCTGGTACGTGATCTTCTTCGCGAACCGGTTCCCCTTGCCGAACTCCTCGCGCACGATGCGGACGATGTCCTCGGCGTGGCTGTCGTCCTTGGCGAAGACGAGCGTCTTTGGCACGTCGGTGCGGCCGGGGAACATCCGGGGCAGCGCGTCGCGGAAGGCGCGGATGACCGTGCGGATCTGGTCGCGCGAGACCACGCTCCGGTCCAGCTGGCGGCCCTCGTAGGCGGCGTCCTCGTCAAGGACCTCCTGCCGCTCGGCGCGCGTCCGCTTGTCGCGCTTGTAGACGTGGTTGCCCCGCTCCACGGTGGCCCCCTTCTCGGTGATCTCCGTCCGGATCCGCCAGACGTCGAAGGGGACGTTGACGCGGTCCGCCACGGCGCGGGCGTGGCCGTACTCGGAGACGAGGTTCTTGTTGAAGAAGCCGACCGTTGTCGCGCTGGGCGTGGCCGTCAGCCCGACGATGTGCGCGTCGAAGTACTCGAGCACCTGCCGCCACACGTTGTAAATGCTCCGGTGGCACTCGTCCACCACGATGAGGTCGAACGTCTCGGGCGGGAGGCCGGGGTTGTAGGCGACCTCCACGGTCCGTTTGGCGGTGTACCCCGCGTCCCCGTCTCTACCTTCGCCGACCGGCACCGCCAGCGCGCCCGCGGCGGGCTGCTCGAACGCCGAACGCTCGTCGGCCGCCACGTCGAGGTCGTCGCCCCGCAGCAGGCTGTAGACCCGCTGGATGGTGGAGATGACGACCTTCGCCTGCGGGTCGATGGCGCCGGAGGTCAGCCGCTGCACGGGGTAGAGGCTCGTGAACAGGCGGTGGGTGTCCGGCGTCCGGTACGTCGCGAACTCCGTCTCCATCTGCCGGCCGAGGTTGTTCCGGTCCACGAGGACGAGCACGCGGCCGATCTCCGCGTGCTTGGCGAGGCGGTGCACGAGCGTGACCGCCGTGAACGACTTCCCCGACCCCGTCGCCATCTGCACGAGCGCGCGGGGGTGGTCGAGCGCGAGCGAGGCCTCCAGCCCCGTCAGGGCCTCCACCTGGCACTCGCGGAGGCCCGCCGTCACGAGCGGGGGCAGCGCGCGGAGGCGGGCGCGGAGCGTGTCGGCCTCGGCCAGCCACGCGCGGAGGGTCTCGGGGCGGTGGAAGGCGAACACGCGGCGGCTGCGCGGGTGCGGGTCGCGCTCGTCGCGGAAGTACGTCTCCGTCCCGGTGCTCTCGTACGCGAACGGGAGCGGGACCTGCGCGCTGGGCAGCGCCGCCTTCAGCCCCTCCAGGTACTTCTGCGACTGCTCCGCGACCGCGGACAGCGTGGTCCCCGCCGCCTTCGCCTCGATGGCGCCCACGGCCTCGCCGTCCACGTAGAGGAGGTAGTCGGCGAAGCCCGTCGTGAGCGGGAACTCCCGGATGGCGACGCCCGGCTTCGAGATGTCTTGCTTCCCGTAGTCCACCACGTCCCACCCCGCGGCGCGGAGGAGGTCGTCGATGGTCTCTCGGGCGCGGTCTTCCGGCTTCATTCGTTAGGAGGCAAGGCCACGAATGTAGCGCACGACTCCGTACCGGGGACCCCTCTGGCCCGTGCTATGCCGGTGGGGCGCCGACGGCGACTGGCAGACGCGGAGAGCTAGGGGCTGAGCCGGCGTCCCCACTGCCTCAACGTGGATCATCGGCGCCCCCCGTCGTCCGGAGTCCGCTTTCGGCTTCGCTTGAGCGGCCCGCCAGCGCGCGGCCACGTCCTGCCCGTCAGCGCGGCGGACACGGCCGACTCGCTCACCCCGTGCTCGCTTGCGAGGTCGGCGAGCGGGGGTCGGTCCTCGGCGTAACGCTCGCGCATGGCCCGGACCCGGCGACCGTCGAGCGCCGCGGACCGGTGCCGCCCGTGCTCCACGGTGTCGAGGTTGTTCTCGCGCTGCCCGCCCTCCGCGCTGAGGTGCTCCGGGCGGCAGCACGCCGGGTTCCCGCAGAGGTGCCGGACGACGGCGCCCTCCGGCACCGCGACGCCGCCCAGCACGAGCGCCCACACGTGAGATCCTCGCGTGCGGCCGTCCACGGTGAACCGCCCGTAGCCGCCGACGCTCAGAGCCCCCGTCCAGGGCCAACAGCCTTCTGGCGTCGTGGTGCGGTCCACGCGTGCCCAGAACCTCACGCGAACGGGCTGGGGGTACGCGCTCATGTCACCGCCGGGTGGTTGTATGAGGGGACGCTGCCATCGGCCGGTCCGCTGCACGGCGACGGGCTCGCTCACGCGGGATCGCCTTGAGGTCGCTCGTCAGCACGGTCGGATACCCCTGGCGCTCGCACTCCCGGTTCACGGCGCCGCGGATCGCGGCATCGAGGCCTCGCGCTCGGGTGCGGTCGCGGAAGGCCACGTCGAACCCGTCGTGCTGCCACAGCACGATCTGCCATCGGTCGTCCGCGTCGATCGCAAGCTCGAGGGCCGGGGTCAGGAGCGACAGCTCCACGCCCTGCGACCGCTCCGACATCACGCTCGCGACTCTGCGGCCGGGTTCGAGAGGGATCCACTCCCCGAACCCTCCGACCACGCCTCCATCGGCCTGAACCCTCTCCGCGTGCCGGTCCCGTGCAGCGATGAGGTCGGCCACGAGAGGATTCGCCATGAACGCATTTCCCCGTCGTTCTCCAACGAACCCGAGCCCGCCGTTCAGCTCGCGCCGGACGGTGTTGGCCGCCTTGCCGTACTGGAGGGAGTACGTCGCCCGCTTGAGCTGCTTCTTGACCCGTTTCCGCTCGCCCTCATCGGCGTTACGATGATCGAAGCCGATGGACTCGTAGAACGCCGTCCACAACGCCCCATCCTCGCCGACGTGTCGCTCCAAGAAGTCGATGGCTACCGACGCCCCCCAGTCCACGGCGTTGATGGCCGTCTGAGCGCTCACGAGATCGTACGTCCCCCAGCCCTGCCGGTAGACCTCGGCGATCTCCCCGCGGAGCGTGGGCAGCCCTGGATTTCGCGGGAAGATGCGGCTCGTCCGTGCGCGCCGCGACGGCGCGTACACGGGTACGGGCTGGGCCACCATCGCGTTCATCGTTGCGGCTGCGGCGACGAACTCCGCTGGCTCGAGGTCCCCAGCTGCGAGCATCGATGCCGCGAGCCGGGTGGCCTCCTCGTGGTGCTCGCCGACGGCCCGCGTGAAGCGGTTCGAGGGGAGCCCGTTGAGGTACTCCAAGAGGCGACCGACCGAGCGGTCCACGACGTGTTCGGCGGGGACGCGGTCGCGGAGCGCTTGGAGGTGGATGGCGCGGGACTCTCGGAGTGCGCCCCCCATCGTGCAGACCAGATCCCCAGCGGACGGCACCGGCTGTCGAGCAAGCCGTAGTAGGATGGGGTCCGCTTGGAACTCGCGCACGGATCGGGGCCGTCTCGCACCCAGGTCGTGCTGGCGCCAGCGGAACGAGGGGTCCACACGTTCCTGGTACTCGACCAAGAAGTCGCGGGCCACATAGTTCTTGCTCCGCTGCTGCCGCTCTTTCCCCTCGATCAACGCCAGGGTCGTCGCGGGAATGAGGGGGAAGCCGGTCTCGCTGTCGATGGCGGCCGGCGCGTACAGGTATAGCAGGAGGGCGAGGAGTCGAGGGTCGTCGAGGGCCGTAGGGTCAGGAGTGGCCTCGCGGGAGCCGTGGTGCGAGACGATGGCGTCTCTCACCTCGCGCAACATCGCGGCGTTTGGTGAGGAGGTGTAGGGGCTCATGGGTGCCGGAACTTCAGATGGCGTACGTAGGACAGAGCGTCAAAACCGGGCTCTATGGGCGGTACGTGAGGGGTAGGAAGGGATAGCGCCCAGAGGCGCGACGGCATTGGGTTGTTGTGATGCGAGACGAGAGAGGGCTACCTCTTAGGGGAGTGGTAGGGGTTCGGGACTAGGGAAGCCAAGACCTAGGGTGGAGGCCCTAGACCACTGGGGGGTTACTACCCTCCCTCCCCCACCCTCGGGGGAGCTGGGAAGGGCCCCAAGCTGGGTTAGCGGAGGTCAGGGCCTAGGGGTGCGGGTCCCTCTCCAGCCAGAGGGACTCTGGGGATACCGGGGTGAGCCCCCTCTCCCACTCCTGAGAGCGGGCTATGCGCGATCCCCCCCCCTTTCAGATCACGGAGGGGCGATCTCACCGCTCACCCCGCTTTGGCCCCCCCAACCCTCCCGTACTGCGTCCTCCACTCGGCGCTAGCTCCCTATCCCCCACCCTGCGCCTGACACGCTTCGCCACCTCGCGGCGACGCCGCGGGCCACCTCCGAAGTCGTCTGCGACTCCCCCCTTACGGTCTAACGGGCACTGCGCGCCCGCCGTCCGCCCCTGTTCGACTTCGCCCTTCCCTTCTTCCGCCTCCTCTGAACTCCCTCCCTGCGGGACGGAGCCCTCTTTTCTTTCAGACCTTTTTTTCTTATTTGTTTGTGTGCAGAACAGCGTGGTACACCTTCCTCCTGCTTCTTGCGGCGCCAATCCACCTCTGACGCACCGTTATTTGTTCACCTCGGGGTTCTCGGCTCCCCTGACTCCTTTTCCTTCATGACCCTCCCCTCTCACAGAGGGGAGGCCCACCGCTTCCTGCGCTGGTGCGCGGGATACGAGTGCGCCCCTGGTCCCCCTACAGCCCCGCACGTCCTGTCGCCTACATCAGCGATCTCGCCGTGGAGGCCCCTGTGCCCGCGCTATCGTCCCTCCGATGCGCTCAGGCCGCCATCGATACTTGGAAGTCGAGGGGGAGGCTCGCCCCTGCGCTCGAGTAGGCTGAACCACCAGACTCGGGCTGCCGGGTCGCGGGACCGGGCGCCGTGTCTCCCCCCGGCTGGGGAGGCTTCCTATCGCCGACGCCGTTGCACCCGATGTGAAGGCGACGGCGAGGGCCGTCACAAGCGGATAGCACGCCGGGAGCCTCGTGGGCGAGAGGGACCTCCTCCTCCTCGGCGCTGGCGCCGCGATGACGACGGCGGGGATCACGCGCGTCGCTTTCGAGGACGTGACGGTCGATAAGGGGGACTGGGGGCCCTACGCGCTCGACTTCCAGCTCTACGGCGGCGACGACCGCGTCATCCTCGAGCCCGCGGGGGCGCGAGGGACGGCGCTCGACCCCGTGTCCGCGTTCCGGGCGTGGACGACGTACGCCGGGATCGACAGCGGCCCCCTCTTCCGCAGTGTGGACCGCCACGGGCGCGTGTCCGAAGGCCCGCTCTCCAAGATGTCCGCTGGCCGCATCGTCCGCCGCCGGGCCCGAGTGGTGGGGCTACCGGAAGGGACGGGGCCCGAGGTGTTCCGACGGAGGCGGCGAGTGAACTCAATGCAGGAAGGATGACCCTCGCTGTTGTCGTTCGTAACGCGCATAAGGGGGCTTTCTGAATGGGGGAGCGTTCCAAGAGAGTCGTCTCTCGCGGGTAGTGACGGGCCGTCCCGCCCCGAGTGCGCTGGGACGGGTCTGGTACACGGTCGAGCCTATGTCGAGCCGCTCGTCTGAGGCAATGCTCACTCACGCGCAATAGCAGGTCTGGCAACTCGTTAAGGGTGCGAGAACACGCCTGTGCTGAGGCGACGCAACTCCGATCTACTGCCTACACGTGCTGAGCGCTCTACAGGATGGTGTTCTATGATGAACAAGTCACCACGCCT
>DUBD01000270.1 GCA_012960515.1 Bacteroidota bacterium | reverse complement strand
GGCCGGGATGCGAGCGGGCCGCGGTGCCGCGGCGATGCCACCGCGGACGGGGCCACGTTCGCCGTCGTCGTATCCGCGCCCGCGGCGTCCTCGGTCGTCGTAGTCGTCGTACCGCCAGCCGCGGCGGTGGCGGTAGCTGCCGTCGTGGTAGCCGTTCCAGTACCCGTCGCGATACCCTCGGCCGTAACCGCCCCACCCCCAGCCGACGGAGACGTAGAGGCCGCCGCCGTAGTAGTACGGGTCGTAGTAGAACGGATCGTACCAGTAGGGGCTGTACCAGCCGGCGTAGGCGTAGGGGGCGTCGTAGCAGCGGTAGCGGCCGTAGTAGCCGTAGTAGCCGGTGTAGCGCGCGCGGCACCAGCCGTAGCGGTAGTAGGGGCTGTAGCTCGTGTACGGCTCGTAGTAGACGTACGGGGAGGCGTAGAAGTAGGGGTCGTCGTAGTGGTAGTAGTCCGCGGCGTAGGAGGAATACTCGTAGCTGTCCTCATAGCCGGGATCCGCCTCCTCGTAGTAGTAGGTGCCGTCGTCGTCGTAGTAGTAGCGCGAGACGGTGAGGGCCTCCAGTTCCGTCTCCGTCGTGTCCTCTGCCCAGGGGAGCACCTCCAGCGGCTCGGCGTCCTGGATCGCGAGGGGATCGCCGAAGGGGCCGTCTTCGAGGGAGTCCGCTTCCACCTCCAGCGCCGCGACCACGCCGATGCGGGGGGCGACGGAGGAGCGGGACGTGGCGGGCGCCTCGGCTTCAGCGGGCGCGTCGGCGGGGCGCACGTCCAACTCCGAGGACCGGGCGGTCTTCTGGCTGGCGGAGCACCCCGCCAGCGCGACGGCGAGGGCGGCGAGGGGGAGGAAGCGGAGACGGGACGTCATCGCGGGAGGGGGGAACGAGCGGCGTGAAGGCCGCGCTAGGTCGGGTGCCGGGGAAGGCGGGGTAGGAGGGGAGCCGTCTATCTTTCGCGGTTCCACGTTCCGTGCCGCCTCTCACGCGCGCGGAGTAACGCCGCGGCGCGAGTTTCCGCGTCTCAGCATAACGCCCCCGCAGACTTTTCGTTCACCCCGCCCCCCATGGCCGAGCGCATCACCCCCCGAGACCAGGACTACGCGCAGTGGTACCAGGACGTTGTCCGTGCCGCCAAGCTGGCGGAGACCTCGCCCGTGCGCGGCTCCATGGTGTTGCCGCCCAACGGCTACGAGCTGTGGGAGAACATGCAGCGCGGGCTGGACGGCATGTTCAAGGCGACGGGCCACCGCAACGCCTACTTCCCGCTCTTCATCCCGAAAAGCTTCCTCGCGCGCGAGGCCGAGCACGTGGAGGGCTTCGCGAAGGAGTGCGCCGTGGTCACGCACTACCGCTTGAAGGAGGACAACGGCGACCTCGTGGTGGACCCGGAGGCGGAGCTTGAAGAGCCGCTCATCGTGCGGCCCACGTCCGAGACCATCATCTGGGACACGTACGCGAAGTGGATCCAGAGCTGGCGGGACCTGCCCATCCTCATCAACCAGTGGGCGAACGTCGTCCGATGGGAGATGCGGACGCGGCTGTTCCTCCGCACCGCGGAGTTCCTCTGGCAGGAGGGCCACACCGCCCACGCGACGGAGCAGGAGGCCGTGGACGAGACCCGCCAGATGCTCGACGTCTACGCCACGTTCGCGGAGGAGTGGATGGCGATGCCCGTCGTGAAGGGGGTCAAGACCGCCAGCGAGCGGTTCCCGGGCGCCGTGGACACGTACTGCATCGAGGCGCTGATGCAGGACGGGAAGGCGCTCCAGGCGGGCACCTCGCACTTCCTCGGGCAGAACTTCGCGAAGGCGTTCGAGTGCACTTTCCAGAACCAGGACAACGAGGCGGAATACGTCTGGGCGACGTCGTGGGGCGTGAGCACGCGGCTCATCGGCGCGCTCATCATGACGCACTCGGACGACCAGGGCCTGGTCCTGCCGCCGAAGCTGGCGCCGACGCAGGTCGCCATCGTGCCCATCCTGAAGAAGAACGGCGACAATGAGGCCGTCCTGGGCGCCGCGCGCGAGATGCGTGACGCTCTCCTGAACGCCGGCTTCCGCGTCATCCTGGACGACCGCGACCAGTACCGCCCGGGCTGGAAGTTCGCGCAGTACGAGGTGGAGGGCGTCCCCGTCCGGCTGGCGATCGGCCCGCGCGACGTGGAGAACGGGACCGTGGAAATGGCTCGCCGCGATACCGGCGAGAAGCAGTCCATCCAGCGCGACGCCCTCGCCGGGACCGTCCGCGAGACGCTCGACGCCATCCAGGCGGGGCTCTTCGAGGCCGCCCGCCAGCGGCGCGAGGAGAACACGTACGTCGTGGACAGCTACGACCGCCTCCAGGAGGTCGTGGAGGCCGGCGGCTTCGCGCTCGCGCACTGGGACGGCACCGCCGAGACGGAGGCGAAGGTCAAGGAGGAGACGAAGGCCACGATCCGCTGCATCCCGTTCCCGGACCAGTTCCCGGGCGTGGACACGCAGGAGGCGGGCACGGACCCGGTCTCCGGCGCGCCCTCCGAGGGCCGGGTGGTCTACGCGAAGGCGTACTAGAGATGGCCCCGGCTCCCGGGCTCTGCGGGTATCCCGCCGCGTTCGTTCCCGCCGCGCTGGCGGGTACGGTCGGCGTGCTCACCCGCACCGCCAGCGGGGCATGAGCGGAGCCGTCCCCCGTCCGCGCGCGGAGCGCCTGGCCGACGCGCTCTCGTACCTCCTCAACCCGCTCGCCTTCCCGCCGGTCGCGTTCGCGCTCGTCTCGTGGCACTTCGGGGCGGCGGCGGGCGAGGTGGCGTGGGTGTTCGGCGTCTCGCTCGTGTTCTTCGCGATCGTGCCGCTGTTGGCGCTGCTCTGGATGGTGCGCGAGGGGCGGGCCACCAGCCTGGAGGTCCGCGACAAGTCCCGCCGCACGCTCCCGATGCTCGTCTGCGTCGGCTCGTACGCGCTCGGGATCGCGCTGCTCGGCGCGACGGCGACGACGGCCGTCCGCGTGCTCGTCGCGTTCGCGGCGATCTACCCCGTCAACACGCTGATTCTGCTCGGGATCACGCGATGGTGGAAGATCTCGATCCACATGGCCGGGCTGGCGGCGTTCGTGAGCGGGCTCCTGTTCGTCTCGCTGGTGGCGTGGGAGGGGCTGCCGGACGACTGGGAGGCCGCGCTGACCGTCGCCACGACGGCGCCGCTCGTGCTGCTCCTGCCCGTCCTGATGTGGGCGCGCGTCCGCGCGAAGGCGCACACGGTAGGGCAGGTGGTGGCAGGCGCTGCGTTCGGGCTCTTCGTCCCCCTCGCGGAGCTGTACTGGCTCACGTTCCACGCGCTGGACCTCGCGTAGCGCCCCTGACTGGCGGCCGCCCTCGCCGGGAACGACCGCCAGCGGTGCGGGAGGGTTTACTGGCGGTAGACCCAGACCGCCGCGCCGCCGCCGTCGATCCGCGTCATGGGGTCGGCGTAGTCCGGGGCCTGCGCGCCGGTCGGGACGATCGCGCCGTCCGAGACTGTGAAGGGGTAGCGGCCGTAGACCTCGTCCCCGAGATAGAAGGTGGCCGTGTACCCGCCGTCCGGGAGGGTCTCCTCGTTCGCGCGGAAGGAGCGGTTGTCGTAGTACTCGCCGCGGGCGTTCAGCTTGCCGGGCCGCATCAGCTCGAAGTCCTTTCGCTGCCAGTTGCCGTTGGTGATGCTCCCTGCGCCCGACTGTTTGCTCCCCCCGATGAGCACGGGCGTCGAACTGCCGTCTGCCGTGATGCGGACGTAGGCGTTCTGGCTGGCGTCGAAATCCTCGGGGTGGAGCCAGAGCTTGAACTGCCACTCGCCGTACTCGTCGGGATCGTGGAGGATGTAGGCGTGGTCGTTCCAGAGCCCGTCCAGGCGGATCTGCGGGTCCGGGTTGTACGGGTCGCCGCTGCCGGTCATCGTGACCGTGAAGGGCATTTTCCAGAACGGCTCGCCGTCCACGCTGTAGACGATCTCGTAGCGGCCGCCCTGGTCCAGCGAGTAGCCGAGGACCGAGAAGTCCGACTCCGGCCACGTCATCTGGAGGCGTCCGATGTTGGTGAAGGGCGTGCGGCCCGTGTACTTGTCCCAGGTGTAGCTCGCGACGCGCTCGCCATCGCGATAGAGGTCCGCGGTGCCTTCGTCGGCGGGGAGGAAGACGAACTGGGCCACGTCGAACTCGAGGAAGTGGCCGAGGCTGGGCTGCTCCTTGACGCGGATGGAGCCGAGGTATGCGCCCAGGACGGCGGCGGGAGCGGGCGCGCCGGGGACGGAGAGCCGGCGGTGCTCCACCTCGTCGGCGCGGTCGTCGATGGACTGTCCGGAGACGGCGGCGCGGGCACGGTCCAGGAGGCTCTGAGCGTGGACGGGCGCCGCGAGGGCGATCAGGAGAAGGGCGGTGAGCGTGCGCATGTCGGGAAGGGGAGGGCGGAGTCATCCAGGAACACGCAGCCCGCTTCTGTCAGGGGACACGCCCGGTCAGATTTCCTGCAGCGCCGCGCGGAGGCGGGCTTCGTCCTCGGTCTCGCCGCGCTGGCGGTGGAGGTCGGCGGCCTTGGTGAGGGCGCGGCGTGCCTCCGCCTCGCGCCCGACGTCCGCCAGCGCGCGGCCGTAGTCGGCGAGGAGGGCGGCGAGGAAGTCCGCGTCGCGGTTGCCCGCCTGGGCGCAGTCGCCCGTCCGCCGGCAGACCCCGACCGCCTCAGCGAGACGTGCCCGTCCGGCCTCGCCGTCGCCGGCGGCGTGGAGGGCGGCGCCCTGGCGGTGCATCGCGCGGAGCACCGACGGATGCTCGGGGCCGAGGGCGCCGGCGCGGATCGCTCCTGCGCGCTCGTAGAGATCGGCCGCCTCGCGGTGGGCGCCTCGGTGGCGAAGCAGGTCAGCGAGGGTGTAGAGCGTGGAGGCGTGCGCCGGGTTGGTCTCACCGAGGACGCGCGCCTCGAGCGGGATCATCTCGCGGAAGACGCTCTCGGCCTCGCGCGAGCGGCCGGTGTTGGCGAGGAGCGTCGCGAGCATGTACTGGTTGTCCAGCAGGGTGGGGCTCTCCGTCGCGCCGTGATCGCGGAGGAACGCGATGGCCTCGCGGTAGAGCGTCTCCGCGGCGGTGGAGTCCCCGGCCTCCTGGCGGACGATCCCGAGGCTGCCGGTGCTGTACGCCACCATGTCGCGGAGGTGGGCGCTGGCGGGGTCCCGCGCGAAGAGACGGCGGTACATCGCGCGGCTCTCGTCGAGGAGCGGGACGGCGCCGGCGGGCGTGCCCGTGGCCCAGGCGCGGACGGTCCCAAGATCGGCGAGAGCCTCCGCCAGCCCGGCGTGGTCGGCGCCAGCGAGCACGGGGCGGTAGGTGTCCACGGCGCGGACGTAGGCGGCCTCGGCGGCGTCGTAGCGCTCCAGCAGGTCGAGCGTGGCGCCGTGCTCGTAGTGGGTGGCGGCGAGCCCGAGCGTGGCGTCGCGCTGCTCGGCGGGGGTCCGCGCGTCCTGCACGGCGCGCTGGCGGAGGCGGAGCGCCTCGCGGAGGAGCGTGTCCGCGGTGGCCGCCTCGCCCATGCTGACGTACGCCTTGCCGATCTCCAGCAGGAGCGCGGCGCGGGTGGAGGGGTGGCGTGTGAGGTCGTCGCGGATCTCCTCTGCGCCGGTGTCGAGGAGCTGGCGGGCGGTGATGGCCTCGCCTTGCGCCACGCGGGGCTTGGCGGCGTCGAACAGGTCCGACATGAAGTCAGCCACGGCGCGGGCTTCGTCGCGGGCGGCCGCGGCGCGGTCCCGTTCCTCGGCGGCGCGGTCGGCCTGCACGAGCGCGGCCCCGAGCCCGCCCACGAGCCCCGCCAGCGCGACGGCCCCGGCGGCGACGGCGGCGCGGTGGCGGCGCACGAACCGGCTCGCGCGGTAGCCCCACGCGTCCGGCCGGGCCTCGACGGGGAGGCGGTCCAGGTGACGGCGCACGTCGCGCCCGAAGGCGGCGGCGGAGTCGTACCGGCGCTCGGGCTCTTTGCGGAGCGCCATGAGCACGATGTGGTCCAGGTCGCCCGCCAGCTGGCGGCGGAGGCGGGCGGGCTCGGTCTGGCGCGAGGCGGCGAGCGTCTGCGTTTCCTCGCCCGACTCCGTAACGGCGGTGCTGGGACGCGTCGGCTCGGCTTCGAGGATGGCCCGCTCCACGGCGTGGCGCGCGCGCTCGTCGAGGTGGAAGGGGCGGCGGCCCGTGAGCAGTTCGTAGAGGAGCACGCCGAGCGCGTACACGTCGGTCGCGGTGGAAGGCGTCTCGCCGCGGACCTGCTCGGGCGCGGCGTAGGCTGGCGTCAGCAGCCGCTGCTCCGGCGCGGTTTCCACGAGAGCGACATCGGCGTCGGTCTCCAGCAGCTTCGCGATCCCGAAGTCCAGCAGCTTGACCGTGGGCGTGCCCTCGGCGCCCGTCTCCACGAGGATGTTGCTCGGCTTCAGATCGCGGTGGACGACGAGCTGGCGGTGTGCGTAGGCGACGGCGTCGCAGACCTGCGCGAACAGCGCCAGCCGGGCCTCGACGCCCAGGTGGTGGCGGTCAGAGTAGGCCGTGATGGGCTCGCCTTCCACGTACTCCATCGCGAGGAAGGGGCGCCCGTCGTCCGCTGTCCCGCCATCCAGGAGCCGCGCGATGCCGGGGTGCTCCAGCCGCGCGAGGATCCGCCGCTCGGCGCGGAACCGCGCGAGGAGGCCGTCCGCCAGCCCGGTGCGCACGAGCTTGAGCGCGACCCGCTTCTCGAACGCCCCGTCGGCGCGCGCCGCCAGCACGACGGTGCCCATCCCGCCGCGCCCGATCTCGCGGACCACCCGGTACGGCCCGATGACCGTCCCCGGCGGGACGCTCTCCGGCCCCGTCGCGGCGTCGAACAGCTCGCCGAGGCGCTCGGGGGCGTCCAGCACGGCGGAGTCCGCGGCGTCGGCGGCGAGCATCGCCTCGGCCCGCTGGCGGAGGCGGTCGGGGAGGTTCTGCGCGTCCAGGTAGGCGCGCTGCTCGTCGGGCGGGAGGTCGAACGCGGCGTCGAGGAGCGCGTCCAGGCGTTCCCAGTCGGCGGGTGTCATGCGGGAAAGGGGCGGTGGGCGGGGGCGTACGGAGACACGCGAAAGGGGCGGCGCGCGGGACAGCGGCGCGGGTCTGCCCCGGGCACCGTCCCGCAGGGCGTCACTCCGCCAGCTCCACTTCCAGGAAGGCGCGCGCCTTGCGCCAGTCGCGCTTGACGGTCCGGTCGGAGACGCCGAGCGCCTGCGCGACCTCCTCCACGTCCATCCCGCCGAAAAACCGCATCTCCACCACCTTCGCGAGCCGCTCATCCAGCACCGCCAGCCGCCCGAGCGCGTCGTCCAGCGCGAGGACCTCGTCGGCGCGGGCGTCCAGCGCGAGGGCCTTGCCGCTGAGCGTGGTCGCGTGCGCGCCGCCGCCGCGCTTGAGCGCGTGCCTCCGCCGGGCGTAGTCCACGAGCACGTGACGCATGGCCGTGGAGGCGACGGCGAAGAAGTGCGCGCGGTCCGCGACGTCGGCCGGGGAGCCGGCCAGGCGGAGGTACGCCTCGTGGACGAGGGCGGTGGTCTGGAGCGTCTCCGGCCCGCGTCCGCCGCCGAGGTGGCGGCTGGCGATCCGCCGGAGCTCGGCGTAGACGAGGGGCAGGAGCTGGTCCATCGCGCCGGGCTGGCCGTCGCGGTGGGCGTGGAGCAGGTGGGTGACCTCCGGCGAGGGGATGGGGGCCATCGGGAAGCGAGGGGCGGCCTGCCGGAGGCTACGGACGCGCCCGCGATTTCGAGGCGGCTCGCGCCGCCGGGGTCTGGACCCGCCCAGCCGGACCGCCAGCGCGCGGCCGTGTCCCCTCGCGCCGGGAGGCTGCGTGTCCCCGGGTGCACCAACCTTCCCGCGTCTCATGCGCCTCCTGCTTCTCGTCCTCCTCTCGGCCCCCGCGGCGTTCCCTTCCGCTGCCTCCGCGCAGGTCTGCGATCCCTCCGACTCTCTCATTTGCACCACGTTCGACACGCTCGAGGGCGGCACGGCTGGGTGGTATTCCACCTCCGCGCTCACCGGCGCGAGGTCCCCAGGAGGGAATCCGGGCGGCTACCTCGGGATCGCGCCCGGGACGGAAGGCGGCACGTCGGTGGGGTACTCGCCCGGTTTTTCGCTGGAGGGCGCGTACGGCGGACAGTTCACGTTCGACGCGTTCGGGACGGCCTCGGGCGGTGGCGATAGCTACCCGTACGTCACCTTTTCGTCCGGCGCTCTCACGCTCGTTCTCGACCCGCAGTGGCTGGCGGAGCGGACGGCCCCACTCGGAGCTGAATGGGTGCGGTACTCCGCCCCGCTCACGAACCTCCGCGACGGCCAGCCCTGGCAGCGCGTCACGGCCGGCGGCTTCGCGGCCGCGACGGAATCAGACATCCGGAGGGTCCTCGGCGATTTTGGGTTCAACGGCCAGATCGGCGTCGAGATGGGCCGGATGGCAGACGGAACCGAGTGGCCGGTGGACGATAGCGGGCTGGACAACGTGCGCATCGCGGGCGGAGCCCTCACCGTCACGCCCACTCCCGAGAGCGATGTGATCCTCGCGGGCGAGACCTTCGGCGTGGACGTGGTCATCGGAGACGACGACCGGCTGGCGGACAACCTCTTCGGCGTTTCCTTCGCCCTCGCCTACGAGCCGGCTCAGATGACGTTCG
This sequence comes from Bacteroidota bacterium, assembly GCA_012960515.1. Classification (GTDB taxonomy): domain Bacteria; phylum Bacteroidota; class Rhodothermia; order Rhodothermales; family Rubricoccaceae; genus Rubricoccus. The sequence continues at coordinate 2,277 of DUBD01000270.1, read as the reverse complement.
TCGAGTTCGTGCCCGCCGCGGACCTCGCGGACTGTGACGGCGACCCCTCCACAGAGGACGCCGTGACGCTGGTCACACTCGACTCCGCGTTCGGTATCGCCGTCGCCGTCTCGCGCCGCGAGGTCCACTCGCCCGGCATCCAGGCGATCTCCATGGGGTAGGGGAACTGCATAAGCCTGGAGCGCGGCGCGTGGCCGAGCGCCACGTCCGGGTGGCCGTAATAGGTGTTCAGGTCCCCGATGTCGTCCGTCGGCCACTGCGAGACGGGCGTCCCCTCGACGGACGCGACTTACGCCTCGTAGGCCGCCTGCGACTCGGCGCCCTAGTCGCCGTCGGCGCCGAAGCGGGGGAGGGGGAAGCCCCGCTCCATGAGGCCGTGCTGCATAAGGGTCGTGATGTGGGGTTTGGCGCGTCCCATGGCAGGGGCGGAGTTAAGGCTGCAAAAGGCTACGTTATCCGCCCTGAACTCCGGTTGCGCCTGCCCGGCTGGCGGCAGCTCTTGGCGGGAGAGGCCGCCAGTCGGGGCGCGAGGACGGCTGAAGCCCGCACGGGGCTGGGCGACCGTCTGGCGCCGGTGAGGTCTTCCAATGATCCCTCAGGCTGCTCATCTGCGTGATCGTAGGGACCACTCCGCACTCTCATGATCCGCTTTCTCTTCGTCCTCCCGCTGATCGTTGTTTCGGTCGGAGTTGAGGCCCAGCCGTGGGTGACGCACTGTAACGGCATCCCGCACCCCTCCACGCGAACGCCCTATACCGTGGTCTCTGCCGACGATCAGGGCGATTGCCGCTGGCGACGCAACGACGGCGCCCAACTTCGCACGGACCCGGAGGCGATCCAGACATTCATGGAACGATTCAACCGAGCACAGACGTGGCTCCTCGCGAGCGGATTCAGACCGCCAGCATACCCGTTCCGCCAGGGGGAGGACTTTCAGCTTCACATCGTGCTTGCGGGGCAGGGGGTATGCTTCAGCGTGCGCGAGCAGACGGTGTGCACCTCCGAGGCTCCTGCAGACCCCTTCGAGGTCCGCCGTCTGAGAGCTGGGGACGACGAAGCCAACGCGCTCTTCCTCCGTAGCGATGCCCTGGAGACCGACGATCCGGACGAGGTGCTCCGCGAGGCGCTCACGGCGCTGATGCGCCTCACCCTGATCTCGTATGAGGGCTACGCCCCCGACGGAGGAGCGCCAGGCGGTTGGTTGTCTACGGGGTACGCCATGGCATTCGCCAACTGGTGGATGCGACGGCACGAGGACGCCTCGGGTCTCTACGACCTCGCCGATGAGAGCCTCGGGGAGACGATCACGTCCAATGCCGCGACGGTGGGAGCCGCGAACCTCTGGGTAAACGCCGCCTTGCGAACCCGGCACGGGGGATGGGAGAACCCGGACGCCTTCGCGACGCTTCGCATCGTGCCAGAGGCAGTGGAGCGGGCGGAACAGGCCGGGGAGGACCCGCTCCCGCACGTAGACGGCGTTCTACGCGAGCACTACGGTTTGCGGCGTGAGGAGGAGAGCGGGCTCGGTGTGGCCCTCGAAATGTTCACCCGGTTCAGCACTCGGGACGTGTGGCCCGTGATGCCGCAGGTCGCACCGGACGAGGATCTGCTCGTCGTACCGGAAGGACCGCCCGTCTCGCGCCGGGTCATCGGACACGAACCGCTCGCCGTTGTGCGGATTCCCGTAAGCATTCCTCGCTCGGATGACGGACTACAAGGGATCACGATCACCGTAGAGGACGCGACGGAATCGCTACGCTGGGGCAACCGCCACATCATCCAGCGCGTCCTCCCAGAGGACGTGCCGACCGACGTGTTCCACACGAACACGCTCAACTCCTGCCCCGAGCCCGGCCCGGCATGTGAGTTCGATCTGGTCTTCGTCAACGCCCATCCCGAGGACGCGGAGCGGACGACCCCCGCGACGTACACCGTGACCGTTCAAGCCGGGCGAGACTGCACCTTCCCTGAAGGCGCGACTGGCGTGAGCTACGCGGTCTCGCGAGGAACCCGGCAGGAGCGCGTCGCGCGGATGGATCTGGACCTTCCCGAGTCTCTCTTCGGCGCGATGACGCAGATCGAAGGCACGTTTACGCTGGAGACTCCGGTAGACGGAGGTCGTACGCTCCGCTACGATCTCACCGGCGCGCTCCAGTGCACGGGGAGTGGGGTCCGCTTGAAGGATGTTCGGGTGCACGGTTTCATGGCGGGTGATGCCATTGCCTCGGCGGTCAGCACGGGCCCCGAGTTAGAGATCCCGCAATACGCGGATGTGGG
>DUBD01000269.1:8102-10943 GCA_012960515.1 Bacteroidota bacterium | reverse complement strand
CCCCGACGCCGACCCCTCGGCCGACGCCCTCGCCCAACCCGGGCACAACGCCGGCCCCCGAGCCTCAGCCTCCCACACGCCCGGCGCCACCCGCCGGCTACGAGGTCTGACCCCCGCGGCCGGCTCCCGGCCGCTCCCCGTTCGCCCCCCGATTCCTATGGGCAAGCTCACCCTTCTCCTCGTCGGAGCCGCCGTCATCGGCGGCTCCCTCCTCACGTTCAGCACCCGCCAGCTGGCGGGCGAGACGCAGGCGGGACAGCGCGCTGCCCAGGCGGACCTCCTCTCGCGCCAGATCGCCGAGAGCGGCCACGCCGTCGTGCTGGCGGCGATCGTGGACGATACCGGCTTCCGCACGCCGTCCATCCGGCCCCGGGAGTACGAGGGCGGCACCTACCGCGTCTCCTACGACCCCAGCTCCTCCGCCAGCCGCGCGACGTTCACCGTCCGCGGCGACTACGCCGGCGCCAGCCACACCATCCGGAGCACCTACGACTGGGACCCGATGGACTACCCCTCCCCCGTCTGGCTGGACGTCCCCTACGCCACAGCGCTCGCCTCGAACGGGAGCTCCATCGACGGCGGCATCCAGATGGACCGCCGCAAGCACGACGCCATGGGCCTCCAGAGCCTCGTGCCGATGGGGACCATGAACTCCAACCTCCGGACCGCCGCCACGACGGCCGGCACCTCATACTCCAACCCCAGCTCCGGCTCCTGGAACTCCATCCTGGAAGACCTCAACGTGAGCGATGGTGAGGGGCTTTACCAGACCGCACTCGCCCTCCCGCCGGAGACCACCATCGCTGGCCCCACCACCATCACGAACAACCAGACCGGCGTGGGCGCGCCGGACGAGGTGACCCACGTCACCGGCGACCTCACGGTGTCCAAGCGCTTCGAGGGCGAGGGCGTCCTCGTCGTGGACGGCACGCTGACGGTCACGCCTAACGGCCGCATGGAGTGGACCGGCATCGTGATCGTCCGCGCGGAGCGTCAGTACCTCCCGGTGGAGCTCAAGGGCCGCGTGGACATCACCGGCGGCCTCGTGATCGTGCAGCACGCCTACCCGCCCGGCGGACACATGGACGTCACCACCTGGCGCGACCTCACGACGGGCATCCGCAGCGGCAACGTGCAGGGCGACGCCCCCATCGCGCCGTGGACGGCCGGCTTCCCCTGGCTCCAGCACAAGCACCGCTTCGACGAGGACCTCGGCACGCGCCGCGTGCGCTACCTCGAAGGCGGCAACGCCGTCGCCAGCCAGGAGACGTGGACGCAGTTCGAGGACACCATCTCGCGCCTCGGCACAGACAAGGTCTACCTCGAGTTCGAGAACGAGAGCCGGCACGGGTACGGCGTCTACACCGTGGGCGTGCGCGGCATGGCCGAGCCTCTCCGCGGGATGGTCCGCGACGGCTTCGGCTCGTACGCCCGCGGCAACGTGCACCAGAGCCAGAGCTTCCGCGCCAGCGACCTCGAGGACTTCGAGGTGGACATCCGCAGCCTCCGCACCCTCCGCGACCGTTTCGATGGCAACGGCTGCGACTCCTGGCCGTTCTGCCTCGGCGAGCGGCTGGACCGCGGCGGCTCGCTCCGTGTCCGCCTCCTCTCCCACACCACCAACCGCGTCCTCTACGAGAGCGCCCTCTACTGGCACATGCAGCCGGACGAGTGGACGGTCTACCAGGAGCAGGAGGCGGAGTGGCGCAGCCAGATCCAGAACGGCGCGATGTTCGGCACGCGCCTGGAGATGGGCCCGGACGTGGACATCGAGTTCGACATCCGACCGGTCCTCGCGCTCGTGGAGCGGATGGGCTTCGACGGCAACGAGGTCATTCACCTCGGGACCGAGACCGAGCACTTCACGCTCTCGCAGAACCTCGCGCAGGCCATCCAGCACCGTTCCAGTGGCCCACGCGTGGCGATCTGCCACGAGCCCACCTCCTCCGCGAACGACAAGGACGTCAAGCTGGACGACCTGAACGACCACCTGGGGCACGGCGACGTGATCGGCTACTGCGACGGCTCGTTCCCGACGTCGTCGCCTTCTGCGACGCCCGAGCTCATCGCGGTCTGTCATGCCCCCGGCACGGCGCAGGAAGAAGAGCTCTCGTTGCTCCCGGCCGCGCTCGGATTGCACATCCTGCACGGCGACCCGCTCGGAAGCTGCTCCGGAGACGACGACGACTGATCCCGACCGGGGCCGCTGGCCCGGCGAGATCCGCCTTCCGGGCGGGGGTGTGTGGTGGCACCCCGGCCCGGCTCGGGGGGTGGGCCTTGTGCCTGCCCCCCGCTTCTGTTTGCTTTCCGCCCTGCGTAGCGTGCGACCGTTCGCCCCCCTGGTGTGACGCCTCTCCCCCCACCCCCTTCTCTACCTCTCGTTCCCAGGGCTGGGCGCGTTCCACTGTTCATGACCGTGCTTACGGCCGTGGTGCTCCTCCTGGACGCATGGCTGTTCCTCAGCGGGCTCCTTCCCTACTACGACCTCTCGCTGCTGTTCGACGCCGCTCGCGAAGATGGGATCGGGTCATGGGTGGCGGTTACACAGTCGGCGTTTGTGGCGTTGACCGCCGGGCTGCTGGCGGTGCTCGCGCGAGGTGGGAACGCCCCGGCGCGGACTCGATGGGGCTGGGTGTTTACGGCCTCGTTGTTCGCCTATGTCTCGGTGGACGATGGGACCCGTCTCCATGAGCGCATCGGAGGCATGGTAGGAGAATGGCAATTGGCAGGGGGATCGCTCGGTGTGGAGTACCCCAGCTACCTGTGGCAGCTCATCGTGGGTCCGTTCTTCGCCATCGCCGGGCTCGTACTCGTGGCCTTCTTGTGGCGGGAGGGCCCGGG
>DUBD01000269.1:0-8077 GCA_012960515.1 Bacteroidota bacterium | reverse complement strand
CAACCCTCGGAGGGACCGCCCTTCTGGGGGTCGCCATCGGCCTGGATGTTCTGGAGGGCCTCGGTGCCTCCCACCCTCTCAATGCCATCGCGGCGTTGTCTGCGCACCCCGCTGCCGCCGCCATCGCGAGCCCGGCGCTTCAGTCCGACCCCTACGAGACGGTGACCCACCTCGTCCAGATCCTCGAGGAGGGGCTCGAGATCGTCGGCGTGGCGTTGCTATGGGACGTGGTGCTAGACCGGTTGCGGGCGATCGCGCCAGACGTGCGGGGGACGTTCCCCTCTGCTGCCTAGCGGGCCATCCCCGCCGCGCGCTGGCGGCCGTGCGCAACGGGGCCGGAGCGGCCGCAAAGGCCACGCCCGGAGCGTCCGCCAGCGCTACGGGCGCCGCATCCCCACCGGGGAGGCGACAACGTCTCACCCTGAACGCCCCGCGTGAGGCGCCCCGGCCCGTTCCGGTTTCTTTCCAGGACTGGCTGCCCCCCGCCCTGTGCCCAAAACCGCCCGCGACCGCCGCGCCCGCGTCGCCCGCGCCGCCGAGGACGCGCCCGTCGTCCCCGTCCGCCTCCACTTCCTCGGCGCCGACCGCTCGCTCGTCGGCTGCAAGGACGCCGACCTCCACGCGCTCCCCCGCCAGGGGGACTACGTCCGCTTCGACGAGGACGGCGAGCGCGAGTGGCGGCACGCCGTGCTGGCGGTCTACCACAACCTCTCGCCGGACCTCTCCGCGTACTCCTCGCGCGGCTGGCGGATCGACGTGGTGCTGGATGTGGGCGAGTACGTCGGCGAGGGTGACGCCAGCGCCCCCACGCCCGGCAGCGTCTCCGAGCCCGCGCACGTGGACCCGCCGGAGCACCCCGAGGGCGACGTGACGGACGCCGTGGCGAACTGACGCGGCGGGGCGCCAAGAACACTGGGAGGCGTACGCCGTAGGCCGCGCTCTACCTTGGCCCCATGGATTCCGGCTCCCCCCTCACCCTCCCGCAGAACCACAAGAGCGGCTACGTCGCGCTCGTCGGCGCCCCCAACGTCGGCAAGAGCACGCTGCTCAACCGGTTCCTCGGCACCAAGCTCTCCATCGTCTCGGCCCGCCCGAGCACGACGCGCAACCGCGTCCTCGGCATCCTCTCGGATCACGAGGCCACGCCGCCGTACCAGCTCATCTTCCTGGACACGCCCGGCGTAGTCCGCCCGAAGTACCGGCTGCACGACCACATGATGCGCGACGTGGACCGCGCCCTCGGCGACGCCGACGTGGCCGTCTTCCTCGCGGACGCGACGGAGCCGCGCATCACGCACGACGCCGCCAGCGCGCTGGAGAAGCTCTCCGGCTTCCGCGGCCACACGATCCTCGCGCTCAACAAGGTGGACGCGCTCCCCACGCCGGACGAGGCGCTCCCGCTCGTCGAGACGTACCGCCAGCACCTCGAGTTCGAGGAGGTGGTCCCCATTTCGGCGCTCAACGGCAAGGGCACGGACGGCCTCCTGGACCTCATCCTGGAGCGGATCCCGGAGGGCCCGCCGTACTACCCGCCGGAGCAGATCTCCGAGCACCCGGAGCGCTTCTTCGTGGCGGAGATCGTCCGCGAGGCCATCTTCGACCTCTTCCGCGACGAGGTCCCCTACTCCACCTCGGTCGTGGTCATCACGTTCGAGGAGCGCCAGAACCAGAAGGACTTCGTCGCCTGCGACATCGTCGTGGAGCGCGACAGCCAGAAGGGCATCCTCATCGGGAAGGGCGGCAGCGCGCTGAAGCGGCTCGGGCAGCGGGCGCGGCGCGGGATCGAGGAGTTCCTCGGGCGCCCGGTCTACCTCCAGCTCCACGTCAAGACGCGCTCGGACTGGCGCAACAAGGAGGGCCACCTCCGCGAGTACGGGTACGGCTGAGGTTCCGGGTTCCGGGAAGCAAGCCGCCTCGCGCTCGCCCCGCTGGCGGGTGCGCTGAGCGGGCGTGGTAGTGGTCGCTCGTTTCTTCGAGTGTCATCCCGAGCGGAGGCCGACGGCCGGAGCCGAGGGATCTGGCCACGCTACGCCGCGAGGCCACACGAGAGCGCCTGAGCATCCGTCGCGCAGATCCCTCCGCTCCCTTCGGTCGGTCGGGTGGACACGGTGGGGAGCGTGCGGCCAGCGTGATGGGGGCACTGGTCCTACCCGCTGGCGACTGGCCGCTGGCCTGAGAACGTGAGCGACGGACTACCGCTTGCCCCCTTCGTGCCGCGCTACGCGTCCGCCAGCGCGCGGCGGCGGGCCTCCGGTACCAGCCACAGCGCCCGCTCCGCCAGCAGCAGCAGCAGCGCGAGGCCGAGCGGCCACTGAAAACGCTCCGCGTACGCCTCGTAGCGCTCGCCGCCCACGACGGCCTGATCCAGCGCGTCCAGCTGGCGGGCCACCTCGTCGGCGATGGAGCCGCGGCGGTCCAGGCGGTAGACGCCGCCGCGCCCGGCCACCTCGCGAAGGGCCGCGCCCTCGTAGCGCGTCGTCACCTGATCGCCGCCGCGCGCGGTCTTGTAGCCCACGAGACGGCCGCGGCGCTTGAGCGGGATCGGCCCGCCCTCGTCCGTCCCCACGCCGATGGCGAGGACCGTCGCGCCGCCGTCGCGGAGGGCATCTGCCTCCGCTTCCGCGCTGCCCTCGTGCGCCTCGCCGTCCGAGACGATGAGCACCGCGCGCGGCCGCTCCACGTCTGCCGCCTCTTCCAGCGCGACGCCCGCCACGCGGAGCGCCGCCCCGAGGTCGGTGCCCTGGAGCGGGACGAGTTCGGGCTCGGCGGCGTCCAGGAAGAGCCGGAACGCGCTGCGGTCGGTCGTCAGGGGGCACTGGAGGAACGCCTCGCCCGCGAACACCACGAGCCCGACCCTCGCGCCGGGCCGCTGCTCCACGATCCGCTGGATCTCCAGCTTCGCGCGGTCCAGCCGGCTCGGCGCCACGTCCTCCGCCCACATGGACTCCGAGACATCCAGCGCCACCACCAGGTCCAGCGACTCCTGCGCCGTCTCGCGGAGCGTCCGCCCGAAGCGCGGCCCCGCCAGCGCCACGGCGAGGCACGCCACCGCGCCCACCACGAGCGCCGCGCCCATCACGCGCCGCCGCGCGGTCTCGCGCGAGACCGCTGCAGGAGCCGCGCTGCCGAGAAACGCCGCGAGGGCCTCGGCGCGCTTGCGCGAGGCGTAGGCGTAGAGCGCCGCCGCCGCCGGGGCGAGCAGCAGGAGCCAGAGCGCTTCGGGGGTGGAAAAGCTCACGGCACGGTCCGCAGTCGGGTGGTGCTCAACGCGACCGCCAGCGCGACGAGCGCGAGCGCGGGCCACAGCACGAGCGGGTACTTCTCCTTCACGTCCAGGTAGACCGTCTCCTCGATCTCCGTCCGCTCCAGCTCGCCAATGGCCTCGTAGATGGAGCGGAGCGCCTCTGTGTCGGTCGCGCGGAAGTAGCGGCCGCCGGTCTGGCGGGCCACGGCGCGAAGCGTCTCCTCGTCCACCTCGGACGCGGGGCCCAGCAGGCTCCCGCCGAACGGCAGGCGCGAGGCCGTCTGTCCCTGCTCCCCGCCCACGCCGATGGCGTAGACCCGGACGCCGAGCGCCTCGGCGGCCTCGGCCGCGGTCAGCGGGTCCACCTCGCCGCGGTTGTTTTGGCCGTCCGTCAGGAGGATGACCACCTTGCTCTCCGCGTCACTGTCGCGGAGGCGGGCGACGGCCGTCGCGAGCGCGGTCCCGATGGCGGTCCCGTCCTCCACCACGCCCATCCGCACCTCGCCGAGCATCCGCTGGAGAAAGCGGTAGTCCAGCGTGAGCGGGGCCTGCGTGTAGGCGCGCGCCGCGAAGACGACGAGCCCGATCCGGTCCGACGTGCGCCCCTCGACGAACTCCCCCGCGACCCGCCGCGCCGCCTCGAACCGGTTGGGGACGAAGTCGTCCGCGGTCATGGACGTGGAGATGTCCAGCGCGAGGACGATGTCGATGCCCTCCGTGCTCCGCTCCACGATCGCGTCCCGCGTCTGCGGCCGCGCCATCCCGACGATGCCGAGCGCCAGCGCGCCGAGCAGCAGCGCCTCCGGCAGTCCGCGGAGCCGCGTCCAGACGCTGCCGGGGAGGTCCACGGCGTCCGCCGTCGCGGGGAAGGCGACGCTCGCGGCCGTCCGCCCGCGGGCCCGCCACGCGAGCACCGCCAGCCCCACGAGGGGCAGGAGCAGCAGGAGCCAGAAGGGCTGGGCGAGGGTCATAGAGCGCGCAAACTCGCCACGCGCTGGCGGTCGTGCCCGGCGGGGGCGGGAAGCGCGAGGGGTCAGCGGAGCGCGCGGACGGCGCGGAGGAGGTCCGGGAGCACCTCGCCGGCCCGGCCGCGGACCGTCTCGTCCAGGTGCCGCGCGATCTCCGAGGCCACGGGGTTGACCTCGGCCACGTAGGCCCCGGCCGCGCCCGCCGCCAGCGGGAGGCCCGCCGCCGGGAACACCACCCCGCTCGTCCCGACGGAGAGGAACACGTCCGAGGCCACCGCCGCCGCCTCGGCCTGCCGGAGCGCCGCCTCGGGCAGCATCTCGCCAAACCACACCACGTCCGGGCGGATGAGGCCGCCGCACGCCGCGCAGGCCGCCGCCTCGCCGCTCTCGATCGCCGCCAGCTCGTCGCGCGAGACCGAGCGCTCGCAGTCCACGCAGTAGGAGCGCATCAGCGACCCGTGCAGCTCCACGACGTGCTCGCTCCCGGCCCGCTGGTGCAGTCCGTCCACGTTCTGCGTGATGAGCAGGAACGTCCCGCCCCGCTCGTGGACGAGTGCCTCCAGCTCCGCCAGCGCCGCGTGCCCGGGGTTCGGCGCGACCTCCTCCACCACGGCCCGGCGGTGCGCGTACCAGCCCTGCACGAGCGTCGGGTTGCGCAGGAAGGCGTCCACGTTGGCCAGTTCCTCCGGCCGGAACTTCTGCCACAGCCCGTCGGGGTCACGGAAGGTGGGGACGCCGCTCTCGGCGGAGACCCCGGCGCCGGTCAGGACCGCGACCACCTCCGCCTCGGCGAGGCGGCGGACGAGGTCCTGCGAGTACGGCGGGCCGACGCGTTGATGCACGGGCTATTCCGCGGGAAGCGCGGGGGGAGGGGCTGGCACGTTCGTGAGCACGGAGTCCACACGGAGCTCCACCTCGCGCACGCCCTCCGTGAGCAGCCGCTTCGCGCGCTCGATATCGATGAGCTCCTGCTGGCGGCGGACGCTCGGCGGGAGCAGCCGAGCCGTTTGCTCGCGGATCGCCAGTTGGGCGCCCTGGACCGTCGCGGCCTCGCTGGAGGGGATGGGGCCTTCCTGGATCTGCGTCACGCGGAACGGGAGGCGCACGCCGTCTGCTACGCCGCGGAAGTCGTCGTAGATCAGCCGCTGCGCGACGGGCCGGTCCAGAGAATCCACGCTGAAGCGGTGGAAGAGCTCGCGCACGTCCAGCGTCTCGGCGTCGAAGTAGACGCGGACGAGGTGGTTCGTGGTGCCGGGGACGGGGACGAAGCCGGCGTCCTGCGGCGTCTCGGACTCGAAGACGACCGTCTGCGCGCCGTTCCGCTCCACCGGCCCCCGCACGCGAGCGGGGTCGATGCGCGAGGCGAGGTAGCGCGGGTTCGGCGGGTAGAACCGCAGGAGAGACGCCGCGATGGGGTCGTACGGCGCGACGGCGTCCGGGTCCGGCGTCAGTTCGAAGGTGCGCGCGCCCGTGGAGTCCTCCGCCCCGATGTAGTAGAGCGAGGTGCCCGCCGCGTAGACGTGGAACGACTCCAGCGTCCCCAGCCCCTCGGCGTAGCGGGCGTCCAGGCGCGAGGCGAGATCGTCCGGCTCCGGCGTGGACTCGCAACCGGCGAGGGCGAAGGGCAGGAGCAGGGCGGCGAGGGCGAGTCGGAGCACGTCAGGGGATCAAGGAAAACCGCGCGGAAGCTACGCCGGGGGTCCGGCTACCTTCGGCAGACCCCGCCCGTTTCACGCCGTGTTGCCCGTGACGCCGCCGCTCCCGCTCCCCGCCGAAGTCCCCGTCGAAGGCCGCCGCTACGCGCCCGAGACTGTCCGCCGCGTGCTCGCGCCGTTCCTCTCCGAGCGCCGCCGCCAGCGGATCGAGCGCGTGATCGCGGGGCGGACGTTCTCGGTCTGGCCGGTCCTGGAGCGCGTCCATGATCCCGGCAACGTCAACGCCGTCCTCCGCAGCGCCGAGGGCCTGGGCTACGGCGGCGCCGCGCTCGTGGACCTGGACGGCGAGGCCGCCGACCTCGTGGAGCAGTACCGCGAGGGCGCCGACGACGCCGCGCTGGCAGGTGAGCGCCCCATCCGCCGCCGCCAGAGCCAGGGCGCGCACAAGTGGATGCACGTCGAAGCGTTCGAGTCCACGGCGGGTTTTGTCCGCGAGGCGCGGGCGCGCGGCTACCGGATCGCGGTGACGGCCCTCCGCGAGGACGCCAAACCCATCGCCGACTTGGATTTTTCTATTCCCACGGCGCTCGTCTTCGGCGCGGAGCGCGATGGCGCCTCGGACGAGATGCTGGAACTGGCGGATGACGCCGTGCTCCTCCCGCTCGACGGCTTCGTGCAGTCCTACAACGTGTCCGTCGCCGCGGCGCTCGCGCTCTACCACGCGCGCCAGGACCGGATCGCGCGGACCGGCCGCCACGGCGACCTCTCGGACGCGGACCGCGACCTCCTCCTCGCGCACTACATCGCGCGCGGCGTGCCGAACGCGGACGCCCTCCTGCGCCACGCGGGCTGATCTGGCCGCGCGCTGGCGGTTGTCCTCGGCGAACGCGTCCGCCAGCCGGGGAGCGGCATCTGCCTGGACGGCGTCGATCACGGAGCGTTTCTTTCGCCACTGCGATACGCTCCGATCGATGCGCCTCCTGCCTCTCTTTTTTCTCGTCCCCGTCGCGCTGGCGGTTCTGCTCGGCGGCGCCGCCAGCGCGCAGCCGACGAGTGGTGGGCTCCCTCCCGGCGAGGGGTTCGATTGGGAGCGCCTCGGGACTCCGGCCTTCGATGCCAACTTCCTCACCGTTGCCCCAGATGGAAGCCTGTGGAGCAGCGGTGCCTCAGTCGATTACGAGGACGCGATCTACGTTTTTGACGAGGCCACAGACGCGTGGCGCGACACGACATCCATACCGAACGACGCTGACAACCTCGCTTTTCTCGGTCCTGACACGCTCCTTGTCCGCTACATCTCCCGCGTCCGTCGCTCCACGGACGGCGGTTCAACGTGGGAATTGATCTACACGGGTGGAGATGATCTGCTCCACGTTGCCCCGTTTGACCTCCCTCGCTCTGGAGGGCGCGTGTTCACAGGCGCATCCGACCGCGAGAACCGCGTCACCGAGGGCCTCGCCTACAGCGCGGACCGTGGGGGCTCATTCATTGAGGGCATCTACGATCCTGACCTCTTCGGCACTGATGACATCCGCGCGGGAGTCGCGCTCGCTGTGACGCGCGGACCTGAGGCGGGGCGCGTACTCATGGGCGGCATGCACGGCGTCGCCTACTCAGACGATGGCGGTGAGAGCTACCGCCCGAGCAACCTCTGGACACTCTATCGCTACCGGAGCCGCGAGATCATGGAGGGGGAAGGGCCGGACGGGCAACCGCGCCTCTTCGCTCTTCTAACCGACGCTACACAGCCGTACTTCCACGTCACGCACTCAGACGACGGAGGGGCGACGTGGGGCAGGCCAATGCCGTTGCCAGAACCGCAGGACGGGATTGGAAGCACGGGGGAATTGGTATGGCTGGGTCCTATGGGGCAGCCGCGCTCTACACTCGCGATTCTCCCACGGGGCCATATCTACCGGACGGACGATGGGGGCGACTCATGGTCGCTCAAGGGCCGAGCGCCGTTCGATTCGTCAGCGGTATACGTGGATGAGGCGTACGTGGACGATGCGGGGCGGTTGGTGGTATCGACGCCGCATGTGGCGGGACCAGTGCACGGAGTTTTCCGAACGGTGGAACCGGTCCCAGTGGCGAGCGCACCGATGCCTCCCGCCGCACCGGACCTCTCACTAGCGGTGGAGCCGAACCCAGCCACACGTCAAACCGCCGTGCGCTGGCGGCAGGCGTCGGCGGGGGCGGCGCGGGTCTCG
>DUBD01000268.1 GCA_012960515.1 Bacteroidota bacterium | reverse complement strand
AAACTCCTCCATCACCGGGCGGAGCTCAGCGAGCATCGGGTTACTCTCCGTGAGCGACTCCAGCGTCATCGCCTGCGCATCGGTGTAGTTCGCCTCAGAGTTGGAGGCCTCCAGCAAATCGTAGGCCGCCTCCAGTTGAGACGCCGAGGGGACTTGCGCGAAGGCCGCCGGGGCGGCGAGAAACAGGAGCGCGAGGACGAAGCGGTCGAGCATGGGGTCGGAATGTGGGCCGCCAAACCTACGCGGACGCTTGGCACAGAGGCGGAAATGGGCTACCGATTCCAGAAGCCCGGTGTAAACAAAAGGAGGACGGTAAAGATCTCCAGCCGCCCCGCCATCATCAGGAGCGAGAGCACCCACTTCCCGAGCGTCGGAACGTGCGAGTACGCCTCCGTCGGGCCCATGGAACCGAACGCAGGACCGACGTTCCCGACGCATGAGAACGTCGCGCTGAACGCGCTCTGCCAGTCCAGCCCGAGCGCCCCCATCACCAGCGTCCCGAGCCCGATCAGGCCGACGTAGAGCACGATGAACGAGAGCACGTTCCGCATGACGCCATCCGGCACCACGCGGTGGTCCAACCGGATGGGCAGGATCGCCTGCGGGTGGACCAGCTGGCGCATCTCGCGGAACGAGTTTTTGAGGATCAGCAGCACGCGGACCACCTTGACCCCTCCGCCCGTGCTCCCGGCCATCCCGCCGACGAAGAACAACGACAGGATGACGACGACCGCCAGCGGGGGCCACACCTCGTAGTCCGCCGTCGCGAAGCCGGTCGTTGTGACGATGGCGGCGGCCTGGAAGGCGCCGTATCGGAGGGCGTCTGAGAAACGGTCATACCGCACCACTTGACGGCCGCGGACCTCCGTCCGCTCCACTTCCGCGCCGCCGCCTACGCCCTCGCCGCCCGCCCGGGGGAGGTCCGAGGTCACCGCCTCGTCCACCTCTGTCCCCTCCGCCGAGGCTTCCGGGTTCGGCCCTTCGGCCACGATGACCTCCCCGTCCAGCGTAACAGGGCTGGGCAGGAGCACCTCGGCGGGGGCCCACAGGGAGACGGTGAGCAGGAGCGTCGCCACGCCCACGATCGCGAGGTAGACGCGCAGTTCCTCGCTCTCCCACACGGGTTTGACATTGCGGTGGAGCAACTGGTAGTGCAGCGCGAAGTTCATCCCGGCCGCGAGCATGAACAACGTGATCACCCAGTCCACGTAGGCCGACCCGTACTGCCCGACGCTCCCGTTCTCCGTCGAGAAGCCGCCCGTAGCGAGCGTGGCAAACGCGTGGTTGACGGCATCGAACAGACTCATCGCCGGCAAGAGGAGGAGCACCTGCGCGACCGTCAGGCCCACGTAGATGGCCCAGAGCCGCTTCGCCGTCTCTGTCACGCGGGGGGTAAGCTTGTCCGCGCTCGGCCCGGGGACTTCCGCCTTGAACAACTGCATCCCCCCCACCCCGAGCATCGGGAGGACGGCGATGGCGAGGACAACCACGCCCATCCCACCGAGCCAGTGCGTGAGGCTGCGCCAGAATAGGAACGCGTTCGGCACGTCCTCGATCGCAGGGCGCCCGGCGCCGCCGAGGATCGTCGCGCCCGTGGTGGTGAACCCGCTCATGACCTCGAAGAAGGCGTCCGAGTACGAGTCCAGCACGCCGGTCAGCACCCACGGCACCGCGCCCACGAGGGAGAGCACCCACCACGCGAGGGCGACGACCGCGAACCCCTCGCGCACGCGGATCTCCTCGCGCGGTCGGTACGCCGTCCACAGCCCCGCACCGACCGCCAGCGAGGCGAGCGCCGTCGCGCCGAACCCCCACCACGAGGCCTCCCCGTACACGAGGCCGATCAGCATCGGTGTCAGCAGCGCCGCGCCGAGCGCGAAGAGCAACGCGCCCATCACGCCGGCGATGGCTTTGAGATCGAGGACCATGGAGCGAGCCGGGGGGCGGGTGGGGAGCCTGCAAGATCCCACCCGAGGGCGCCGCGCCGCCACCCCGGCCCCGCCGCGCTGGCGGAGGCGCTAGGCGGCGAAGAGCCGCTCCACCTCGTCCACCCGTTCCGGCGTGGCAAAGACGAGCGTCCGAGCGCCCGGTGTCACGACGGTCTGCCCCGTCGCGATCTCCACGCGCTGGCCGACCACGGCACCGACCAGGATGCCACGCGGCAGCCGGAGGTCCATGAGCGGGGCCCGCGTGATGGGCGCGCCGGGGTCCGCCACCATCTCCAGCACCTCGGCGTCCAGCCCGTGGACCGTGGCGACCGAGCGGACGTGCGAGCCGCGGAGGAACCGGAGCACCTCGCGCGAGACCGCCAGCTTCTGGCTCACCGCCGCGTCCAGGCCGATGGTCTGCGCCACGGGGATGTACGAGGACTTGGAGAGCAGCGCGATGGTCTTCCGCACGCCGAGGTGCTTGGCCATCAGGCACGAGACGAGGTTGCTCTCCTCGTCCTCCGTCACCGCCACTACGGCGTCCATCTCCGCCAGCCCTTCGAGGGCCAGGAAGTCGATATCGGCGGGAGCGCCGTGGAGCACGAGCACGCCTTCCAGCCGCTCCGCCAGCAGCTCGGCGCGATGGCGGTCCTTCTCCACCAGCTTGACCCGCATCTCGAACGCATCCCGGCCGCGGCCCTTCCGTTGCGCCAGGCCCGCCGCCACCCGTGCGCCGACGTTCGTGCCGCCCAGCACCATCGCGTGGCGGAGCTTGCCCGCCTCCTTGCCGAGCAGGTGCGCCACCTGCCCGCTCGGGACGATCACGAAGATCTGATCGTTGCGCTGTACCGTCTCCGTGCCCGAGGGCACGATCGTCCGGACTCCGCGAGAGATCCCCATCACGCGGAACGCGAGGTGCGCGCCATGCTGCGCAAGCTGCGCGAGCGTCATCCCCACCACGGGCGACTCGGAGTCCACCCGGATGCCGACGAGTTGGACGCGGTCGCCGCAGAAGTCCACGAGGTCCGTCGCGCTGGCGCGGCGCAAGAGGGAGACCACCTCGTTGGCGGTGGACTGCTCCGGGTGGATGATGTGGTCGATGCCGAAGTCGCGCTGGGAGAGGACGGCGTCGGAGCCGGTGAACTCCCCCGAGCGGACCCGCGCGATGGTGATGGTGGCCTCGGCCTCCTTCCCTACGCGCTCCGCGATCATGGACGCGATGATGTTGACCTCGTCCACGTCCGTCACCGCCACGAGCAGGTCCGCGTCCTCGATCCGCGCTTTCTGGAGCGTCTCCGTGCTCGTACCGGAGCCCTCCAGCGCCAGCACGTCCAGCGTCTCGCGGACGTGGGCCACCTTCTCGGGGTCCATGTCCACGACCGTCACGTCGTGGCGTTGGAGGGAGAGCATTCGGGCGACGTCGTAGCCGACGTCACCGGCGCCGACGATGATCGCGCGCATGGAACGGGGAGGCAATCGGGGGGAGCGGCGAAGCTACCTGCGAGTCCCGGCGCCGTTCGGGGCACACCGAGCGTTCACGCCCGAGCTCGCCGCCAGCCGCTGGCGGGAGCCCTGAGCGCCGCGCCGCGTTCCGCGCTCCCGCCCCCGTTTCTACCGAATGCCCGACCGCCCGCTCCTCCACACCGCTCACGTCCCCGTCCGCTGGGGCGACATGGACGCCCTCGGCCACGTCAACAACGCGACCTACTTCACCTACGCGGAGCAGGCCCGCATTGAGTGGCTCGCCCACGTCTTCCCCGAAGGCTGGCCGGACGACGGAGGCCCCATTCTCGCCTCCATCCGGGCGGACTACCGCGCGCCCGTCCACGCCCCCGCGACCGTCTCCGTAGAGGTACTCGGCGGCGAGGCCGGGCGCTCCTCCCTGATGCAGGGGTACCGCCTTCTCGTGGACGATCGGGTCGTCTGTGAGGTCGAGGCCGTCCTGGTCTGGGTCTCGAAAGACACCGGCCGCCCCGTCTCTCTTCCGGACGCGATCCGAGCCTCCAACGCCGGCGATATCGCCTAAACGGACCGCCGCCCCAGGACCCTCTCGACCTGGGGCGGCGAGCGGCGACTCACGGCCGGAGCCGTGCCTCACCGTGTAGAGATGAACCGCGAGCGTCGCGCGCGCACGGTGCCCCAATCTCGGGTCTCTCCGCCCCGTAAACGGTCGGCCAGACGCCAGTGGCCGTGTCCGATTTCGTCCTACCCGCTGGCGGAGGGCGCCGGAGGGGCGCGAGGCTATGCCTCCGGCGCCGGCCCCCCAGCGCTCGGAGCGAGGGCGAGGAGGGCCGCGTCCAGATCGTCCAGGTCCCCGGATTTGTCCAGGAAGTCCAGTGCGCCCGCCGCGAGGCAGGTCCGGCGGTAGACCGAGTCCGCGTGGTTGGTCAGCACGATGACACGGACCTCCGGCGCTTGCTCCCGGATCGTCCGGAGTGCCTGGAGCCCGCTCATCCGTGGCATCTGAAGGTCCAGCAAGACCACCTCCGGTCGCACGGCGACGGCCTGGTCCACCGCCTCTGCCCCATCCACCGCGATTCCCACGACCTCCACGTCGGAGAGGTCGCCCAGACGATCCGCCAGCAGCTGGCGGACGACGGCGGAATCGTCGGCGATGAGGACGCGGAGAGGCACGGGCAGGCGCATGGGCTGTAGAGTACGCGCCGGTCTACTGGAACCATACCCCTGCTACGTGGGCCGGGGGACGCGACGCGGGTCGGACGGTCACCCACACGAGCGTACGGGTCCGTCCTACGCGCGTGTCCCGCCCCGCTGCAGCACATCGGCAGGCCGGGCCGGCGCAGGTGGTCCCCTGGACTCCAGGGCCGTGGTAGCATGGAGCCTCCTTGCTCGCCCTTCCATGCGCCCGCTTCTTCTCGCCGCAACCCTCTTCCTCGCGCTCCCCCTCACTGCCCAGGAATCGGACGGCTGGGACGTCTCCGCCGCCCACGGCCCGACCCGGACCGTCTCCTTTGAAACGAGCGAGGGCACGTGGATGAGCGTCGATGTCAGTCCGGACGGGCAGACGCTCGTGTTCGACCTCCTGGGCGACCTCTACACGCTGCCCATCACCGGCGGCGAGGCGACGCGCATCACCAGCGGCCCCGCTTACGATGTGCAACCGCGGTGGTCGCCGGACGGCTCCCGCATCTCGTTTACCTCGGACCGCGCGGGCGGCGACAACATCTGGACGGTTGCGCCAGACGGATCGGACGCGGCGCAGATCACGGACGAGTCCTTCCGCCTCCTCAACAACGCCGTCTGGACGCCGGACGGCGACTACCTCATCGCGCGGAAGCACTTCACCGCCACGCGTTCCCTCGGCGCGGGCGAGATGTGGATGTACCACCGGACGGGCGGCAGCGGCCTTCGGCTCACGGAGCGCCCCAACGACCAGCAGGACGCCGGCGAGCCCGCCGTTTCCCCGGACGGCCGGTACGTCTACTACTCGCAGGACGTGACGCCCGGCCCCACCTTCGAGTACAACAAGGACCCGAACCCCGGCATCTACGCCATCCGCCGTCTGGACCGCCAGACGGGCGACATCGAGACCGTCGTGGGCGGTGCGGGCGGCGCGGCACGCCCTGAGGTCTCCCCCGACGGCCGCCAGCTGGCGTTCGTCCGCCGCGTGCGCAACGAGTCCGTCCTCTTCCTCTACGACCTGGAGACCGGCGCACAGACGCCGCTCTGGGACGGGCTCTCGCCGGACCAGCAGGAGACGTGGGCCGTCTTCGGCGTCTACCCCGGGTTCGACTGGACGCCCGACGGCCGCGCGATCGTGATCTGGGCGCAGGGCACTCTCTGGCGCGTGGACGTGGAGACCGGCACCCCGACGCCCATCCCGTTCTCTGCCGGGGTGGAGCAGACCGTGACGGACGCCGCGCGCTTTCCCGTCGAGGTCGCGCCCGAGACCTTCGACGTTCGGATGATCACGGACGCCACCTCCACGGCCGAGGGCGACCTCCTCGTCTTTCACGCCGCCGGCTACCTCTGGCGAAAGGCGATGCCGGACGGCACGCCCGGCCGCCTCACCTCGCAGACGGCCCACTTCGAGTACGACCCGGCCGTCTCCCCGGACGGGGACTGGGTGGCCTACACCACCTGGGACGACGAGAGCGGCGGCGCCGTCCGCATCGTGCGCCTGGACGGCTCCGCCAGCCGAACGATCACGACGGAGCGCGGGCACTACGCCGCCCCACAGTTCTCGCCGGACGGCCAGCGCGTCGTCTTCCAGAAGACCGGCGGCAACTCGCTCCGCGGCCCCCTCTACGGCCTCCGCGATGGGATCTACGTCGTAGAGCTGGCGGCGGGCGCCGAGCCGGAGTTGGTGATCGAGCGCGGGCGGGAGCCGCGATTCACGCCGGATGACGAGCGCATCACGTTCCTCAACGGTGGCGGGCTGAACAAGCAGTTCCGCTCCGTGAACCTCGACGGCAGCGACGAGCGGACCCACTTCACGCTCCAGTACCCGACCGACGTGGTCCCGAGCCCGGACGGCGAGTGGGTGGCCTTCACCGAGGCGTTTAACGTGTACGTCGCGCCCTTCGCGATGGCGGGCGACGCCTACGACCTCAACAAGGACACGAAGGCCGTCCCGGTCCGCCGCCTCTCGCGCGACGCCGGCACCAGCCTCCACTGGGCGAACGACTCCGAGGTGCGCTGGCTCATTGGCCCCGAGGTCTACACGCGCGGGCTCGCCGAGGCCTTCGCGTTCGTAGACGGCGCCCCGGACGAACTCCCGGCGCCCGACAGCGTCGGCGTGGACGTCGGGCTGGCGCTTCCGTTCGACGCGCCCGAAAGCATCGTCGCGCTCGAAGGCGGCCGCATCATCACCATGAACGGCGACGAGGTGATCGAGAACGGGACGGTCGTCATCGAGGGCAACCGGATCGTCGCCGTCGGCCCCTCGGGCTCGGTGACGGTCCCCGCCAGCGCGCGGCGGCTGGACGTGAGCGGCCACACGCTCATGCCGGGCCTCGTGGACGTGCACGCCCACGCCGGCCACTTCAACAGCGCCCCGTTCCCTCGCGCGCTCTGGCCTTATTACGCCAACCTCGCCTATGGCGTCACCACCGCGCACGACCCCTCCGCTACGACGGAGAGCGTGTTCACGCTCGCGGAGATGGTCAAGGCCGGCACCATCGTGGGGCCCCGCATCTTCTCCACCGGCACCATCCTCTACGGCGCGGACGGCGACTTCCGCGCGACGGTGAACTCGTTCGACGACGCGCTCTCGCACCTCCGGCGGATGAAGGCGGTCGGCGCGATCTCGGTCAAGAGCTACAACCAGCCCCGCCGAGACCAGCGGCAGCAGATCCTCAAGGCCGCTCGCGATCTGGAGATGATGGTGGTCCCCGAAGGCGGCTCCACCTTCTTCCACAACATCAACCAGATCCTCGACGGCCACACCGGCATCGAGCACGCGGTGCCGGTCGCGCCGCTCTACCGCGACGTGCTGGAGCTGTGGAGCTCCACACTAGGTCTGTGGAGCTCCACAGACGTCGGCTACACGCCGACGCTCGTCGTGGGCTACGGCGGGCTCTGGGGCGAGAACTACTGGTACGCCAAGACGAACGTCTGGGAGGACGACCGCCTCCTCACCTTCACCCCGCGCGGGCTGGTGGACGGGCTGTCCCGTCGCCGGACGCTCGCGCCGGACGACGAGTACTGGCACATCACCCTCGCGGAGTCCGCGAAGGCGCTGACGGACCTCGGCGTGAACGTGCAACTCGGCGCACACGGCCAGATGCAAGGCCTCGCGGCGCACTGGGAGCTGTGGATGTTCGGCCAGGGCGGGATGACCAACCACGAGGCCCTCCGCGCCGCCACGCTCAACGGCGCGCGGTACGTCGGGCTGGACGGCGACCTCGGGAGCCTGGAGCCCGGCAAGCTGGCGGACCTCCTCGTGCTGAGCGAGGACCCGCTAGAAGATCTCCGCAACAGCCGCGAGATCCGCTACGTGATGGCCAACGGCCGCCTCTACGACGCCGCCACGATGGACCAGGTGCTCCCCGTCCCGCAGGAGCGCCCGCGGTTCTGGTTCGAGCGCGAGGGCGCGACCGACGCCGGCGTCTGGCAGGGCTGGACCCACAGCCACGACTGATCCTTCGGACGGCTGGCGGTCTCGGTCAGAGAGACCGCCAGCCCTGCGGGATCGGGTCAGTCGGTCGCCGGTTACCTTTCGGTAAACGACTCCGACCGCACTGTGATCGACGC
Source organism: Bacteroidota bacterium (assembly GCA_012960515.1). GTDB lineage: Bacteria > Bacteroidota > Rhodothermia > Rhodothermales > Rubricoccaceae > Rubricoccus. Next base: position 2,811 of record DUBD01000268.1, on the reverse strand, counting down.
CCCCGCCCCGCCCGCCCGGACTCCCCAAACCGCCCTCGCGCGCGACCTCGTCGCGCTCCGCCGCACGCTCCACGCCCACCCCGAGCTCGGCTTCAACGAGCACCGGACCTCGGCGACCGTGCGCGCGTGGCTGGAAGAGCGCGGGCTGACGCCCGGCCCCGCACTCGCGGGCACCGGCTTCGCGGTGGACATCGTGGGCGCGCACCCCGGGCCGGTCGTGGCGTACCGCGCGGACATGGACGCGCTCCCCATCGAAGAGGCGACGGACTGCACGTACCGCTCCCAGGTGCCCGGCCTCATGCACGCCTGCGGCCACGACGCGCACATGACCATCGCGTGCGGCGTCGCGGTGCTGGCGAACGAGCGGCGCGAGGACATCCACGGGACCGTCCGCGTCTTCTTCCAGCCCAGCGAGGAGAGCGTGCCCTCGGGCGCCCCCGTCATGATCGAGGACGGCGTGCTGGAGGGCGTGGCCTCCGCCTTCGCGATCCACGTGGACCCGTCGCTGGCCGTCGGCCGCGTGGGGCTCCGCGCGGGCTCGCTGACCGCCGCCTCGTCGCCGTTCGTGGTGACGGTGGAGAGCGGGAAGTCCGGCCACAGCGCGAGGCCGCACGAGACCGCGGACACCATCTGGATCGCGCAGCAGATCATGTCCGAGCTCTACCAACTGGCGGGCCGCGTGACCGACGCCCGGCGCCCCGCCGTCATCACGATCTGCCGGATGCGCGGCGGCGACGCGCTCAACGTCATCCCGAACACCGTGGAGTTCGGCGGCACGCTCCGCTGCGTGGACGACGAGACCCTCACGTTCCTCCGCGAGAAGATCCGCCGCGTGGCCGGCGCCCTCGGCGCGGTCTACAACGCGAACGTGGACGTGGACTACCACCACGTCCTCCCGGCCGTCGTCAACGACGCGGACGCGATCGGGAACGCCCGCGGCGCCGCGCAGGACGTGCTCGGGCCGGAGGCCGTCGTGGACCTCCCCCTCCCGAGCATGGGCGGCGAGGACTTCGCCTTCGTGCTCCGCGAAGTCCCCGGCGCGATGCTTCGCATCGGCACCGCCAGCGGGGAGCGGACGCGCTACCCCCTCCACCACTCCCGCTTCGACCTGGACGAGAGCGCCCTCCCCCTCGCGGCCCGCCTCATGACGGAGGTCTGCATCCGGGACCTCGCCACACGCGCCGCCTGAGCACTTCGCTCGTCCCGGCAGACGGACTCGGCCGGGTTAGCTTCGAGCATGCGTTACCTCCTTCTGCTCGGACTTCTCCTCGTGTCTGCGTCTGCGTTCGCGCAGACCCCCGCCTCCGGCGAGGTCGTCGTCAACGAGATCGCGTACGATCCGCCGAGCCCGCAGGCGTCCACGAACGAGTGGATCGAGGTGGTCAACCGGGGCGAACGCGCCGTCGATCTGGCGGGCCTCATCATCGGCGACAACAGCGGCGGGTCGCAGCCGATCGCGGGACCGCTCGTGCTTCAGCCGGGCGAGTTCGCCGTGTTCGTGCGCAACGAGACGGAGTTCGCGACGGCCTACCCCGGCGTCGCGTTCACGGCCGTCGAGGGCTTCCCGAGCCTGAACAACACCGGCGACACGGTCACGCTCACCGTCGGCGCAGCGGAGATCGACGCGGTCCCGTACGAGCCCTCGTGGGGCGGCGCGGACGCCAGCCTAGAGCGCCGCGACCCGGATGGCCCGAGCGGCGACGCCTCCAACTGGACCACCACCACCGACCCGCTGGCGGGCACGCCGGGCGAACAGAACACCGCGTTCGAGGTGGACACCGTCCCGCCTACCGTTGCGATGGTGGAAGCTGAGAGCGCGACGCTCGTCACGGTCACCTTCTCCGAGCCACTGGACGCCGCCAGCGCGGAGCAGGTCGCCAACTACAGCATCGCGCCCAGCATCGGGCAACCCGCCAGCGCCGAGGTCATGGACGACGATGCGGCGCTCGTTCGCCTCACGCTCGCGGAGCCACTGCCCGGCCTCGGAACGTACACGCTGAGCGTCTCCGGCGTGCAGGACCGCGCCGGCAACACGATGGCACTGGCCGAGGTGCCGTTCGCCTTTGGCGAGGGAGCCGAGCCTCAACCCGGCGACCTCGTGCTCAACGAGTTCCTCTACGACGAGCCGAGCGCCGGCAACCCCGGCGAGTTCGTCGAACTGTTCAACCGGACGGATGAGACGTTCGACCTCGCGGACTTCACCCTCTCCGACTCGCGCGGCGCCCCCGCCCCGCTCTCCAGCGCGAGCGTCTTCGTGGAGCCCGACGGCTACGCGGTCCTCGTGGAGGACGGTGAGCTCTTCGCGGCGGTCTTCCCAGGCGTCCCGTTCGTGGAGCCCGACGTGTGGAACGCGCTCAACAACGGCGAAGACGCGATCGTCCTCCAGTACGACGGCGTCACCATCGACTCGCTCTTCTACACCTCCGGCGAGTGGGACGGCGAGGACGTGAGCCTGGAGCGCCGGGACCCGCGCGGCGCCTCCGCCAGCCCGGCGAACTGGGCGGAGACGACCGACGCACGCGGTGGCACGCCCGGCGCGCTCAACAGCCGATACGAGCCCGACGTGACTGGCCCGCAACTGGCGGCGGTGACGGTCGAGGCGAGCGAGACGACGCTGCTCGTGTCGTTCGACGAGCCCGTCGTGGCGTCTTCCATCACGGCGGGCGCGTTCTCTCTCTCCGGTGAGACGGTGACCGCGTACAGCGACCAATACCTCTACGCGATGATCCGCGTCGGACGTGGACTCATGCCCGAGTACGGCAGCCGGATTACGCACTTCGACCGATGGAGTGTCGTGAACTACGTCAGGCA
>DUBD01000267.1:10107-11013 GCA_012960515.1 Bacteroidota bacterium | reverse complement strand
GTCCTGGAGCTTGAGCGGCCGCTCCGGCGGCTCCACGCTCGGGAGGTCCGGGAGCGCGTGGCGGACGCGCCGCGCGCCGAGCAGCCGCCAGCCCGACACCTCGGCGCCGAACCAGCCGAGGAGCTGTTTCCGCGCGAGGGCGTCCAGCGCGGAGTCCGAGGCGTCTGACCACCCGAGGAGGGAGGCGGAGACGAGCGCCTGGCCCTCGGGCGCGTACTCCGGGGCCACGTTGCTCATGACCTGCACGTTGTTGACCGGCCCTTCGCCCGTGCCGTTGAGCATGAGGGTCGCGTCGTCCGTGGGCGGGGCGTCCGCGGCCCAGTAGAGCGCGACCGTGCTTTTCTCGGCCTCCACGCCCTCGCCGAGCAAGCGCTTCGCCTCCGGCCCCTCGGTCGCGACGATCACGGCGTCTGCCTCCAGCGTCTCGCCGGAGTCCAGCGTGACGCGCCCCGGTTCCACGGCCTCCACGCGCGTCCCGAGCCGGAGCGAGCCCTCGGGCAGCGCCGCCGCCAGCTGGCGGGGGATGGCCTCGATGCCCTCCGCCGGGACGGCCGCGTGGCCCTCGGAGAACATCCGGAAGTAGAACTCGAACGAGCGCGAGGACGCGCCCAACTCGGGGTCCAGCAGCACGCCGCCGAGGAACGGCCGGAAGAACCGCCCGATCATGTCGTCTGAGAACCCGTAGCGGTCGCGGAGGGCCGCGAGTGTGGTCGTCTCTGGCCGGTGCCAAAGGTCGTCCGGGCGCCCGGCGCGGACGGCCTGGCGGAGCGCGAGCACGCGGAGCTTGTCCTGCACCGTCCCCACCGGCGCCACGACAGTCTTGAGCCCCTCGACCGGCTGGCGGAAGGGATCGGCGACCGTCGCCCACTGATTGCCCAGCCAGAAGCGCGCGCCGCTCTGGAAGCG
>DUBD01000267.1:2873-10061 GCA_012960515.1 Bacteroidota bacterium | reverse complement strand
CGGAGACGGAGCGCGTCGTAGTCCAGCACGCGCTGGGCCTCGGGGTAGGCCGTGAGGAGGACCTGGAAGCCGCGGTCCAGCCGGAAGCCGTCCACGGTGTCCGTGCGGACGCGGCCGCCGGGGGCGTCGGCGGCATCGAGGAGGGTGACGGAGACGCCGGCCCGGGTGAGGGCGCGGGCGCAGCAGAGGCCGGAAAGCCCGGCCCCGACGATCAGGGCGGTCATGCGAAGGGGTGGGGCGCGGTGCCGTAGAGGTGGGAGAGGGCGGCGTCCAGCGTGGGGTAGGCGTGCGCGAAGCCGGACGCGCGGAGCCGCTGCGGTACCATGCGCATGCTCTTGAGCGCGAAGTCCCGCGCGGGCTCCCCACCCAGGCGGACGAGCGGCGCCGGGACGCCCATGAACGCCGGACGGTGGAGCGTGCGGCCGAGCGCTTTCATCGTCGCGCGGGCCGTGGAGGGCGCGGGCGCGGAGAGGTTGATGGGCCCCGCAAGATCGGAGCGGAGGGCGTGGTGGACGGCGTAGAGCACGTCGTCCAGCGCGATCCAGGGCCAGAACGCGGAGCCGTCGCCGGGCCACGCGCCGAGCCCGAGCCGGGTGGCCGGGCCGAGCGTCGCGAGGATCCCGCCCGCAGGCGAGAGCACGAGCCCGATGCGGAGGTGCGCGGTCCGGATGCCGGCGGCCTCAGCGTCGCGCGTGGAGGCTTCCCAGGCCTGGCAGACCTCGGCGAGGAAGCCGTCTCCGGCGGGGCTGGCCTCGGTCGCGGGCTCGGCGCCGGTGTCGCCGTAGTAGCCGCTGGCGGAGGCGCTGAGCAAGACCTTCGGCCGCGTGGGGAGCGCCGCGAGGGCGCGGGAGAGGAGCAGGGTGCCCTTCGTGCGGCTCTCCCAGATCGCGCGCTTTTTCGCGTTGCTCCAGAGCACGCCGAAGACCGGCTCGCCCGCCAGGTGTACGACGGCGTCAGGCGCCAGCGCGGCGAGGCCGTCCACGTCGATCTCGCCCGCGTCGGGGTTCCAGTAGAGGGCGCGCTCGCGGTCGTTCCGGTCCCAACGTGAGGCGGCCTCGCGGGAGCGGACGAGCCGGACCACGCGGTGCCCGCCGCCGCCGAGGAACGCGCACAGCGCCTCACCGATAAGTCCGCTGCTGCCCGTCACGGCGATGGTCCACGGCTCGCCGTCCCACTGCGCGTGCCGCGCGAGGTCCTCGCGCGTGACCCGGTGCCGGTAGGCGAACATCCGCTCCAGTTGTCCCCGCGCGATGCTCCCGCCGAGCGCGGTGGAGACGGGCGCGAGCGGGAGTTCGTAGCGGACGTCGTCCTCCAGCGTGGAGGTCTCGGGGCCTTCGGGGAGCATCCGGTGGGCGTGCTCCCACGCGGCGAAGGGGCCGGCGACCTGCACGTCGTGGAAGGCGCAGCCGTCACTTCCATCGCGGCAGCCGTCGTCGTAGCCGAAGTGCTCGGCGGTCCAGCGGAGGGCGGCGGGGCCGAGGCCGAGCCGGATCACGGCGCGGTCTCCGGGACGGATCCCGTCGAAGCGCTCGAGCGAGACGTCTTGCCAGGGCGGGGAGAGGCGCGCGAAGGCTCCGGGCCGCTCGTGCCACGCGAAAAGCTCGGCGGCGGAGACGGGGAGCGGCGAGCGGGTGGTGAGACGGGGCATCGGAGCGGGGAGAGTCCGGCATTACGCGCGCCCTCGCGCGACGATCCATCCGCGCCCGTCCCGCTGGCGGTCGGCGCGGCCGGGGCGAGCCGCCAGCCGGCGGCCTCAGCCGAGGTCCACGCGGTCCACGACGCCCACGATGGTGGCGTCCGAGGCGGTCAGCCGGTTCTGCGGCTGGAAGGGGAGCGCCGCCTCGGCGCTCGTGACGTAGAGCACGCGGTCCCCCGGGCCGGCGTCGCAGGTGTCCAGCGCGGTCTCGGGGCGGCCCTTCTCAGAGCCGTCGGCGCGGAGCGGCTGCACGAGCAGCATCCGCTTCGCGTGGACCGAGGGGTCTTTCTGCGTGGCCCAGACGCTCCCGATGACGCGGCCGAGCTTCACGCGTCCTGGAGCACGGGCGGCTCCACCTCTACCACGTCCAGTCGGTCCACGATCGCCATGATGACCGCATCCACGGGCTTCTTGTCCGTGAGCTCGGTCTGGCGGCCGGAGGAGCCCTGCGCTACGAGGACGGTCTCGCCCTCGCCCGCGCCCACGGCGTCCGCCGCCACCACGAAGTTGGCGAGCGGCTCGCCGTCGAGGTCCACCTCGCGCACGATGAGGAACTTCATGCCGACGAGCTGCGGGTCCTTTCGCGTGGCCCAGACGGTGCCGATGACCTGGCCGAGAAGCATGGGGGTGCGGAGCGGTGTGCCGGAAGGTACCGCCAGCGCGCGGCGGCCCGGCTCCGGCGCGGCGGTCTGGTTCAGGCGCGGTCCTGGGCGGGGACGAGCGCGAGGGTGATCCGGCTGGCGCAGATCAGCTTGCCGTCCTCGCCTTCTACGCGCACGTCCCAGACGGCCGTCGTGCGCCCCTGGCGGATGGGCGTGGCGGTGGCGCGGAGGGTGCCCTCGCGCTTGGGGCGGAGGTGGCTCGCGTTGACCTCCAGCCCGAAAGCGACCCGCTCCGGGAGGGCCGCCACGTTCGCGCCCACGCTCGCGGCGCTCTCCGCCAGCACGATGCTCGCGCCGCCGTGGAGGTAGCCCAGCGGCTGGTGCACGCGCGGCCCCACGGGCATCGTGGCGACGACGCGCTCGGCGGTGACCTCCTCGTAGTCGATGCCGAGGGTTTCGTCCAGCGAGGTGCCGCTGGCGGAGGGGAAGGGGTGGGGCATTCGGCGTGCAGTCAGGGGAACGGGCGGCTCGTACTCTGGCCTCCCGATCCCGATCCCCCATGCTCGACGCCTTCCGCGAGTGGTTCTTGTCCCTCGGCGCGGAGTACGGCGTCAACCCCTGGATCTTCGGCGCGATCTACGTCGGCGCGATCCCGTTTTTTACGCTTTCCGTGGGGGGGCTCGTGCGGAACGCGCGGCGCGGCCGGAGCATCGTGGTGCCCGCGCTGGCGGCGGGGTTCTTCTTCGTCTCAGCGTACCTCTACCTGATCGTCGCGGGGCGGAACGTGCCGGCGTGGGTGTACGCGTTTGTGGCGCTGCTCGTGGGTGTGGGCGCGTGGAGCGCCATCCGCAAGGTCCGCCGCCAGCTGGCGGCGGCGACGGACGAGGGTGCTACCGGAGCGGGACCCCGAGGGTGACGCCGATGGCGGCGTCTGAAACGGAACTCCCCCGCATCGGGACGCGGAGGTGGAGGCTCGGGCGGACGGGCAGCGTTTCCAGCGTCACCGCACCAAACGCGTCGAGAAACAGATCATCGAGGTAGTCGAAGGAGCCGCCCTCAGGCTCGAGGCGGCCCGTCGTCCCGGCGGTGATCGTCGTGGGGCCCGCCTCGATATCGGCGAAGGCGCTGGAGGTGAACGCGACGTTGGTGCGGGGGAATTCCACGACCTGCCCGCTCCCAGTCTCCACCGAGGTCTCGCCGGTGTAGTACGCAAACGTGGGCGCGAGGTCCGCACGGACCGAGACGGTCTCCGTCAGCGCCGCCGTTCCGCGGAAGAGAACGCGTGCGGCGACGTTCCGGGGCTGGTACGCTTCGAAGGTGGGCCGGTCCGTCGCGAAGCCCGCGAGCGTTTGCGTGGAAGGGGACGGGCTCTCTGATCCGAGCAGTGGAAGCCACACGCCCGCTTCCACGTCCAGCGAGGCCACCTCGCTCGCGACCTCCCGCACCGAGACACCGACGTAGGGGTTCGCGACCTCCGTCACGGTGCCTCCACGCCCATCGTCCGCGGAGATCCAGTCCCGCACGATGGGCAGCGTGGCGACAACGTGCACGCCATCACTGAGAGCGACCTGCGCGTCCACCGCGAGGCGGCCGTGCCAGTTGTAGCCCGGGTCATCGCTCAGCGTGCCGCCGATCCCGCCCTCGTTGGAGGTCGCCGCGCTGGTGGTGACGGAGACGGACGTGCCGGGGGCCGGCGCAAGGGGGAACGGTTGGGCGTGGGCCGCTCCAGCGAGGAGCAGCGCGAGGGCGAGGAGACGCATCGGGGCGGGATCAGGGGGGCGCGAAGACTACCGCCAGCGCGTGGCGGCGGGCGTCGCGCGGGTCAGCCGCAGGAGCCGCACGAGCGGCGGACCACGAGCGAGGGCTGGAGCACGGTGAGCGTCGGCGCGCGGTCCGGCGCCTCGATGCGGGCGAGCAGGAGGTCCGCGGCGATCCGCCCCATCTCCTCGCCCGGCTGGCGGACCGCCGTGAGCGGCGGGTTGAGCGCCATCGCCCACGGCATGTCGTCGTAGCCGACGATGGCGACGTCTTCCGGGATGCGGAGGCCGCTGGCGTGGATGGCGGAGAGCGCGCCGAGCGTCATGAGGTTGTTGGCCGTGAACAGCGCCGTCGGCCGGTCGCCGCGGGAGAGGAGCGCGGCGGCGGCGGCGCGCCCGCCCTCCATGCGCCCGTCCGCTTCGGCGATGAGCGTGGCGTCCACTTCCAGCCCGGCGTCCTCGTGCGCGCGGCGGTAGCCCGCCAGCCGCTCGCGGCTCGTGGAGATCGCGGCGTCCCCGCCGATCATCCCGATCCGCCGGTGCCCGCCGCGGAGCAGCAGCGCCACGGCCTCGCGCGCGGCCTCCTCGTTCGCCGCTACCACGGTGTCCACTTCGGCGACGAGCCGCCGGTCCACGCAGACGACGGGCAGGCCGTCCGCTTGGAGCGCCGCGATGTCCTCGCTGGCGCCGTGCACGGGCGGGAGGATGACGCCGTCCACGTGCTCGGTGCGGAGCGCCTCCAGCGCCGCGCGCTGGCGGTCCGGGTCTTCCTCCACGTTGTGGAAGAGGACGGAGTAGCCCGCCCGGTGGGCGACCGCCTCCACGCCGCGCACGATGTCCGCGAAAAAGGGGTTCTGGATGTCGGGGATGAGGACCCCGATCAGGTGGTTCACCCCGTCCGTGGTGCGGAGCCGCTGCGCCACGCGGCTCGGGCGGTAGCCGAGCTCTTTGGCGATGGCCTGGATCCGCTCCCGCGTGGCCGTGGCGACCCGGTCCGGGACGGAGAGCGCGCGGGAGACCGTCGCGACGGAGACGCCGGCCGCATCGGCGACGTCTTTGAGGGTGACTGCGCTCATGGGGCTGAGGGCGCGAGCCGGAGGGGTGCGTCTCGGCGCCCCGCGCGTCTCTACAGGAACGGGGTGCCGGGGCCGTCCCACCGGACGCCGAAGTACGCGGCGACCGTCGCGGCGTGGTCCGCGAACGTTTCCCGCGTGCCGATCGCCTCGCTCGCGCCGCCCGCCAGCAGGACGGGCACGCGCTCGCGCGTGTGGTCGGAGCCGGGATACGTGGGGTCGTTGCCGTGGTCGGCGGTGAGGAGGAGGCGGGCGCCGTCGGGGAGGGCCGCGAGGAGGTCCGGGAGGGCGGCGTCGAACGCTTCCAGGGCGCGCGCGAAGCCGGCGGGGTCGTTGCGGTGGCCGTAGAGCTCGTCGAAGTCCACGAGGTTGGTCCAGATGAACGTCGGCGTGTCCCCGGCGGCGGCCTCGCGGATGGCGGCGAGCGTCTTCTCGATGCCGTCGGCGTTGCCGGCGGTCTTGATCTCCGCGTCCACGCCCTGCCCGCCGAACAGGCTCGCGATCTTGCCCACCGCCACGGTCCGCACGCCCCGCTGGCGGAGCGCGTCGAGGACGGTGGGGGCGGGCGGTGCGAGCGAGAAGTCCTTCCGCTTGGCGGAGATCCGCTCGTACGCCCCGGGACTGCCCGTGAACGGCCGCGCGATCACGCGCCCGACCGCGTGCTCGCCGGTCATGACCTCGTCTCGCGCCACGCGGCACATCGCGTAGAGATCCTCCAGCGGGATCACGTCCACGTGCGCGGCGATCTGAAACACGCTGTCCGCGGAGGTATAGACGATGGGGCGGCCGGTTCGCGCGTGCTCCTCGCCCAACTCCGCGATGATCGTCGTGCCGCTGGCGGGGCGGTTGCCGAGCACGCCCTCCACGCCTGCGCGCTCGCGGAACGCCGCGAGGACATCGGGCGGGAAGCCGTCGGGGTAGGTGGGGAACGGATGGTCCAGCACCAGCCCCGCGAGGGCCCAGTGGCCCGTCGTGGAGTCCTTGCCGGCGGCGCGTTCCGTGAGGCGGCCCCAGGCGGCCTCCGGCGCGTCGGCGGGCGCGAGGCCTGCGAGGTCTGCGGTGAGGCCCAGCCCGAGGCGTTCGAGGGTCGGTAGCGCCGGGCGCTCCCGCTCGCACACGTGGCCGAGGGTGTGGGAGCCGGCGTCCCCGTACGCCTCGGCGTCGGGGGCATCGCCCACGCCGGCGCCGTCGAGCACGATGGAAACGAAAAGCATGGATCAGGGGGAAGAAAGCGCGGAGGCGTACGGTCCGCGCGCTCGCCCGGCTCCCCGCGAGGGGCGAGCGGGCCGGCGGGGACCGCCAGCGGGCGGCTACTCCACGATCACGCAGGTGTCCTCGCCCGCGTACGTCTGGCGGAGGGCGTGGGCGGCGTCTTGCCGCAGGAGCGCCGGCGTGACGTGCCGCGGCCCGTAGATCGCCATCCCGATGCGCAGCTTGGGGGCGCCCACGGCGACGGCGCGGGCCCAGGTCTCGGCGCGGCCCGCCTCCGCGTCGCAGATGGCGCCGTAGACGAGCGCGCCCATGGGCTCCACGCTCCGGGTCCCGTTGACGGCGAGCAGCCGCTCTCGGAGGGCGGCCTCGTGCTGGTCCACGGCCTCGGGGTCCGCTTCCAGGAGCGTCTCCTGGTCGAAGGGCACCACGAGCGCCAGCGCGACCTCGCGGCCGGTCTCCCGCGCGGTGGTCATCTCGTACTCCACCGTCGCCATGGCGGCCTCGATGGGGTCGGCGGGGCGCTCCGGTTCGGGCGGCGGAGGCGGGGTCAGGGGCAGACCCATCACGTCCGCAAGGAGGTCCGCGTAGCGGTCCAGCAGGCGCTCGGCGCGGCCGTCCAGCGGGCGGTCCACCGGCACGTCCACGAGCAGGAGCCGCCGCGGCGCGGGGGCGGGTGCGAGGGCGCGGACGGCGGTCTCGCCCACGGCGCCGGGCTCCATGCCGGGCAGCACGCCGGACTCCTCCGGTCCGAGGACGACGGTGACGGGCTCGCGGGGGAGGTCCGTGAGCACGCCTCCTCGAAGCAAGTTCTAGTAGTGCCGACGGCACGGATCTGCCGGACGGCAATA
>DUBD01000267.1:0-2863 GCA_012960515.1 Bacteroidota bacterium | reverse complement strand
CCCGCCACGAACCGCCGCATGGAGCTGTGGGCGTGGAGTGCGGCGGAGGCCGGTCCGGCGGCGGCGAGGATGAGGTAGCCGTCGTCGGCCGGGTCCGGGCGGACGAGGGCCGCCGAGCCTCCGGTCGCTTCCACGAGCGAGCGGAGAAGCGCGCCCGTACCGGGGGCGTCGTCTTCCCACCACTCGGGGCGGCGTCGCATGGGGCGGGGGGCGTTCTCGGTCACGGCCGGGTCGAGGGGTGGGGGAGCGGGAGCGTCGGCGTCTGCAGGCGGGTCCGCGGGGGCGTCGTCGGATGTGCGAGGCGAGAGGGGCTCCTGGGACCGGTCGTCTTCCTCCGCAGCCGGCGCTGGCACCGGCGCGCTGGCGGAGCGTCTGGGCGGCTCCGCCAGCGGGGCCGGGCGGGGCGGCGGGGCCGCGTTCTCCCGCCCCCCCTCCTGGGTCTCGTGGACGCGGACGGCGCTGACGCCGAGGGACTCCTCGTTCCACGCCGGCAACGACGGCTCCCCGTCCAGGGAGTTCCAGAGCCGCTCGCGCTCGCGCCGTTGCTGCCCGATCCGTAGGGCGGCGATCACGCCCGCGATGAGCAGGAGGATGAGGAGAATCCAGAGGAAGACCTGCACGGGGGGAGGCGCCCGCCTGGCGCCGTGCAATCGTGGGAGGAAGGAGTGCGTCTGTCAGACCGCTGCAATCTAGTGCCATGGATCTGTCGCATCCTGCGGCCGTTCTGCCCGCACGCTAGCTTCGCGCCTTCCCTTCCCGCCACCCCCCGATGGAGTCCTACTACAAGCCCGAGCACCTCCCCCGCTTCGGCGAGATCGAGGCCGGCTCGAAAGAGCTGGCGGACGCGTTCTTTTCCTACTACGGCAAGGTGTTCAAGGACGGCGCGCTCACCGCGCGTGAGAAGGCGCTCATCGCGCTGGCGGTGGCTCACACCGTGCAGTGCCCCTACTGCATCGACGCGTACACGCAGGACTCCCTCGCGAAGGGGGCGGACCTGGAGCAGATGACGGAGGCGGTCCACGTGGCGACGGCCATCCGCGGCGGCGCGAGCCTGGTCCACGGGCTGCAGATGCTGGACGGGGTGAAGGCGCAGACGATGTAGCGCGCCGCTCGCCGTTCCCCGTCTACTGCCTGACCCCTCATGCCGAGCCCTTCCGGAGACGGCCACCCCGCCGTCTCGCTCCCCGTCCTCTCCGCCGAGCTGGTGGCCGCCGTCGGTGACGGTCCCAAGCGGACCACCAGTCTCTACGGCCGCCGCACGCCGCTCGCGGCGCCTGAGGCGCAGTTGGCGGCGCTGGATGCGGTCCCCATTGACTTCGGCCCCACGGGCTCGGGGTCGTTTCACGCGGACTTGGAGGTAAGCGGCTGGCGCGGCGGGCTGACGCCGGCGCCGCTGGAGATCGTGCAGGTCAACGTCGGCAAGCTGTGCAACATGACGTGCCGGCATTGCCACGTGGACTCCGGACCGGACCGCGTGGAGGAGAACATGGACCGCGAGGGCGTGGACGCCTGCCTCGCGGCGATCGACCGGATCCTCGCGCATCCGGACGGCGCCAGCCTCCACACCGTGGACCTCACGGGCGGTGCGCCGGAGTTGAACCCGCACTTCGAGTACCTCGTGGACGCCTGCGTGGCGCGCGGGCTCCACGTCATCGACCGGTGCAACCTCACCATCCTGCGCACCAACCGCTACCGCCATCTCCCCGAGTGGCTGGCGGCGCGCGGCGTGGAGGTGGCCTGCTCGCTCCCGCACTACCGCCAGCTGGGCACGGACGCGCAGCGCGGGGATGGCACCTACCGCAAGAGCATCGAGGCGCTGCGTGCCCTCAACGCGGCGGGCTACGGTCAGGGCGACCCGTCGCGCGTCTTGACGCTCGTGACCAACCCGGTCGGCAGTTTCCTCGCGGGGAGCCAGGGATCGCTGGAGCGGGAGTGGCAGGAGGCGCTGGAGCGGAACCACGGCGTCACGTTCGACCGGCTCTTCGCGCTCAACAACATGCCCATGAGCCGCTACCTGGAGTGGCTGTTGGAGAAGGGACAGCTGGAGACGTACATGGGGCGGCTGCTGGAGGGGTTCAACCCCGCCGCCATCGAGGGGCTGATGTGCCGGAATACCGTCTCCGTGAGCTGGGACGGGCGCGTCTACGACTGTGACTTCAACCAGCAGTTGGAGATGGATGCGGCCGTGCCCTTCACGCACATCGCCGACTTTGACGTGGAGGCGTGGCAGGCGCGGACGGTCCGGACGGCCCGGCACTGCTACGGATGCACGGCCGGCGCCGGGTCCTCCTGCGGGGGCGCGACCGCCTAGGTCCGCCGCCAGAGCGCGGGCGGCGTAACGGTGGGTTAGGCCGAGGTCTGGATCTCAGTGGATCTCAGGCCTCGCCGTGGAGCGTCCGTCGGAGAGGGGCCACGAGGGCGCTCACGTCGAGCCGCTGCCAGGGGGCTCCGTCCACCCAGATGGCGCACCGCCGGCGCTCCGCCATGCGCACGAGCTGGTGGCCGAGCGCGACGTAGGCTGCGAAGTGAGGGCGAACGTGGAGCCGGTGCGCCACCCCCTCCAGCCCCCGCGAGACGAGCGTCAGGCCCTCGTCGTCTACCTCTACGCGCTCCACGGCGCTCCACGCCACGGAGGTCTGGCGGCGGCCGGCGTCCAGCGCGACGACGTGGCGCGGCGAGATCGCCACGCGCCAGACCCGCTGGCGGAGGCGGGCGAGGCGGTGGATAGTCCACCCCGCGTGCAACGTCAGGAGCAGGCCGGCGACCACCGGGACCCAGTCCGCCCCGTCCAGGACGACGGCCGTGAGCGGCGCCGCCAGCGCCACGAGCACGGTCCCGATGCCGAACCCGATCAGGGCCTGCC
>DUBD01000266.1 GCA_012960515.1 Bacteroidota bacterium | reverse complement strand
GACACGGCGTTGAGCAATTTAAGATCGCAGCAGGGCGAAGAGTTGAACGCGCTAAGCGCTGATGCGGTAGACAGGGGCCGCTCAGAACAGCAGGCAGAGTTCCAGCGCAGCATGCAAGCCGGGAGCCAGCGCTTCGGGCAGGAGGGCGCTAGATTTCAACAGCAGATGGCGCAAGGCTCGATGTACGACCGGCAGCGACAGCAACCGGCCGAACAGCGCGACCTCCACCGACACGTCCACGACGAGAACGGCCGGCCCCTCAGCCGCCCACGCCGCGATCCGCGCCATCCGCTGGCGGACGCCGCCGTGCGCGATGGGCGCGTAGTGGAGCGGCGGCGGTGGAGGCGACTCGTCGCCTCGCGGCAAGTCGGGGGGGAGGGGGACGACCTCTACGTTCTCGGGGGGTGAAGGGACCTCGGCCGAGGTGAACAGGGTGGCGGGCGCCCGGACGTGCGCGAGGATGGCGCAGGCCCGGGCCACGTGACCGCGCCCGTGATGGTGCGCGTAGTAGCCGACCCGCATCTAGTCCGCCAGCCGCGCGCGGCGCATCGCGCGGGCGTACACGGCCTCCACGCCGTCCAGCATCCGGTCCACGGACGCCACCTGCTCGGCTCGCGCGCGGGCGTCGGAACGGTTGAGGGAGGCCGCTTCCAGCACGGCGCCGGAGAGGTCGGACGAGGATTCGGGTTCCGCAAGCCGCCCGGAGCGGTCGCACAGCAGCGTCCGCATCGCGCCGCGGTCGAAGGCGGCGACAGGCGTTCCGCAGGCGAGCGCCTCCACCGTCGTGAGTCCGAACGGCTCGTCCCAGCACGGCGTGCTGAGCGCCACGGAGGCGTTGCCGATCAACTCCGCTAGCTCGGCCTGTGTCAGGTGGCCCGCTAGCTCGGCGCTGGCGTCCAGGCGCGGCGCCACTTCGGCGTCGAAGAACTCGCGGTCGGGCGTGGGGCCAGCCAGGACAATGCGGTACCCCGCCCGGCGCGCGGCGTCGATCGCGAAGTGCGGGCCCTTCTCTGGCACGATGCGGCCCGTCCACACCGCGAGGTCGGGGTCGGGCGTCTCCGCCAGTGGCCAGCCGGAGAGGTCGATCCCGTTGGGGACCGAGGTGACGCCCGCGATGGAGCGCGACCAGATCCGCCGGTTCGTCTCGGAGACCGTGAGGAAGAGAGGCCGCTCGTGTGGCGCGAGGCACTTCGCGGCGCTTTCCTGCCATGGCGTGGGCGGCGCGTGGAGCGTCGTCACGTGCGCGCCGGGGATCGTGCGCGCCATCGCGATGGGGAGGTAGTGGAAGCCGTGGTTGTGGAGGACGTCGAACCGGGGCTCCTTCGCGAGTGCCGTGAGGAGGCGGAGGTACGCGTGGTGCTCCTGCATGAACGGCTCGGCGAGCATGGACGCGTCGCGGCGGGCCGCCGCCGAGAACTCCAGCCCGCTGGCGGTCCCGATGGGCAGCACGTCGATGCCGGGGCCGAGGTCAGAGCCATCGGGCGCGATGACGGTGACCTCGTGGCCTCGCGCCGCCAGCCCGTGCGCGAGAGTGGCGACGTGCGAGGCGAGCCCCCCCGTGAATGGCTCCACGATGGGGTAACGGGCCGTCGCCAGGAGCCCGATGCGGAGGGGCGCGGTCATGGCGACGGGAACGGGTAGCCGAAGAGGACGAAGTCCTCAGAGTACACCTTCGCGACGATCCGCTTGGCGCGGGGCGAGAGGGCGGCTGCTTCGCGAGCGGACGAGCCGGTCGTCGCGTTCAGGTAGGGGAGGGGGCCGCCACCGAAAACCGGGCGCAGGGCGTCGTAGTCTTGCTGAAGGCGCTCGTGACGCAGGATGTGGTCCACCTCGGGGCGCCCGCTGGCGCCACAGACGAACTCGTGCTGGGGGCGGTCGC
>DUBD01000265.1 GCA_012960515.1 Bacteroidota bacterium | reverse complement strand
CCGCCGATCCCCGCCTGCGCGCCGACCACCGAGATCCGGAAGCCGTCCAGGCGGGCGAGGTGCGCGGGGTTGGAGAAGAACGCGGTCTGCGGGTCCGGGACGGCCGTGACGGCGTCGCCCATCGCGAGGGCCGTGATCTCCGGGACGTCCACGGGCGCGTCCTGGTCCAGCGAGCCGAACAGGTACTGCGCGGAGGCGGCGGGCGCCAGCGCGAGGAGTGCGGTGAGGAGGAGCGTCCGCATCAGGAGCCGGTGCAGTAGGGCGCGAGGTCGTCGCGCACCTCTTCGTAGGCGTCCAGCACCACGTCCACGAGCTCCGTGGAGGAGTCGATCAGGCGGGCGCGGAGGTCGGTGGAGAGGAGCGCCTCGCCCATGTCGGCGACGGACTCCTCGGCGAGCTGGCGGAGCTCCTCTTCGGTGATGCCCACGGGGCACACGCCGATGGAGCCGTCCCCGAGCCGGTACCACTGCGCACGGCCGTCCAGCTCCTCGGTGAGGAAGAGGTACGTGTCCATCACCTCGGCGACGGCGTTGACGGCGAGGGCGCTCGCGATCTGCTCGTCGGTGATGCGCGGGTCCACGCTGCGGAGCGCCGCCAGCGCCGCGTCGGCGTCGTAGACGAGGGCGCCGTCCTGGATGCCGGAGCACAGGAAGTCCGCCGGGCGGAGCTGGTCCGCGATGACGGGGTCGAGCAGCTCGCGGACGCGGCGGGCCACGCTCGCGCGCTCCAGGTACTGGTCGTACTCCTCGAACTCGGTCGGGTCGAAGGGCTCGGCAGTCGGGTCGTCGGCGTAGGCGCAGCCGCCGGCCTTGGCGGCGGGCGCGGAGGCGGCCGGGCTCGCCGCGCTGGTGCCCGCCTCCTCCAAGAGGTAGCTCGCGATGCGGTCGAGGTCGATCACGCCGAGGTCCGCCTGCTCGAAGAGGGTGGAGGCCAGCTCCAGGCGGACAACAGCGTCAGAGGCGTCGGCCTCGTGGGCGCGCTCCAGAAGGTCCACGGCGGCGTCCACGTCGCCGGCCTGGCGGGCAATGCGGGCGTCAATGAGGAGGTCGTCGGGTTCGGTCGGGATGGCGTCGTCGCATCCGGACACGACGAGGGCTGCCGCGAAGGCGGCGAGGAACAAGCGGGATCGCATGAGAAACGGGGCGGTGGTGGGGCGGTGGCGCCCAAATCGGTATCGCGGGCCGGGTATCGGCCGGCGGGGCCTCGTCCTGAGCCCCCCTTGTACGCACCGGCCCGTCGGTACGCTGGGGCTCCCGCACGAGGCGGCAATGGGGGAACCTACGGCCTCGCGGTGGGGGTCAGCCCGTCCTCGCGCCGAGCTTCACGACCTCCATCTCTTTCGCAGCGCCGTCTTCCACGCGCAAGCGGAGGCAGGTCCGCTCCTGGTGGAAGCCCTGGCGACCGGCGGCGCCGGGGTTGACGAACAGCATCCCACCGAGGGCGCGGACGCGCTCCACGCGGAGGATGTGGCTGTGCCCGCAGACGAACACGTCCGGACGCTCCTCGCGGAGCATCGGGCCGATGCCCTTGCTCCAGCGGCCGGGCCTCCCGCCGATGTGCGTCATCCAGATCCGGAGGCCGCCGGCGCGGAAGCGGGCGTGCTCCTCGGCCCGCTGGCGGATGTAGCGGCCGTCCACGTTGCCCCAGACGGCGTGCACCGGCGCGAGCGCCGCCAGCCGATCCAGGATGGAGCCGTCCCCGCCCACGTCGCCCGCGTGCAGGATGAGGTCGCACGGCGCGAGGACGTCGTCCAGTTCGGGATCGTAGTAGCCGTGGGTGTCGGAGACGACGCCGAGAAGCACAGTGCGCGCGGGTGGTGGGCGCCGAGTCTACGACGCCCCGCCGACGGCGACCGCCAGCGCGGCGCTACCGTAGCATCATCCGAAGGCCGAGCCGCGCTTTCTCCGGCCGTGGTCCGTGGCGGACGGGCTCGCCGCGGACGTCCGCCCACGTCACCAGCGGCACGCTCACGTACGGCTCGAAGACGTAGCTCGGCCGGTTGAACTCGATGCCGACGCGCGCCCAGCCAATCCCGCTCCGGATGCGGTCCTGCGCCGCGGGTGATGCGTCCTCACCGGACCGCTGGGCACGGACGAGGGTGTAGTCGCCGGCTTCCACGATCAGGCTGCCGAGCACGCGGCTACCGGCGGGGTCGAAGAGGACGTTGTAGCCCCAGCTTCCGCGGAGCTCTTGCCCCACGAGCCGGACGCGGTCGCCGTTCATCCGGAGCGCGGCGGCAGCGGGTAGGGGGACGGAGTCCTCGTCCATGGGGAAGTCGCTGAAGACGTTTTGGGCGTCCTCCGCTTCCACGTAGCCCGTGCGCACGCGCCGGAGGCCCACGGCGAAGTCGCTCGTGACCTCGGGCGAGAGCGCCGAGGACGAGAGGAACGCCACGTCCGTCTGACGGAAGCCGAGGCCGCCCTCGCTGGCGGGGTCCACGGCCACGCGGACGGCGTAGTCCGTGTTCTCGTTGTGCCAGTACGGCTTGACGACGACCCAGCTGAGGCCGAGCGGCCCGCGGCTGGCGGCGCCCGTCAGGTCGGCCACGGCGGAGACGGTGACCTGCGGGAGCAGCGCGTAGTCCAGCCGGGCGCCGAGCACCATGTCCGAGGCGGGCGCGCCGGGTTCGGAGAGGCCGAGGAGGTCGCGGTCGCGGTAGGTCACCTCGCCGGAGACCGCCACCCCGTCATAGAACGTTTGCCGGGCGCTCTCGCCTCCGTAGAAGGGGTCTAGCGTCTGGAACGAGCCCTGCGCGCCGGCGGGCGCCGTCATGGTCCCGGCCGCGATCACCGTCAGGAGGCCCGTGACGCGGGCGAAGCGGGAGCGGAGGGAGCGGTCCATGGCGGCACCGGCGGGCTAGAGTATGTAGAAATACGTCGCGACGCGGGTGTTTCGCAAGAGCCACGTGACGATTCGGGGTCCGGCCTACCCCCGGCGGCTGGCGGGGCCTCTCGCCGAGGCCGGCCGCAGCCGGGCGAGGGGTCAGGCGCCGGGCGGCGGCGGGGGCGGCGGCACCGCCCCGAAGACGCGGGACATCGCGTCCACCTCGGAGGCGCGCTTCCAGCCGTCCATGCCCTCGCGCCAGACGTGGGTCTCACGCGAGATCTCGCCCGCGGTGGCCTTCGCCTTCAACTGGTCCATCGTGAACGGGCCGCTCGTCTGTCCGTCGATGGAGACGTGGAAGGCCTCGGCGGGCGGCGGCGGGGGCGGCGTGGCACCCGAGGGGGGCGGGGCTTGCTGGCTCTGGTTCATGGCCTGCGTCATCTGGTTGGCCATCGCCATCCCAGCGCCCAGCCCGACGCCCGCAGCGGCGGCGCCTCCGCCGGGGTTGGCGGCGGCGGTGCCCATCGCCTTGGCGGCCTGGAACTGCGTGTACGCGCCCAGATTCCCGATCACGCCCATGCTGGTGCGCTCGTCCAGCACCTTCTCCACCTCGGGCGGGAGCGAGATGTTCTCCACCATCAAGTCCACGAGCTCGATGCCGTAGGCCTCCATGTCGGCCTGCATCGTCTCGCCGAGGGCGGTGCCGAGCTCGTCGTAGTTGGCCGCGAGGTCCAGCGCCGCCAGCTTGGCGGAGGCGAGGGCGTCCGTGAACCGCGAGACGACGAGGTTGCGGATGTGGTCCGTGATCTCGGCCGTGTCCACGTCCCCGCTCGTGCCGACGACCTCTCGGAGGAACACGTCGGCCTCGGTCACGCGGAAGCCGTACGTGCCGAAGGCGCGGAGCCGCGTGGGGCCGAACTCCGGATCGCGGAGCATGATGGGGTTCTTCGTGCCCCACTTCTGGTTGGTGAAGCGGCGGGTGTTGACGAAATAGACCTCGGCCTTGAAGGGGCTCTCGAAGCCGTACTTCCAGCTCTCCAGCGTGGTGAGGATGGGGAGGTTGGCCGTCGTCAGCTTGTAGGTGCCGGGCGTGAACACGTCGGCGATCTGGCCCTCGTCCACGAAGACGGCGGTCTGGCCCTCGCGGACGGTCAGCATCGCGCCGTGCTTGATCTCGTTGCCGTGGCGCGGGAACCGCCAGACGACCGTGTCGCGCGAGTCATCGGTCCATTCGATGATGTCGATGAGCTCGTTCTTGAGCTTGTCGAAGAGTCCCATGGGGGTGGCCCTCAGCGGGCGGTGGCGTCAGGAGAAAGGTCGGAAGGGGGGAGCGAACCGCGCGCGTCCGGCTGGCGGCCGCTCTCGGCGAGGGCGACATCGCCGCGGGCGACGGCGGTCACGCGCTCGCGCACTACGGGCGCCAGCGCGTCGCGGATACGGTCTACGATGGCGCGGGCGTCCAGCGCGCCGCAGGTGAACACGTCCAGCGTGACGAGCCCGGCCTCGGGCCAGGTGTGGACGCTCGCGTGGCTCTCCGCGAGGAGCACGATGCCGGTCACGCCTTCGGGCTGGAACTGGTGGAAGCGCGCGCCGAGGACGGTCGCGCCCGCCTCGCGGCAGGCGCCGGGCAGCAGCGCCTCCCACGCGTCCACGCGGCGGAGCGGCTCCGGATCGGCCACCCAGAGGTCCACGAGGAGGTGGTGACCTCCGCTTCGGGAGGGATGGGGGATGGGGGATGAGAAGGGAGGAGCGGACGTGCCCATCCCGTCATCCCTCGTCCCGTATCCCTCGGTCACTGCCATCTCGCCCATCCGTGTTCGTAGTAGCGGAGGAGGACGGGATCGTCCAGGGTGTTGACCTCGGCGGGGACGCGCGAGACGTCGGCGTCGAAGAGCTGCGCGGTGCGGAACTGGTCCGGCGTGAGGAAGCGGGTCTCCACGGGCACCGCCAGCCGCTCGGGGCGGACGGCGTGCGTGCTGCCGAGGAAGAAGCCCCAGTCGCCGAAGCTCGGCACCCAGACGTGGTACGGGACCGGGTGGAGGTCCGCGGCCTCGGCCGTCGCGACGATGCTCCAGAACGCCTCGCGCGCGAAGTACGGCGAGGTGGACTGCGCGGCCACGGTCCCGCCCGCCGCCAGCCTCGCGCGGAGGAGCTCGTAGAACGGGCGGCTGTAGAGCTTGCTCAGCGACTCGTGGTTGGGGTCCGGGAGGTCCACGAGGATCACGTCGAAGAGGTCCGTGCCGCTCTCGATGAAGCGGTAGGCGTCCTCGTGGCGGAGCGTGACGCGCGGGTCCGCCAGCGACTGGCGGTTGGCCTGGACGAGCGCGGGGTGCGTCTGCGCGAGGCGTGTCACGGCGGGGTCCAGGTCCACGAGGGTAACGGACCGGACGCCGGGCCACTTGAGCACTTCGCGGACGGCCATCCCGTCGCCGCCGCCGAGGACGAGGACGGTCGCGCGGCTGGGGGCGAGCGCCATCGCGGGGTGGACGAGCATCTCGTGGTAGCGGTGCTCGTCGCGGGTGGAGAACTGGAGCGCGCCGTTGAGGAAGAGGCGGGTGTCGGTATCGCCGCCGCGGCCGGAGCGCGTGACCACGAGCCGCTGGTACGGGCTCTGCTCCGCGTAGACGACGGGCGCCCGGTACAGCTTGGCCTCGAAGGTGCTCGCCAGCCACGCCGCGCCGCCTGCCCCGCCGACGAGGACGACCGCCAGCGCGGCGGCCGTGGCACTCAGGCCCCGCCTCGCGCGGCGCCGGATCTCGCGGCGGAACGCCCACAGGCACGCCGCCACCACGGCGAGGTTGACGGCGCCCGTCACGAAGCTCGTCCGCAGCACGCCGAGCGTGGGCAGGAGCAGGAACGGGAACGCCAGCCCCGCCACGAGCGCGCCCACGTAGTCCACGGCGAGCACGTTGGCGACCGTATCGCGCCGGTGCCGGCCCGCGCGGTCCAGGATCCGCGCCACGAGCGGGATCTCCAGCCCGATCAGGATCCCGATCGCGAGGACGACCGCCGCCATCGCGGCGTGGTAGACCGGCGGGGTGTAGGTGTACGCCGCGTAGAGCAGCGCCGCGCCGCCGCCGCCCACCGCACCGACCGCCAGCTCCACGCCCACGAACCACGCCAGCGGGTCGCCGTGGATGCGGCGGGAGAGGAGCGAGCCCAGCCCCATCGCGCTCATGAACCCCGCGATGGTGAGCGAGAAGTGGAGCGTCGAGTTGCCCAGCAGGTACGACGAGAGCGTGCCCACGATGAGCTCGTAGAGCAGGCCGCACGCCGCCACCACGAGGACGGAGGCGAGGAGCACGCGGACCTGCCCGTCCGAGAGCTCGCCCGGCTGGCGGTCGCCGTCGGCGAGGACGGGCGGCGCGGGAACGTCCCCCTGGTGGCCGTCGCCAGAGGGGGGCGGGTGCGCGAGGTCCAGGGGGCGGGTGTCGGTCACGGGGGGCACGGGATCGCGCGGGCGCCGAGGGCTCCTCACGCGTCACGCATCGCGAGCGGTTAGGACAACATCACGGCCGCGACGACGACGGAGCAGCCGATGAACACGCCCGCGAGCATGATCCCGATGGCGACGTTCTGGTCTTCCACGAGCTCGTGGTGGAGGTTGAGGCCCACCACCTTGTCGAAGACGAAGTAGCCCGCGAGGGTGAGGAGGATGCCCATCGCGCCGTAGAGCACCGTCGCGCCGATGACGGAGAGCGAGAGGTCGCTGTCGGCGGACTGCGCGAGGGCGGGGTGGGCGGCGAGCGTCGCCAGGGCGACGGCGAGTGACGTGCGGAGTGCGCGCATGAGGGAGGGGGAAGGGTTAGTCGATGCGGCCGAAGCCTCCGGCCAGGAAGAGGACCACGCCGAGCATGCCCGCCAGCGCGAAGGCGGCGGCGAACGCGCCGGGCTCCCACATCCCGCGGCGGACGCTCGTGGAGAAGCTCACGCGCTCGGGGCTGGTGTCGCGGACCCACGCCTGCAGCGTGTGCTCGCCCGTCTCCTCCGCGCGGAAGGCGCGGGAGCGCGAGGTGGAGCCGGAAAAGACGGCCGTGTCGATGAAGTAGGAGGCGCCGCTCGGCGTGAGGAGGTAGAGCTCGATGTCTGTGGAGCCGGAGCCGCCGCTCTGGATGTCCGTCTCGATCTCGTACGTCTCGTCCGTGGAGGTGGCGTCGAAGGTGAGCACGTCGAACGGCTCGCGGACCTCGGTGTCCACGCGCTCGATGTTGCCGCTGAAGGTGGAGGGCGCCGGGGCCTCCGGGACGGGGGTGCTCCGCTCCTGCGCGACGAACTCGGCGGAGGCCGTGGCCACGGTCTCGCCCTTGGATGCCGCCCAGCCGATCCCGAGGAAGTAGAGCGCAGCAGCCGCGAAGCAGAAGAGCGCAGCGCGGCGGAGGCTCTTGCGCCGCTGGCGGCGCTTCTCGGCGCGCTCGTCCATCTCGCGCAGCTTGTCCTCGCGGCCGAACGCCTCCCACAGCTCGCGCTCCGCGATCCGCGGCCCGCCCACCACCTCGATCTCGTCCGCGGTCAGCTCGGCGCTGTAGTGCTGGTTGCCGCGCTGCGCCTCCATCACGCGGAGCGTCTGGTCGATCTGCGGGCGGAAGGTGAACTCGCCCTGCATGGCCTTGATGCGGGCGGGGCTCGTCTCCTTGATGGTCGCGCGGCCCTTTTCCAGCTTGATGCCGGTGCGCGTGACCTTCGGCGTGGGACGGATGGGGGTCTGGAGCGTCCAGCCCTCGTCGCCCGACCACGAGAGGTAGCGCGGCGTACCGGAGTCCGAGACGAGTTGCCACTCGTCCCAGCGCCAGCGGTCTTCGTCGTCCCAGCCCTCGTAGCGCATCCAGCCCATGACGAGGTGGTTCTCGCCCTCGAACACGGCTTCGTCGCCGGGGCGGATGGGCTGGTCCGGGCCCACCTTCGGGTCCATCTGGCCGATGATGTCGGCCTGGCCGGCGGTGAGCTCCAGGACGGAGCCGCAGTACGTGCAGACGGCCGCCTTCGCGCCGCGCTCCGGGTGCACCTCCACGGAGCCGCCGCAGCTGGGGCACTGGAGCGTGTCGCTGGTGGGCTGCGGTGCGGCCCCGCCGCCGATGGCCGCCAGCTGGTCGGCGGCCCACCGGTTCTCCGGGTTGACCGCGAGGGCGCGCTGGAGGAAGGGGGCGCGCTCGGCGTCGGTCTCGGAGACGCGGGCGCGCCAGAGGAGGGCTTCCTCGTTCGCGCCGTCGCTCGCGAGGACGCCGTCGAGGAGCTGGCGGGCGGCTTCGTGGTGGCCGCGGCGGGCGGCGGTGAGGGCGCGGTCCAGGGGGGAGAGCTCCATCACTTGCCGAAGCTGGGGCCGCCGCCGCTGACGCGGGGGCCGGAGGTACTGCCGGTCCGGTTGGAGGGCGGCGGGGGGACGTAGACCGGGATCGGGATGAAGCTCACGCGCTCGGGCTTGACGTCGGCGTAGGTCGTGAGGGGCATCGCCTTGGGACCGGCGGAGGCGCGGGCGTACGCCCACGCGCCGAGGCCTCCGAGGATGACGAAGAGGAGGATGCGGCCCATATCGGAGAGTCAGGGGGCAGGGAAGCGACGGTCGCGCTCGTGGAGAGGCGCCGCCAGCGGGGCGCTACGCGAAGGGGTCGGGGTCGATGGTGATCGCCTCGCGAGGGACCGGGCGACCGACGAACACTTCAGTCTCGCGCTCGCCGTACTCGATGCTGACCTCGTCCTCGCCGGCGGTGCCGTCCACGTAGCGGATGGTCTCGCCGGGGAGGATCTGGTGGCCGAGCTGCCCCTCGGCGGAGACGATCGTCGCCTCGCCCACTTCGCCCACGGTTACGCGGTGGCCGCCCACGGTGATCTCGTCGCCGGGGCGGATGCCCTCGAAGGGCGGGGCGCTCGCGCGGTCGCCCTCGTTGAGCGCGGTGAAGCGGCCCTCGTCCTCTTGCAGCCACACGCGGCCCTCGCCGAGGTCCAGGAACCACTCCTGCCACATCCCGCCGTCGTACTCATAGACGAGCCGGCCTGTGACACGGAAGGGCCGGTCGCCGAGCCGTCCCGTCGCGTCCAGGTAGAGCGGACTCTGGAGCTTCGCGAGGGAGGCGGTACGGCCCGTGGGGTCCAGCCGGACGCCGTCGTAGAGCGAGACGTTGTGGCAGAACTCGCAGGTGACGGCCTTGACGAATCGGTTCTTGATGCGGAGCGGGGCGCCGCAGGTGGGGCAGTGGAAGGAGTCGTCCACAGAGGAGGAGGGAGACGGGGCGGAAGGATACGGGGCCGCTCCGGAATGGGTACGCCCATCTAGAGATGCCGCGAAACGGGCCACGGGAGGTCACGCCCCGCTGGCGGACCCTCTCGCCGAGGCCGGCCGCCAGCCCTACGCGCCGGGAGGGCGCGGGGCCGTCTTCAGGACCACACCACCAGGCGGGGTCATGGGCACGCCCTGTCTGCGCGCGGGGGGCGCGGCGGGCGGCGCTTCGGCGGGCGTGGTCTCGCCGGCGTCCGGGAAGTAGGCCTCTTCGTGGAGGTGGTCGGCGCTGAACCCGGCGCGGCGGAGGACGCCGAGCACGTTCTGCACCATGGCCGGATTGCCGCAGCCGTAGCCCGCGGCCTCGCGCGGGTCCCACCCCCGTGCGTCGAGGTGCTTGCGGAGGACGTCTTCTACGCGGCCGGTCTCGCCGGTCCAGCCCTCCGCCTCCCACGGGCGGCTGACGGTGGCGACGCCGGTCACGTCGGCCTCGCGGGCGAGCGCCGCCAGCTCGCTGGCGTAGGGGCCGAGGTCGTCCGGGTGGCTCGCGCCGTAGAGCACGAGGTAGCGGTGGCCGGTCTCGCCGCGCTGGCGGGCGTCGCGGAGCATGGAGAGGAAGGGCGCGATGCCGGTCACGGTGCAGGCCATGACGTGGTGCGTCCGTTCGTTGTCTCGCGCGAAGGCGCCCGCTGCGCGCCCGCGGACGCCCACGTCGTCGCCTTCGTGTTGCTCGAAGAGGCAGGGCGTCAGCGCGCCGCCGTCCACGCACTCCACGAACAGCTCCAGCACGTCCTCGTGCGGGGCGCTGAGCACGGAGTAGGGCCGCTTGATCCAGCGGCCGTCCTCGCCCGGGAGTGCGAGCGTGACGTACTGACCCGGCCGGAAGCCGATGCGACGCTCGGGACGGAGCCAGAAGGTCGCGAGGCTCTCGGTGTGGTCCTGCCGGCGGACGATCCGCGCGGGGACGTACGAGGAGGGGAGGCCGTCCATGCCCCCAGTGTACGGCGCGCGCCCGAACCGCCGCCGGCTGGCGGAGGCTCTCGGCGATGCGGACCGCCAGCGGGGCGGGGTCAGTGCGGGAGGTACGGCTCGGGAACGGGCGGGGCGTTCGTGCGGCCGTCGAACATCCACGAGACGATCCACCAGCGGCTCCCGTCCCACACGAGTTGGATGCTGTTGACGCCGCGGCCGCCAATCGGCCCATCCTCTGTCTGGCGCCATTCGTAGGTGCTCCAGACATGGGCTACGGCGCCGTGGCGCTCCGTTCGCCGCGCGATCTCGACTTCGAAGAACCCGGCTTCCGCGAGGCCGCCCGCGTTCGCGTGGTACGTCCCGAGGTCCGTCGGTCGGATCACGGTCTCGCCCTCTGCGCCGGAGCCGACGACCGTCACGAGGGCATCCGGGTGGTGGAGCGTGCTGTCGCGAGACCAGTCCCGCGGCTGACCTGCGGGACCGGAGACGACCTCGTAGTAGGCCGTGATAATGGCGTCCAGCGAGCCGACGTCCGCAGGATCTGCGGCGGGCTGCGCGCTGGCGGACGCGGTCAGCGTGAGGAGGAGGAAGGAAAGGGCACGGGGCATCATGCGCGCGAGGGGGAGCGATCCGGTACGATACCTCGCGCTCCCTTCTCGCCGACGCGCACCGCCAGCGGGTCGAGCGGTCCGCTACCGCTTCGGCCGGAGCGTGGCGACGGGCAGCAGCACCTCCTCCAGACTCACACCGCCGTGCAGGAACGAGTCCCGGTAGCGCTCCTGGTACTTGTGGTAGTTCGTCGGGTAGACGAAGTAGCGGTCCTCGGTCGCGAAGATGTAGTTCTCGTTGATGCCCGCGCGCGGCAGCCCGTACGCCTCGGGCTCCTTGACGAAGATGGCCTCGCGGCCGTCCACCTTGAGGTTGCGGCCGTGCTTGTAGCGGAGGCTCGTGCTCGTCTCGCGGTCGCCGATCACCTTGGTGGCGTTGAGCGAGCGGACGGCGCCGTGGTCGCTCGTGATGACGACGGTGCAGTCGTGCTCCGCCAGCTGGCGGAAGACGTCGGAGAGCCAGGAGTGCTCGAACCACGTCTGCGTGAGGCCGCGGTAGGCGGGCAC